>CAXRGI010000383.1:0-13195 GCA_964229935.1 Opitutales bacterium
GATCGGAAACAGCCATGATCCCATCAAGCGCGATGCCGTGAATCGGAACCGGGCCCTGCCGTCCGGATTGCGGGCGGTCTCCGGCGAAATAGGCGCGCCAGCGCTGGCCTTCCACCACCACGAAGCGCTCCACGTCCCTCACCCCGGGAACACAGACCGGAAAAGTCTTAATGCCGCCGAAGGCGTCGATCCGGCGTTCCAGCAGAGCCAGAACCGCCTCCGGAAGGCTCCGCCTCGTTGAGTCGGGGATGGCATACCGCAGGGCCTCCGCGGGATTCGACCGCATCGTCTCCAGCAATTGCCCGCGACGAACGCGCGCGGCCTCCAGCAACTCCTCCAGCAGGGCGCGGTTCGCGATGATGACTTGTGTCGACTCGGCAAGGGAGGAATAGACCACACCTGCCGCCACTGGCGGGAGCGTCTCACGCCGATCCGCCGGCGCATTCGAAGCCGGTACGGCGGGAGCAGAGCCATCCGAAGTCGGCACTCGGCTCGCATGCTCGCGGATTACAGAAGCGAGGAGGAGAAGTGTTACTGCCGGAATGACGATTCGTTTTTTGTTCATTTGCACACGAGGCCTCAGGGTAGACGGCACATCGCCGGGTCAGACCGGACGGCGCAAGTCGCAATACGACGATTCTCGGAAGCAACGGTAGCCTACATCAAGCGCGCGGGCCGCCCGGCGCGCGTCTCAAGGCGTGCAGGCGAATCACACAAGTCACCGGAGGTCTCACCGCACCTGGCCCTTGGCGCGCACCTGCGCCAGCATAGCCTGCAATTCAGCCACCTTGGCGGGCTCCGCACTGAAAAGGTTGCGACGCTGGCCGAGATCGGCGGCCAGGTCGTAGAGCTCACCCGGCTGGTCGTTGGGCGCGTAGCCATGGGCGGGATCAAACCACTCCGGCACCCGGCTCACCGCGCCGCTTTTCGCCGCGACCAGCAACCATTGGTCGTGGCGCACCGCGTAACCGGCGGCATTGGTGTTGTGCACGATGGTGCGACGCGGACTCGCGGAACCAGGCGACTTCCAAACCGGCAGAAGGTCATGGCTATCGTGGGCCGCGTCCGGCGGAAGTCCCAGGCCCGCCGCGGATGCAATCGTCGCCATCAGGTCGACCTGACTGCACAGCGCGGAGGTCACCGTGCCCTTCGGCACCACGGCCGGCCAGCGCACGATGAAGGGCACCCGATGCCCGCCCTCCCAGAGGTCGCGCTTCAGGCCTCGCAGCGGACCGGCGCTGCGGTGCCCGAACTTCTGAATACGGGGATAGGCGTACTGCTCGGGGCCGTTGTCGGCGGAAAAGATCACGATCGTGTTCTCCGCAAAGCCTCCGGCCGCCAGCTCGGCGAGCACCCGGCCCACCGTGTCGTCGGTCTGCTCCATGAAATCCCCGTAACCACCGGCCTTGGATTTCCCGGCGAACTCCGGCGAGGGCACGATCGGCGCGTGCGGCGAGGTGAAGGGAAAATACAAAAAGAACGGCTGCTTGCTGCCGCGCTGCTCCCGCAGCCAGCCGACGGCGCGCTCGGTGAGGCGCGGCATCACCGCGTGGAAATCCCAGCCCTTGGTCATCGGCCCCGGCCGCGCCTCCCAGTTTCCCTCGGCGGTCTGCGGTGTGATGGTCAGGGGCTCCGTCGGCGTGGTGATCACGCGGTCGTTCTCGAACCACGCGTACGGCGGGAAATTCGGGACGTCGTCGCCGAAATAGTAATCGAAGCCGTGGTCCAGCGGTCCGCCCGGGATGCGCCGCGTCCAGTCGAAATCCCCCGGAGCGTAACCGTTCTTCGGATGTGGCGCGGCGCCGGGACGCTTGATCGCGTCCCAGTTCCACCCGAGGTGCCATTTCCCGATGCAGGCCGTGCGGTAACCGGCGGACTTCAGCAACTCGGGCAGCGTGAGCTCGGCGGCATCGAACGACGGAGGACCGAAGCTGTTCACGATCCCGTGGAATTTCCGCCAATGGAACCGGCCCGTGAGCATCGCGTAGCGGCTGGGGGTGCATACCCCCGAGGAACTGTGCGCGTCGGTGAAGCGCAGGCCCTCGCGGGCGAGACGGTCGAGGTGCGGCGTGCGGATCTTCGACTCAGGATTCTGGATCGCGAGGTCGCCGTACCCCATGTCGTCGGCATACAGGATCACGATATTCGGCCGGTCCGCGGCGGCGCGGACGAGCTGCAGCGACGCGAGAACAGAAAGAGCAACGAGGGACAGGGTTTTCATGGGGTCTCCGGCGAGCCCGGAGTCCTGGCAGCAAGGGCATCATCAAGCCCCAGCACAACGCCGACCTTTCCTACCCGACACTTCACCTCCGCCCAGCTTGCGCCGGGACCGCCCACCCCCGTTCGTCCGCCCATGCGCCGAGTGCTCGCCGCCCTCCTTCTGACCCCCGCCATGTTCGCGCAATCCCCGTCCGTCCAATCCGTCGCCGACGCCGCCGTGCGCTCCACCCTCACGCGCTTCGCGCCGGAGAAACTCAAACCCGAGGAGATCGCCGTGACACTGGTCGACCTCCGGGATCCCGCCCGCCCGGTCCGCGGGTCCGTGCGCGGCGGCGAGATGATTTACCCCGCGAGCGTGATCAAGTTGTTCTACCTCGCCGCCACCCATCGCTGGATGGAGGACGGACGCCTCGCCGACACCCCCGAGGTGCGGCGCGCGATGAAGGACATGATCGTGGACTCTTCGAACGACGCGACGCACTACCTCATCGACCTGCTGACCGGCACCACCAGCGGCCCGGAATTGCCGGACGCGGAGATCCGGGGCTGGTTCGAGCAGCGTAACGCGGTGACCCGTTATTTCGCCGGGCTCGGCTACGCCGGCGTCTACGCCCACAAGAAGCCGTGGGGCGACGGACCCTACGGCCGCGAATCCCAGGCGATCCGACTCTTCGAGCCCAAGCGCAACATGCTCACGACCGACGACACCGCGCGGTTGCTGGTCGAGATGGTCGGGGAGAAGTGCGTCTCGGCGACCCGCAGCCGCGAGATGCTGGCATTGATGAAACGGGACCACACCGCTGAAACCGCCGATCCGGATGACCAGGCGAAATTCTCGGGGCCGGGCCTGCCCGCCGGCGCCCGCCTCTGGTCGAAGGCCGGCTGGACGAGCCAGACCCGCCATGACGCGATCTACGTCGAGTTGCCGGGCGGCGGGCGCTTCATCCTGGTCACGTTCACGGTCGGTCACGCGCGCAACCGGGAGATCCTGCGCCACGTCGCCGCCGAAGTGACGCGGGCGATGGCCTCTCGCTGACTCCGAGGCTCGGGGCTTGCGGCGGCACCGCGCGCCGCGGATGTTCCGTTCACCCTATGAGCAATCCCCTCACCCGCCGCGCGCTGCTCCGCCGCGGCATCCCCGGTATTGTCGCCGCCGGCCTCGCGCCGCGGTTCATTTCCGCCCGCCTCCTCGGCAAATCCGCCCCGAGCAACCGCCTCACCATCGGTCTCGTGGGGAACGGGCTCATCTGCAACGCCCACGCCGGCACGCTGCTGGGCTTGACCGACGACTGTCGGGTGGTCGCGACGTGCGACGTCGTCCGCTCCAAGGCCGAGAAGATGCGCGACCGCATCGAGACGAGCTACGGCAAGGCGAATGACGCGGGCGGGCGTTCCGGCGACGTGCGCATTTTCGCCACCCACGAGGAACTCGTCGCGCGGGACGACATCGACATCGTCTTCGTCTGCACGCCTGACCACTGGCACGCTCCCGTATCCGCCGCCGCGATGCGCGCCGGCAAGGACGTCTATTGCGAGAAGCCGCTCACGCTCACCGTCCGCGAGGGCCGCACGCTGGTGGGCCTCGCCCGCTCGCACGGACGCATCCTCCAAACCGGAACCCAGCAACGGTCCAACAAGTCCTTCCGCAAGGCGGCGGAGATCGTCCGCAACGGCTGGATCGGCGATATCCAGGTGATCCGCACCCGCCTCGGCAAATTCCCCGAGGCGCTGCCGCTCCCCGAGGAGCCGGTACCCGCGGGCTTCGACTACGACCGCTGGCTCGGCCCCACCCCGTGGCGTCCTTACAACGAGAAGCGCGTGAAGGGCGATTACGGGGGCGGCTGGCGCTGTTTCTTCGAATACGGCGGCCGAAAGAACGGCGACTGGGGTGCGCATCACTTCGACATCATCCAGAACGCCCTCGGCATGGACGGCGGCGGCCCCGTCGAATTTATCCCCAAGGGCTACGAGGGCTGCGCCTTCCAGACGCACGTCTATGCCAACGGCATCCGCGTCGAGCGCGACGACGACCTCGCCAAGTCGATGATCGAGTTCCGGGGGACCAAGGGCACGGTCTGGGTCTCGCGCGATGATTTCCTCGAGACCGACCCGCCCGAGCTCGCCGCTCGTCCGCTACGCGGCGAGGACATCCACCTCTACGCCAGCGACCACCATCACCTCGACTTCTTCAACTGCGTGCGCACGCGCCGCCACCCGATCGCCGACGTCGAGGTCGGTCACCGCACAGCCTCCATCTGCCATCTCAACGTCATCGCCGCCAAGGTGGGCCGGCCGGTCCGCTGGGACCCAGCCAAGGAGGAAATCATCGGCGATCCGCTCGCCGCCAGCCTCCTCGACCGTCCGCGCCGCGCCGGCTACGTACTCCTCTGAGGCGAAAGAAACCACCATGCATCACCGCTTCTTCCCCTCCCTTTGTCTCCTGTCGGCGCTCGCCGTGTCCGCGCTTTGCTCCGCCCGCGCCGCGGAACGCGCGCCCGCCCTCGCCTCGCTCACCTATTCGGGCGATCAATCCGCGCTCGAGGCCCTTGACCGCGAGATCGTCGCCGCGGGCAAGGACACCGCCAAGCTGACCGCGTTGCGCGGTTCTCTGCTGGCGGTCCTGCGTCATCGGGATGCCACTTTCGCCGCGCGGCAGGCTGCCGCCCATCGCCTCGGACCGGTGCTCGCCGCCCTTCCGCCCGCGGAGCGCGCCGCGGACTACCGTCCTCTCGCGAACATGCTGGAGGATCCGCGCGACTGCGAACTAGCGCGTCTCGCGCTGGAAAGCGCCCCCGGCTCCGCGGTCGACCAAATGTTCATCTCGGCGCTGGAGAAGGCCTCCGGGGCCCACCGGATTTCCCTGATGAACGCCCTCGGTTCCCGCCGGACGGCCTCGGCTGTCCCGGCGCTGGCTCGGCTGGCCAAACTCGAAGACTCCGCCACCGCGATCGCCGCCGTAGGCGCGCTCGGGGCCATCGGAGGTTCCGCCGCGGACGCCGCGATCAAGTCGGCCACCGGCGTCACGCCGGCCACCCGCGCGGCCGCACGCCTCATTGCCGCCCCCGGCCTGCCCCGCGATGCCGCACTTGGCGCGCTGCGCGAGATCGAGGGGGAAACATCCCTTCCCGCGGCCGTCCGCCTCGCCGCGTTCCGGCAGATGGCGGATCGCGACCCCGCGGCGAGTCTCGCCCGTCTGAAGGAGGCGCTGCAGGGCTCCGACTGGCCCCGCAAGGAAGTCGCGCTCGAGGCGATCTCCAGTGCACCCTCGCCGGATCGCATGAGCCTGCTGGCCTCGGGACTGACCGGATGGGATACCCCGACGCAAGTGGCCGCGATCGGGGTTCTCGCCCGCGCGGGTGCGGCGACAGCGGTCCCCGCCATCTCCAGCAGCGCCCGTAGCTCCAACCGCGAAATCCGCGAGGCCTCGCTCGACGCGCTGGGCTTGCTGCCGGGCTCCCCGGAGATCGTCGCGCTTCTGCTCGGTGCGGCCCAGGGCACCGAGGACGCCGCCAAGGCCGCCCGTCGGAGCCTCGCCCGCCTCAAGGGTCCGGGAGTCTCGGAAACAATCCTTGCGACAGCCGAGAAAGGCGATCGCGCCCTGCGTTCCTCCGCCCTCGAGGCCATCGCGGCGCGCAACCTCACCGAGGGGATTCCGCTCCTCCTGCGCACCCGGGGCGAGACCGACGCCGCCGTGCGCAGTGCGGCCCTCGCGGCGCTCGCCGACATCGGGCCCTACTCCATCCAAAGCGAGGTGATATCGTGGGCCGTGGCGGCCACGGACGACACCGAGCGAACCCGGGCCCTGCGCGCCGTCGTCGCGATTACCCAACGCGGTCCGGATTCCGCGACACGCGCCCAGCCACTTTTCACCGCGATCGAGAAGTCCGAGCCGGAAGCCGCCGAGCGCCTCCTCGGCACGCTCCCGCGGCTCGGAGGAGAGGCGAGCGCGGCGTGCGCCGCTCGCTTAGCCGCACGGCCGGAAGAAAAACTTTCCGCCGCCGCGGTCGCGACGCTCGCCCGCTGGTCCGACGCATCCGCTCTTCCCGCGCTGGCCGCACTTGCGAATACCGCCGGCACCCCCGCCTCCCGCGAAGCCGCCCGCGCCGCCGCAGTTCAAACGCTCGACAAAGCTCGCGACGCGTGGACCCCCGCGCGCAGCGAAGCGCTTCGTCAACTCCTGCAGGCGTCAAAGGACGACGCCTCGCGCAAGAACCTCGTGGCGCTGCTCGCGCGAGCAAACGACGAGACCGCCGCCAGCCTTGCGGCTGGCCTGGCTTCCGAAGCCGCGCTCGCCGAGGACGCCCGCTATGCCACCGGTGCCATCGCCGCCAACCGCCGCGGAGCGCCCAAGGTTCGCGCCAATCCCGCCTCCGGCGCCGGCAACACGGTCGACGGCAAGACCTCCTCCCGCTGGACCGTGCCCGCGCTGGGCGAGGAGTGGCTTGAGCTGGATTACCACGTGAGCCGTCCGTTCCGCCGCGTCACCCTCGACCAGACCGCCCGCGCCGCGGACTTCCCGGAACGTTACAGCGTGCACGTCACCGACGAGCCCGCGCGTCCCGGCCCCGCCGTGGCGCAGGGCGCGGGCCAGCGCAACCGCACGGTGATCGAGCTGCCGACGGGCGTAGCGGGCCGTTACCTGATCATCCGTAATCTCGCCGAACGGAAGGACTCCTCCTGGAGCGTATGCGAGGTCTATCTCGATTGAACGACACCGGCGCGGCGCCCGGCCGCCTGCGGTCAGGATGAGCCGGCTGACGCCAAACCGCCGGCTGCTGATCGTCAGCCCGCACTTCCCCCCGCTCAACGCGCCCGATCACCAGCGGGTGCGCATGAGCCTGCCGCACTACGCCGCCTGCGGCTGGGAACCCGTCGTGCTCTGCATCGCGCGCGACCGTCAGAGCGGTGTGATCGAGGAGGAGCTGGCCCAAACCCTCCCGGCCGGCGTGCGAATCATCGAGATAAAGGCGTTTTCGCCGCGCTGGACCCGGTTGATCGGCGTCGGCAACGCCGGCCTGCGTTGCTGGCTCCCGATGCTGTTCGCCGGCCTGCGTCTGCTCCGGCGCGAGAAGTTCGACCTGGTTTTCTTTTCCACCACGCAGTTCTTCACGTTCACGTTGGGGCGGATCTGGCGGCGGCTCCGCGGCGTGCCCTACGTGTTCGACATGCAGGATCCGTGGCGCACGGACTACTATCAACGCCCGGGATCACGTCCGCCGCCCGGCGGCTGGAAATACCGTTTCGCCCGGCTCGTGGCGTGGACACTGGAAGGCTGGTCCTTCCGGCGCGTCTCCGGCGTGATGAGCGTGTCGCCCGATTACATCGCGGATCTGCGCGCGCGCTACCCGCGGCTTGCCGGCGTTCCGGCGGAGACGATCCGGTTCGGCGCCAGCGCGGAGGACCTCGGGGCGGCCCGCCGCTGGCCCGCCCCGAACCCCGGCTTCACGCGCGCCGCGGGCGAAGTGCACCTGGTGTACACGGGCGCCTCGGGCCCGGTCACCCCGCACGCGCTCACGGTGCTCTTCGACGCCGTGCGGCGTTTCCGCGAGGCGCACCCGGAACGGGCCGCGCGCCTGCGTTTTCATTTCCTCGGCACCAGCTACGTCGCGCCCGGTGAAGGACGCCCCTCCGTTCTGCCGCTCGCGGAAAAACTCGGGGTGGCTGACCTGGTCCACGAGATACCGCACCGGCTTGGCCACCTGGAATGTCTACGGCTGCAGGAACAGGCCGACGTTCTGCTCCTGCCCGGTTCCAACGACCCCGCTTACTCGCCGTCCAAGACGTACCCCTATTTCCTCACCGGGCGGCCAATCCTCGGCCTGGTCTTCGCCGGCAGCGTGCTCGAGGCGCTGCTCCAGGAATTGGGTGGAGCCCACGTGGTGCGCTTCACCGAAAACGAAGCCAAGGACGAGGCCCATGCCGCGATCGGGCGATTTCTGGACGCGGCGATCGACGGCCGGGTTGCCGGTCTGGTTGCTCCCCGCCGCGAGGAACACTTCACCCACGAGTTCCTCGCCCCGGGCCTCACCGCCCGCCAAGCGGGGCTTTTCCACGCGGCTTGCGCGCACCGGGATTGAGCGCGCCGCGCGCGCAGGATTCGGCGTTGCCACTCCCGGCGGCGGGCTCTGCGCTGGGAACGTCGTGCCTTTCCCCCCTGTGCCATTCCCGCAACGGAAAACCACCCGGCGGCTGGCGGCCGCCGCCAGCCTGATCGCCGTCGCCGTCCAGGCGGCCTCCTTCAAGTTCGAGCAGCAGACGCTCACCGTGCCGGACGGCTTCACCGTCGAACTCGTCGCCGGACCGCCGATCGTGAACCGGCCGATCTCGATCGCCTTCGACGAATCCGGCCGGCTCTACGCCACCGATTCCTCGGGCCTCAGCGAGCGGGCCCCCAAACAACTCGAGGAGAAACCCCACCGCATCGTTCGTCTGGAGGATGCCGACGGCGACGGACGCTTCGAGCGCGCGACGGAGTTCGCCGATCGTATGATGTTCCCTCAAGGCGCGCTGTTTCACGATGGTTCGCTCTTCGTGGCCGCACCGCCGCACATCTGGAAACTCACGGATGCCGACGGCGACGGGGTGGCCGAGAAACGCGAGGTCTGGTGGGACGGCAAGACCCTCACCGGCTGCGCCAACGACGTGCACGGCCCGCAACTCGGGCCCGACGGCTGGTTCTACTGGACCAAGGGAGCATTCGCCGAACAGCGCCACACGCTGGGCGACGGGCGCGCCTTCGTGACGCGTGCCTCCCATATCTTCCGCTCCCGGCCCGACGGCACGGGCTTCGAGCCCGTGCTGACCGGCGGCATGGATAATCCCGTCGGCGTCGCCTTCACTTCCACCGGGGAGCGCTTTCTCGTCGGCACCTTCTTCCAGATCCCCGCCGCGGGACGACGCGACGGCATCATTCACTCCGTCTACGGTGGAGTCTACGGCAAGGAAAACGCCGCCTCCGACGGCCATCCCCGCACCGGCGACCTGATGCCGATCATGACCCACGCCGGGGCCTCCGCCCCGAGCGCGACCACCGGCTACCGCTCCACCGTGTTCGGCCCGGATTTCGCCGACAATCTCTTCGTCGGCCACTTCAACCTGCGCAAAGTCACCCGCCACACGTTGGTGCCCGAAGGTTCGACCTACCGCACCGTCGACTCCGATTTCGTCACGTCCGACCACCCCGACTTCCGACCGACCGACGTGCTGGAGGACGCCGATGGCAGCCTGCTCGTCGTCGACACCGGCGGTTGGTACAAGATCTGTTGCCCGACTTCCCAACTGGCGAAGCCGGACGTGCTGGGCGGCATCTATCGCGTCCGCCGCACCGGTGCGCCGCGGATGAACGACCCCCGCGGCCTCCAGATCGCCTGGAACAGCCTCGACGGCGCCGGTCTGGCCCGACTGCTTTCCGACCCGCGAATCGAGGTGCGCGAACGCGCGATGTTTCGACTCGGCCAGGCGGGCGCGCAAGCCGTGCCGTCGCTCAGCGCGCTGCTGAAAGCGCAAAGCTCCGACGAGCTTCGCGCGGCGGCGATCTGGACGCTCGCGCGGATTCCCGGCCCGGAGGCCCGGGCCGCGGTGCGCGCCTCGCTCACCGATCGTAACCCCCGAATCGTCCGCGCCGCGTTGAACGTGGCCAGCCTGTGGCGTGATGCCGAGGCTGCGCCCGCCGTCTTGCAGCTTCTGGGATCCGCCGACCCCGCGCTGGCGCGCCTGGCCGCGGAAGCCGCGGGAAGGATCGGCGCGAAGGACGCGGTGCCTTCGCTTCTGCACGCCGCGTCGAGACTCGCCGTCGATGGCAAGGTGAGCGCTCAGGGCTCCCCCGAGGACCCCGCCGTCCGTTCGATGGATCACGCTCTCATCCATGCCCTGATCGAGATCGGCGCGGCGGAACCCCTCCTGCGGGACCTGGCTTCCAACCAGCCTCCGGCCCGTCAGCGCGCCGCCCTCGTCGCGCTTGATCAGATGAACGCCCGTGGGCTCGATGCGGCCGCGGTGTTGCCGTTCCTCGGTTCGGACTCGCCGCTCGTTCAGCGGACAGCGGGCTGGATCGCCGCGCGCCGCGCGGACTGGGGGGCCGCGCTCGCCGGCTTTTTCGCGCAGCGCCTGCGTCAGCCGCCGGCCGCGGAGGAGGAACGGAAACGTCTGGAGGGGCAGCTGAAGGACCTCTCGCGCGCTCCCGCGATCCAGGGCGTTCTCGCGGAAGCCGTTCAGAACGGGGGAAATTCAGGACTCATCGCATTGCGGGTCATGGCAACCGCGGGGCTAAAGGAAGCCCCCGCCTCGTGGCTTGCAGCCCTCACGGTCGCACTCGCTTCGCGCGAAGACGCTGTGCGCCATCAGGCCGTCGCGACCACCCGGGCGTTGAGCCTGCCGCGCAACGCCCCCGCCTCGTTGCTGGAGGCGATCGCGCGGGTGGGACGTGCGACCGCGGAGCCCGCGACCACCCGGCTCGAGGCGCTGGCGTTGGCCTCACGATCGCCGGGCACGGTCGAACCGGAACTTTTCGCGTTCATCACACGCTCGGTGCAACCGGACCGGGACCTTCGCGACCGCGCGAACGCCGCCGAGATCCTCGCGCGCATGCCGATGAGTCGCGGACAACTACTGGAGTTGTCCGACACGATCCGGCTCGTGGGCGCGCTGGAACTTCCGCGCGTGCTGGCGGCCTTCGAGCGCAACGCTGACGACGACGTCGCCCGGCGTCTCCTGGCGGCGATCGAGGCCTCGCCGGGACGCTCCGCCTTCCGGGCGGACACGGTGAAGACCACCTTCGCCCGCTCCTCGCCGGAGGTGAAGAAGGAGGCGGAGGCGCTGGTGGCCCGCCTGCACAACGACGCTGCGCGGCAAAACCGCCGCGTCGCCGAGGTCGCCGCGGCCCTGCCGGGCGGGGACATCCGCCGGGGTCAGGAGTTGTTCAACAGCCCCAAGGCGGCCTGCATCCTCTGCCACAAGATCGGTTACGGCGGCGGACTCCTGGGGCCGGATCTCACCGCCATCGGTCGCATCCGCAGCGAGCGCGAACTGCTCGAAGCCGTGATGTACCCGAGCGCCACGCTGGTGCGCGGGTACGAGGCCGTGACCGTGAACCTGCGCGGCGGCGGCTCCCACGCCGGTATCGTGCGCAAGGACGCGCCCGATGAACTCGTACTGGCCACCGGCCCCGATTCCGAGGTCCGCCTCAGCCGCGCGGATGTCGCCGAGATCCAGCCAGGGGAAATATCCCTCATGCCTCCTGGCATGGACGTGATCCTCTCGCCGGCGGAGCTCGCCGACCTCGTGGCGTTCCTGAAGTCGCGGAACTAACCCTTCAACCAGAACCATCGATGCGCCGCCTTTTCCTCCCGCCGCTGTTGCTGCTCTCGACCTGCCTCGCCGCCCCGGCCGCCGACGTCACCCTTTTCGAGAAGGAAGGCCCGTTCGGCTGGGTGATCGTCACGGAGAGCAACGGTCTCCGCACCTTGCAGTTCGAGCGTGGCGGCGCGCGGCAAACCGTGGTGAAGATCGGAGATCCCGCGCACCTGGAACTGCCCTACGCTCCCGTCGCGCTGGCCGGTCTCTCGGTCTGCGAAACCCCGCGGCGGGTGCTCATCGTGGGCCTGGGTGGGGGAACCCTGCCGATGTTCATCCGCCAGTACTTCCCCGAGGCGATCATCGACGGCGTGGACATCAATCCCGACGTGGTGGACGTCGCCCGGCGCTTCCTCGGCTTCCGAGAGGATTACCGCATGCGCGGCATCGTGGCCGATGGGCGCAAGTTCATCGAGGAGACGCGGGAACCCTACGACATCATCTTCCTCGACGCCTTTGGCGCCGACAGCGTGCCCCCGCCGCTCTCGACCGTCGAGTTCCTGCGCGCCGTGCGCAAGGCGCTGAAACCGACGGGTGTCGCCGTGGGCAACATCTGGAGCCGCGAGTACAACCGGCTCTACGAGCCCATGGTGCGCACCTACCAGGAGGCTTTCGACGACCTCTACCTGCTCGAGGTGCGCGGCGTGGGAAACCGCATCCTGCTCGCCCTCCCGCGAAAGGAAAACTTCACCCGCGCTTCCCTCTCCTCCCGCGCCGGCGCCCTGTCCAAGGCCAAGGGATTCCGCTTCGACCTGGCTCCGCTGGTGCAATCCGGCTTCAACCATCTCGTGGAGCGCGACGCCTCCACCCGCGTGCTCACCGACGCCGAGATGCTCAAGCCCTGAGCGATCGGCGCCGGCCGTGCGGCCCGAGGAAAATGACCTCGGAAACAACGGACCAAGGGGTCTCCACCACGCGGAGCGATTTACGGGTGGAACCACGAAACACGCGAAAGCTGCCCGCGGTCGAAGGCGTTGCCGAGATTCACAGCGTGGCCGTCTCCGGATCGGTGACATCCGTGTGCATCCATGGTTAAAAAACCCCGGAGCGATTCGGGGCTTCATCACGACCAACCAGGTTCTGAACAGAAGACCGGGAAGGCCGGAAAAGTAACCGAACCTACCTTATTCGTGGCTCTTCGTGTCCATTCGTGGTTCCACCACGCACCGTTAAAACCGGTCGCCCGGAGCAAACGGAGGTAAGGGAGGAAGCTGATCCAGCCACAGAATCCGCGACTGCAGCCGCGGCTACACCGCCGGGATCAATCGTGAGGATTCGTATTCCTTCGTGGCTCAACCCGCGCGGAGTAATTTCGTGCCGCTCCACGACGTTCATCTCATCCGTCGGATCCGCGGCATCCGCGGGGAGCTCCGAGGTAGGGCGAACCGCCCGCGGCCGTCCGCCCCACCACATTCTCCGCGGCTGTCAGCCGCGGCGCCAGCAAGCCACGGGCTCGATAGTGTCGGGAATGTTCAGCAAAAACGCGGATCATGGTAGGTGGTAGGGTGAACAAACCAAAAACCACCCAAGGAAGGAAAACCATGACCCGCCCGAAACCGAACGCTGAGACGATCAAACTGACAAAACAAGACCTGCTGAGCATACTCACGGAGGACGATTCGCT
>CAXRGI010000384.1:0-2498 GCA_964229935.1 Opitutales bacterium
ACCTTCGGCACGATGAACATCGAAATGCCTTTCACGCCCGGCGGAGCGCCATCGATACGTGCCAGCACCAGGTGAATGATGTTCGGAGTGAAATCATGTTCGCCGTAGGTGATGAAAATCTTTTGTCCGAACACGCGATAGTGGTCGCCCTCGGGCGTGGCACGCGTGCGGATGGCGGCGAGATCCGAACCGGCCTGAGGTTCGGTGAGGTTCATGGTTCCCGTCCACTCGCCACTCACCATTTTCGGCAGGAAGAGATTTTTTTGATGGTCGGTGCCGTAATGCTCAAGCGCCTCGACGGCGCCCTGCGTCAGCATCGGGCAAAGCTTGAATGACAAGTTGGAAGCGGCCCACATTTCTTCGACGGCCGTGCCGATCATCGTGGGTGCGCCCTGACCACCGCTCTCCTGCGAGGCACGCAGTCCGGCCCAGCCACCGTCGGCATACTGCTTGTAGGCCGCCTTGAAGCCCTTCGGCGTCACGACACCCTCGGGCGTCCAGCGCGCACCTTCCCGATCCGAACTCTTGTAGAGCGGATCGAGCACGTTCTCGGCGAACTTGCCGGCCTCCTCGAGGATGGCATCGGCAACTTCCGGCGAGTAATCGGCGAAGGCGGGGCAGCCTTGCAGCGCGCGCTCATCGAGCAACTCATGGATGACGAACTGCAGGTCTTTGAGCGGAGCACGGTACATCGTGGGCGTCCTTTTGCCCGGCACCGGCCGGGCAGGCTGAGAAACAGGGGGTGGTGAATTCTAACCCGCGAGGGCCGGGACGAGGTTGGCGGCGAGAAAATCGACGAACGCCTTCACCCGCTCGTCCTCGGCAAGCCGTCCGGGATAAACCGCACACAGCGGGGCCTGCTCGGGCGGGCGCCAATCGGGCAAAACCCGTTTGAGGCGCTGCGAAGCCAGCCCCTGACGGCACAGGAATTCCGGCAACAGACCGATCCCGAGTCCGGCGGCCACCGAAGCGTGAAGGAGCGCCGGATCGTTCACGGCCAACTTGGGGCTGACGCTGATCTCTTCCCGGCGCTTGCCGTGGGTGAGTCGAAGCACGAACTGGGAGCCGGTTGGGGTCTCCGGGGTCAGCATGTCGAATCGCGCCAAGTCTGTCGGGGACCCGGGCTCACCGACCTTCTGCAAATAGGTCGGGGTGGCACACAAGATAGCCGGGGGGGCGCCGAGCACGCGCGATACCCGATCGCTCGAAGGGTCCTCCCCGACCCGGATGACGAGGTCGTGCTCGACCGGAATTCCGGAGGAAAGGTCCCCCAACTCCACATCCAGAGGGATCTTGGGATAGCGCTCCAGGAACCGGGGCACGAGCGGCGCGAGCAGTACCCGCCCGAAGGTCGGCTCGGCCAGAACTCGAAGCGGCCCACTTCGCAATTCGATGAGCTCGGCGGCAAGGCGACGGGCGTCGTCCGTCGCCTGCAGGATCGCACGACAGGCCGGCAGCAGACGCTCGCCAGCAGGGGTCAGCTTGAGCCGACGAGTCGTGCGGGTCATGAGCTTCACACCGAGCTCATCCTCCAGCTCGGCGATCGCGCGACTCACGGCCGCCTTGGGTACACCGAGCGCCCGCGCCGCCGCGGAAAATCCGTTCAGGTCGATGATCTTGGCGAAGGTCGCCATGTGGGCCGGAGACCAGAACTGCGACATAGGTGAGACTCCCAACGCCTTATTCCGCCTTATTGTTTCTCATGAGAATCAAAATGGCAATGGTTGGCGAATACCCCCAAGCCCCTCGCTCGCGGTTACCATGCTGTTCGATCACAGAATAATTACCCCTCCACGGAGACCGACATGTCGCTCAGCGTTTACGCCTGCACGTCCGAACTATTCATCCCCATGCTCCAGAACCTCGCGCAGATCCTCGAAAAAGCGAAGGCTCATGCCGAGGCAAAAAAGCTGGAGCCGGGAGTGCTCGAGGGGCTTCGGTTGGCGCCCGACATGTTCCCGCTCAAGCGACAGGTGCAGTTGTCGACGGACTTCGCGAAGAACAGCACGGCACGATTGGCCGGCCTCGAGCCGCCCAAGTTTCCGGATGAGGAGCAGACGCTCCAAGAACTGATCGCGCGGGTCCACAAGACCCTCGACTGGATGAAAACCGTGAGCCCCTCCCAACTCGAGGGCGCCGAGACCCGGCACATCGTGGTGCCCCTGCGCACCCGAACTCTGGAGATGGACGGTCTCCCCTTCATCCAGCGCTGGGCGTTACCGAATTTCTATTTCCACGTCACCGCGACCTACTCCCTGCTCCGGCAAGCCGGGGTCGAGGTCGGCAAGCAAGACTTCCTCGGGGGGGTGTAACCGGCACGCCGCAGCGGCGCCTGGCCACCGCGGTCGGTGCGGAGTCAGGCTCGCTGGCGGTCGCCGCCCGCGCTTGGCGGCAGGGTTCGATCGATGACGGCGGGGGGATCCCCCGCAATGACCCGCAACGGCGAGCGACCCACGACACCCTGCGGCTGGTCGACGACCACGCCACCCTGGATGTAG
>CAXRGI010000385.1:0-3042 GCA_964229935.1 Opitutales bacterium
CGCGACTAGTCGACGGCTACGGCCGTTTTCTCGACGAGTACGAGGCGCTCATCACCGGCAACCAGATCCTGATGGCCCGCACGCAGGGCGTCGGGGTGTTGAAATCCGACCTCGCGGTGAACGCCGGCATCACGGGGCCAATGCTGCGCGCCTGCGGTGTCGACTACGACCTCCGCAAGGTGGACGGCTACGGCTTCTATCCGCGCTTCGAATTCCGCGTGCCGCTTGGCGCCCACGGCGACACCTACGATCGCTACATGATCCGCGTCCTCGAGATGCGGGAGTCGATCCGCATCCTGCAACAGGCGCTGCGCGACCTGCCCGCCGGGCCCATCCTCGACGCCAAGGCCAAGAACCGCGGTCTGCGCCCGAAGCCCGGCGAGGCCTACGGCCGCATCGAAGGACCGAAGGGCGAGATCGGCTTCTACCTCATCAGCGACGGCGGCCCCAACCCGTACCGCTACCGCGTGCGCCCGCCGTCGTTCATCAACCTCACCGTGCTCGAGGACATGTGCCTCGGCCAGACGGTCGCCGACGCCGTCATCATCCTCGGCAGCGTCGATATCGTGCTCGGCGAAGTCGACCGCTGACCCCTTTCCCCATGCTCGGCTCCGGACTCCTCCAAGGCCTCGCGGTCACCGCGAAAAACCTCGCCGGCAGCTTTCACGACCCGGCGCGCTACGTCACGACCGAGTACCCCGAGCAGCGTACGAAGCTGCCTGAGAACTACCGTAATTTCCCATTCCTCGTCCACGACGACCCATCCGACCCCAATGGCACCATGCGCTGCGTGGCCTGCCAGATCTGCGAAAAGGAGTGTCCGCCGCAGTGCATCTACATCGTCATGGAGCGGGACGAGAAAGGGAAGGCGCTCAAGCGGCCCAAGGTCTTCGACATCGATATCTCCGTCTGCATGAGCTGCCAGATCTGCGTCGAGGTCTGCCCGTTCGACGCGATCAAGATGGACCAGGAGTACGAGATAGCGACGCGGGACCGCTTCGGCGGATTACTGCTGCACCGGGAAGACCTCTCGAAGTCGAACGCATACTACCACCAGATCCACCCGACGGAGGCAGCGGGCGTCGACGCCGCACTCGCGGAACAGAAGGCGAAGCAGGCCGCGGCGAAGGCCGCCAAGGCCGCGCCGGCGCCGAAAGCCGCCGCCACCACCGCAACTCCAGCAACCCCCGCGACTGCCGCGCCCGCCCAGGACTCCGCAATATCCCCTGCGCCCGCGGCTCCTCCACCCGCCGCCGCTCCGGATACTCCGGCCAATCCGACGCCCGCCCCATGAGCGCCCCCGCCGCGAACGCGATGCCGCTGCTCGAGCGACTGCCCGTCGCGCTGCGGGACGCGTGTACCGGCTGGCTTCCCGAGTCGTGGCGCTGGCTGGCCAACAGCCTCCTCTCGATCGTCGCGCTCTTCGTGGTGTTCGCGACGCTCTTCGCGCTGCTCACGCTCGCCGAGCGCAAGATCCTCGGCCGCGTGCAGAACCGCCCCGGGCCCAACCGCGCGCCCCTGCCTTTTCTCGGGATCCGCACCTACGGCCTCGCGCAACCGCTGGCCGACGGGATCAAGATGCTCACCAAGGAGGACATCGTGCCGCGCGGAGCCGACCGCGTGCTGCACTTCCTCGCCCCGGTGGCGCTGCTGGCGTTTTCCATCCTGACCTTCGCGGTGATCCCGTACGGCCGCACGCTGCTGCCGGTGGAGCTCGACGCGGCGGTGTTGTACTTCTTCGCCGCCGGAGCGGCAACGGAGCTCGCGATCTTCATGGCCGGCTGGGCGAGCCGGAACAAATACTCGCTGCTCGCCGCGATGCGCGCCCTCGCGCAGCTCATCAGCTACGAGCTGCCGCTGCTGCTCTCGGTCGTGCCGGTCGTCCTGGTCACGGGTACGCTCTCCACAAGCGTGATCGTGGAAAAACAGGGGGCGTGGCTCTTCGGCATCCTCCCGCAATGGCACGTTTTCACGCCGTGGGGTTTCGCGGGTTTTCTCATCTTTTTCGTCGCCGCGCTGGCCGAATCCAATCGCTCGCCGTTCGACCTACCCGAGGCGGAAAGCGAGCTGATCGCGGGCCACCTCACGGAATACTCCGGCTTCAAGTACGCCCTCTTCTTCATGGCCGAGTACTTCGGGATGTGCGCGCTGAGCGGCATGGCCGTGACCCTCTTCCTCGGCGGCTGGCAGGCGCCGTTCCCCGCCCTCGGCTTCATTCCGTCTTACTGCTGGTTCGCCGCCAAGCTCCTCGCCCTGCTCTTCGTGTTCATGTGGATCCGCGCGACGTTCCCCCGCCTGCGCATCGACCAGCTCACGCGGCTTGCCTGGAAATTCCTCGTGCCGCTGGCGATCGTGAACCTGTTCACGGCCGCATTCTGGGTCCTCTCCGCCGGCTGGAACGGCCCGCTGGCCTTCGCCCGCTGGCTCATGGCCGGCGCGCTCGTCGTCGGTCCGTTCCTCGTGCTCGGCCGGCGGCTCAGCGCCGGCCTCGGACCCCGCACGTACCGCTACGCCTGAACCCCTGTGAGCCTCGCCTTCCTCCTGATTGCGTTCCTCACCGTCGCCACCGCGGCGGTCGCGATGGCGCTGCGCAACCTGATCCGCAGCGCGCTGCTGCTGGTAGCGAGCTGGGCCGGCATCGCGGCTTTCTACCTCTGGGCCGGGGCCGAGTTCGTCGCGTTCGCCCAGGTGATGGTGTACGTCGGCGCCATCTCGATGGTGGTGCTCTTCGCGGTGCTGCTGACGCGCCCGTCGCGGGATGAGACCGAAGTCACCCCGGCCTCCGCCGGCCGAC
Organism: Opitutales bacterium; assembly: GCA_964229935.1. Taxonomy (GTDB): domain Bacteria; phylum Verrucomicrobiota; class Verrucomicrobiia; order Opitutales; family Opitutaceae; genus ER46. The sequence goes on from CAXRGI010000385.1 coordinate 2,795, forward strand.
TCCTGCCCGCGCTCATCGCCGGCGGCGCTGTTCTCGGCGTGCTGGTCGGAGCGATCGTCGGCTCGCCATTGCGGACGGCCGCCAAGCCGCCGGCGCCGTTCACCGTCCGTGAGCTCGGGTTCCAATTGCTGGGACCCCACGCGGCCGCCCTCGTCATCATCGGCGCGCTGCTCACCGTCGCCCTGTTGGGCGCGATCGTCATCTCCGCGCCGAGCCGGCCGGGGGACCGGGAGGACCCGCGATGAACC
>CAXRGI010000386.1:0-7794 GCA_964229935.1 Opitutales bacterium
TCCTTCGAGCGCAACTCGCCGGCCCCCCGCGCGACGCCATCGTCGGCGCCAGCCAAGGAGAACCTCGACGAGGACGTTCCTTTCTGAGGACTCCCCGGAATTTTGGAGCGGCCCGCCGTTGGCGGCGCCGTCGGCGGCAAGGGCCGTCGCGAAACCCCGAAAACCCAATCCTTTCAACCTGATAAACAACATGGCCTCCACAGAAGTGCTCCTCGTCAAACCCGTCGAAGGTCTCGGCGGCGAAGGCGATCAAGTCAAAGTCCGCGCTGGCTTCGCCCGCAATTATCTCCTCCCCCGCAAGATTGCGGTGCCGCTCACTGTGTCCAACCGGAAGCACGTTGAGGCGTTGAAGAAGCGTCGCGCCGAGCGCGAGCAGAGCGAGCTCAACGGCGCGCAGGAGATGGCCCGCCGCCTGGAGAAGGCCAGCCTAGCGTTCGCGGTTAAGACCGGCGAGGGCGGCAAGATGTTCGGCGCGATCACCGCGCAGGACGTGCACGAGAAGCTGTCCGCCTCGGGCCTCGAGGTCGACAAGCGGAAGATCCACCTGTTCACGCCGGTGAAATCCCTCGGCAAGCACACCGTGAAGATCAAGCTGCACGCCGAGGTGACCGTGGAGGTGCCTTTCGACGTGGTTTCCGAGAATCCGATCGAGCCGGCCGCCACCGAGGCCGCCGCCGCCCCCGCGGGCGAGAAGTTCGAAAAGCGCGCTGAGCGCCGCCCGCGCAAGGAGAACCGCGAGTAAACGTTCCCGGCCCCGCGAGGCCGCGTTCCGTCCCGGTGACGGACGCGGCCTTTCGTTTTGCTGGGAATAGTTTGTTTACAAGCGGAGGTTGCGGCGCTCCGTCCGGAGTCGCTCACTCTTCGCCCGCCCATGGACCAGCCCGCGCCCGCCGCCAGTTCCGGCCGTCCGCCCGCCGCCGCCGCGTCGGGACGCTCGTTGCCGCACAGCCTCGAGGCGGAGGAGCACCTTTTGTCCTGCTGTCTGCTCGACGGAGCCGACGTGGTCGCGCGGTGTCTTGAGAACCGCATCTCCGCCTCGTCGTTTTACGACGCACGCCATGGAGTGATCTTCGAGCAGCTGCTGGATATGTACAACCGGCAGGTGACCATCGACGTTGCGGTGGTCGCGGAGGAGCTGAAGACCGCGCGCAAGCTGGAGCAGGTGGGCGGATACGCGTTCCTTACGCAGGTCAGCAGTCGCATTCCGACCACGGCGCAAGCCGGCTACTTCATCGAAAAGGTGCGCGAACTCGCGCTGCTGCGGGAGATCATCCGGGCGGCGACCGGCACCGTGGAGGAGTGCTACGGGTTCAGCGGCGGCATCGACGAGTTCGTCGACCAGGTGGAGCAGCGCATCTTCGGGGTCACTCAGAGCCGGGTCAGCGAAAGCGCGAAGCAGATGCGCGATCCGACGCGCGAGGCGATGAATGTCATCACCAAGATGATGATGAAAAAGGGGGAACTCACGGGCGTGACCTCCGGTTTCAAGGATCTCGACGCGCTCCTCTGGGGTTTCCAGCGCAACGACATGATCGTTCTGGCGGCCCGCCCCTCGATGGGGAAAACGTCGCTGGCGCTCAATTTCGCGGAGGCGGCGGCGATGCCGCGCAAGGCGGGAGTCGAACCCCAGCGGGTGCTGATCTTCTCGCTCGAAATGGGCGCCTCACAGCTGGCTCTGCGCATGCTGTGCTCCCGGGCGCGCGTGAACATGAAGCTGTTGCGCGACGGCCTGCTGTCCAAGAACGGCGAGGAGCAGAACCGGCTGCTGGAGGCCGCGGATGAATTCACCAAGGCGCCCATCTTCATCGATGACTCCAGCGCGCTCTCCATCATGCAGCTGCGCGCCAAGGCGCGTCGGGTTCATGCGCGTCATCCGCTCGGCTTCATCATGGTCGATTACCTGCAATTGCTAAGCCCGACGGATCCCCGGGTTCCGCGCGAGCAGCAGGTGGCCGAGGCTTCGCGTGGATTAAAAGCGCTGGCGAAGGAACTTGGGGTGCCGGTGCTTGTTCTATCCCAGCTCAACCGTGCCTCCGAAAAGGATAACCGCACCCCTCGACTCTCCGACCTTCGTGAATCCGGATCCATCGAACAGGACGCCGACGTCGTGCTCATGCTTGCGCGACCCCGGGACGCCGACGAAAAGTTCCAAGTCGCGAGCGACTCGGCCGAGTTAATCGTTGCCAAGCAGCGAAATGGGCCGGTAGGAGAACTAAAACTCACTTTCCTCAGGGACATCACACGCTTTGAAAACTTTCACCAGTAGCCTCCGCGGGGGGGCGGGACGCATCCTATTTCTAATCGCTTGGTGCTCTCTGGCAGGGGTTTCCGTAAGTAAAGCGCAGGGTGGAGCCCAGGCGCCCCAATCCACCCAAGCCATCCGGCCGATGGCTCCCGCCTACAAGGTCGGCACCGTCACGATCAAATTCGTCGGTACCGCCAACGTGAACGAGCAGGTGGTACGCGCCAACATGCAGATCCGGGAGGGTGGTGAGTTCGACGAGGTCATCCTCGATCGGGACATCCGCTCCCTCTACCGCACCGGCCTGTTCGAATTCATCGAGGTGAAACACGAGGCGGTGGACGCCTTGACCTTCAACCTCGTGGTCGAGGTCACACCGAAGTTCCGCGTGCTCGCGGTTCGTTTCGAGGGTAATACCAAGGTCAAATCGAACCGCCTTGAGAAGGAGGTTAAGGTCAAATCCAACCAAGCCCTCGACGAGCGCCAGATCAAGGAGGACGCGGAGAAGCTTCGGGAGTATTATCAGAAGGCGGGATACAATCAGGTCTCGATCAATTACTCGGTGGAGAAGGACCGGGTCGGCGGTTTCGGCACGGTCATCTTCAAGATCCGCGAAGGGGAGAAAGTCCGGATCGGCGAGATCGCCTTCGCTGGCAACAAGAGCATCCCGGCGCGCAAACTGCGGGGGGCCATCGAGACCAAGAAGTGGTGGATCTTCTCCTGGCTCACGGGCTCCGGACGCTTCAAGGACGACCAGTTCGAGGACGACCTCGACAAGTTGCGCGATCTCTACCGGGAGGAGGGGTTCCTCGACGTTGAGATTCCCCAAGACAAGGTCCAATTCAACTACCCTGCGCCGGGCCGCCTCGTCCTCGTCGTCAACATTGTCGAGGGTCGTCAGTACCGCGTCGGTGAGGTTAGCTTCTCCGGCAACAAGCTTTTCCCGACCTCCCTGCTGAAGCGGGTGGTGCGTCAGAAGACCGGCGTCGTGTTCGTGCCGTCGAAACTCGACAAGGACGTGGAGCGGTTGGACGACTTCTATGGCAAGGACGGCTACCTCGACACGCGCGTGCGCCTCAACCGCAAGCCGAACGTCACGACCGGGGCCATCGACGTCGAGTACGTCATCGCCGAGGGGGAGAAGTTCAGCGTCGAGTCGATCGTCATCGAGGGCAACACGAAGACCAAGAGCACCGTGCTCCTGCGCGAGCTCGTGCTCGGGCCGGGCGACGTGTTCAGCACGGTCCTGATGAAGATCAGCCAGCTCCGCCTGGAGAACACGCGCTTCTTCGAGAGCGTGAACGTCAATCACCAGGAGACGAACATCCCTGGGCGGCGGAACATGCGCATCGCGGTGCGCGAGGGGCGCACGGGCAATCTGACGTTCGGCGCGGGCTTTTCCTCGCTGGAGCGCGCCACGCTCTTCGCCGAGGTTTCCCAGTCCAACTTCGACATCTTCAACCGGCGCTCATTCTTTCAGGGCGACGGCCAGAAGTTCCGCCTGCGCATGCAACTCGGATCGCTCTCCAGCGAGGTGGTGCTGTCCTTCGAGGAGCCGTGGCTGTTCCAGCGCCAGCTCGCGCTCGGCTTCTCGGTGTTCCGGACGAGCTCGGAGTACAACAGTACCTTCTACAGCCAGATCCAGACCGGCTTCGAGGTGTACCTGCGCAAGCACCTGTTTGAGCTTTGGAACGGCCGGCTCTCGTACACCTACGAGGTTTTCGACATCAACAACATCTCCCCGAGCGCCTCGGCGGTGATCCGGGCCCTCGAGGGCAGCAACGCCTCCTCCAGCATCGGCTTCCAGCTGGAGCGCGACACCCGCGACAAGATCATCAACACCACCAGTGGTAATCGCGTGGAGATGAATTTCCGGTTCGCCGGCGGTCCCCTCGGCGGCAGCAACATCAACAATAATTACAGCGTCGAGTTCCGCGGCTCCCAGTTCTTCCCGATCTTCGAGACCCAGGCGCAGGTGCTTTCCCTGATCGCGCGCGGCGGTGTGATCCAGAACTTCGGCGACTCCACCGACGTGCCGTACTACAACAAGTTCTACCTCGGCGGACCGCAGACCCTGCGAGGCTTCGAGTTCCGCGAGGTCTCCCCGCGCGATCCGTTCAACGAGCCCATCGGTGGCAAGACCTACGGTTTCTTCAGCGCGGAGTACTCGGCCGACATCGTCAGCCCGATCCGCTTCGCGATCTTCTACGACGCCGGCTTCGTGAACAAGGGCGCCTACGACTTCAACCCCTCCAAGTACCACGACAATTTCGGCTTCGGCCTGCGGTTGTTCGTGGCCGGGGCGCCGCTGAGCCTCGATTTCGGCATCCCGATCACGGGGTCCAAGGAGGCCATGAAGGGCAACCAGTTCAATTTTTCCTTTGGCACCCGATTCTGATTCTGCCTCTTTCGACGGTTTAAATCCTAACATTCCTCCCATGAAGCACGCCTCCCGCTCTCTTCTCGCCCTCGCGGCGTTCGTCGCGGCCGCCGCCCTCGCCGGCGCGCAGCCCGCGCTCAAGCTTGCCACGGTCGACATGGCGAAGCTCTACGACAACCACTACAAAACCATCGAGCAGAACGCCAAGATCCAGGCCGATGACCAGAAGGCCCAGGAAGAGGTCGAGAAGATGAACAAGGAGGGCAACGCCCTCGTCGAGGAGTACAAGACCCTCAACGAGCAGGCGAACAGCCCGGCGCTCTCCGCTGAGGCCAAGTCCAAGGCCCAGAACGAGGCGCAAAAGAAGCTCGAGGCCATCCAAAACAAGCAACGCGAGGTACAGACGTTCATCCAGAACACCCGCAACTCCCTCGGCCAGCGCCTCAACACCTTCCGCAGCCTGATGCTGGAGGAGATCACCAAGGTCGTTTCCGATGTCGCCAAGCGCAAGGGCACCACCCTCGTGCTCGACAAGGCCGGCCCGACCGCCATCGGCATTTCCAACATCGTCTATGCCGAGGGTGCCTACGACATCACCGACGACGTGATGAAGGAGATCAACAAGGACCGTCCGGCTGCCCCCGCCGCCCCTGCCGCGGCTCCGGCGGCCGCTCCGGCCGCGGCTCCCACCGCGCCGATCACGGTTCCCGGCGTCTCGCCCAAGAAGTAACGCCGGACACCGGTCCCGGTTTCTTTCAGCCCCGCCGATCGGCGGGGCTTTTTATTGGCCGGATTCGCGCGTGATCCGCGCTGCGGAATTGCACGCGGCCCGCAAACCCCCACGCTCCGCGCATGGAGTTTGAGCTAACGGCAGCCGACCTCGCCGCGATCACGTCGGCTCGCGGACAAAGGGGTGAAACCGTGCAGGCGATCCGCGGTATAGCGGCCCTCGCGGAGGCAGGGCCGGGCGACCTCAGTTTTCTCGGCAACCCGCGCTACAAGACCGAGGTGGCGACAACACGGGCCAGCGTTGTGCTGCTGCCGGCGGATCACGCAGGGGATCCCGCTCCCGATCAGCTCTTCCTGCTGGTTGATAACCCGTCGGTGGCGTTGGCGCGGATCTGTGCGCGTCTGGAGCAGCGTTTGTGGCCGCGCCCGGCGGCGGGAATCCATCCCAGCGCGGTTGTCGCGTCCACTGCCCGGGTGGCACCTTCCGCCACCGTGGGCCCGCTTTGTGTGATCGAGGATGGCGCCGTGGTTGGTGAGCGTGCGCATCTGCAGGCGCAGGTCTTCGTCGGTCACGGAGCCTCGGTCGGGGAGGGAGCGTGGTTGATGCCGGGTGTGGTGGTCACTGCGGAGTGCGTGGTGGGCCGGCGAGTCCGGTTGCACGCGGGAGTGGTGGTGGGTTCCGACGGCTTCGGGTACGAATTCGTCGCAGGCCGGCACGAGAAGGTCCCGCAGATCGGCGTCGTCGAGATCGGTGACGACGTGGAGATCGGGGCCAACACGACCCTAGATCGGGCGCGGTTCGGGCGCTCGTCGATCGGGGAGGGTACCAAGATAGACAATCTCGTGCAGGTCGCCCACAACGTGCGCATCGGCAAGCACTGCATCCTTTGCGCGCAGGTCGGTATTTCCGGCAGCACAACGATCGGTGACTACACGGTGTTGGGCGGCCAGGCCGGCGTCGCGGGCCACCTTTCGTTGGGCAAGGGCGCCAAGGTGGGTGGTGGCGCGGCGGTCACCGCGGACGTCTTACCCGGGGCCTTCGTCAACGGAAGTCCGGCCATTCCCTACATGCTGGAACGCAGGATCGCGGTGCTGCGGGAACGCCTGCCCGACCTTTTCCGGCGCGTGGACGCGCTCGAGGCGGTGATCGGTGATCTGAAAAAGCTTTCTCCCGAGGGGGCCGGCCGCAAGATGCCCGCCGCATGACCGACTCGCGGCTCAAGATCTTCTCCGGAAACTCCAATCGCGCGCTGGCGGAAGAGATCTGCCGGTCGATCGGCGAGCCGCTGGGAGAGGCCACGGTCACGAGTTTTCCGGACGGTGAGACGTTCGTTAAGATCAACGAGAACATCCGCGGCCACGACGTCTTCATCATCCAGTCGACCTGCCCGCCGACGAATCACCACCTCGTCGAGTTGTTGATCATGATCGACGCCGCGAAGCGTGCGTCGGCCCAGCGGATCACCGCCGTCCTGCCGTTCTACGGTTACGCGCGGCAGGACCGCAAGGATCAGCCCCGCGTGCCGATCACGGCCAAGCTCGTGGCCAACCTGATCGTGGCCGCGGGCGCGAACCGCATTCTCACCATGGACCTGCATAGCCAGCAGATCCAGGGCTTCTTCGACATCCCGGTCGACCACCTCTACGCCTCGCCCGTTTTCTTCGAGCACCTCGCCCGCGCCAAACCCGAGGGTCTCGTGGTCTGCTCGCCCGATGTCGGTGGGATGAAGATGGCCGCCGCCTATGCCGACGTGCTGGGAGCCGGGCTCGCGCTCGTCGCCAAGAAACGCAAGAGCGCCACGAACGTCGAGGCGATCAACGTCGTGGGTGACGTCGAGGGCTGTGACGTCCTGCTGGTCGATGACATCACGGAGACCGCCGGTACCCTTTGCGCCGCCGCCAAGATCCTGCGCGCGCACGGCGCCCGCAGCATCCGCGCTGCGGTCAGCCACTGCATCCTCAACGAGGTCGCTGTGGACCGTCTGCGCACCGGCCTGATCGATGAGTTGATCACCACCAACTCCACGCCGATCGACACCAAGGGTTTGCCTGTGACGGTGCTCAGTATCGCCTCGCTCCTCGGCAAGGCCATCCAGCGCATCAACAGCAACGAGAGCGTCACCGGCCTTTTCCGCGTGAAAGGCTTCTGACCGGCCGGGCGGGTCGGCGGGTTGCGACGAGACGGTCGCGTGTCCACAGTTGCGGGATGAAGTGCGCCACGCTTCGTCCTCGGTCGTTGGTCTTCGTCTTTCTAGGTCTCGGCCTGGCTTCGCTGCCGGCCGCCGCGCCGCGCGATTCCCGCCGCGAGCCGCCACGGGGCCGGCCACCTTCCGTCAGCGTCGACTCCTCCGAACTCGGACCCGGCGCCGATGCTGCCGGCCGGGTTCAGAGCTATGCCGATGTCCTCGAGCCCGTCCAGCGGGCCGTTGTCTCGGTCTACTCG
>CAXRGI010000387.1:0-3715 GCA_964229935.1 Opitutales bacterium
ACGGCACGGGCGGAGTCGGCGAATAGGCGCATGGGTCTAAGGTTTGCTTCCTAGCGTGGAAATCGCCGCGTGCTTGGCCAGCTTGGAGGTTGGTTCAACCTCGCGCGGCTCCTTCGCGCTGGGAGGAATGAGACGTGGTCAGTGGGAAGAACAGCGCGGTGTGGGCGGCAGTAGACGTGGAATCGCCCCCGCAAGGTGAGATTACGAAAGGACACCGGGAGACACGAATAGGAATGGCGTGGTCGTAGCCGCGCCTGGCAGCCGCGGATCATGCAAAGACCGCGATAGCCAAAGGCTCTCCCGAAGGCTTCCCCGGGTTTGAACGCGCGCCTGAAACCGGTAGTGAAAATGAGTGCCCCTTCGCATCGCCTTCGGCCCTCGCGCGCCCGGAATGGTCCGCGGGAACACCCGCGCCACATTGCCTAACTCTCCGATTGCGCGGCCGATAGACGGAGCGGGCTACGCCGCGGCCCGGAGCTCAAGTTTTCCAGATTCTCCCCGTCAGCGGTTTTTCCGTAGTCAAAACCGGAGTACTACAAGTTTCCGTGAGATGCGCTTTTCAGCGCCGCCGTCCCGGGACCCGAATGCGACGCGCTGGCCCTCTGCTCCGCGTTAGATCGCGTGCAGGGCGCTCTTGCTCACCGCCAGCGCGGCTTCCTTCACGGCTTCGCTCATCGTGGGGTGGCCGTGGATGGTGCGCGCGAGGTCCTCGGCGCTGCCGCCGTATTCCATGTGCGCGACGACCTCGCTGATGAGTTCGCCGGCGTTGTGGCCGAGGATCTGGGCGCCGAGCAGGCGGTCGGTCTTCGCGTCGGCGATGATCTTCACGTAGCCGTCGACGGCTCCCGCGGCGATGGCGCGGCCGTTGGCGGCGAAGTTGAAGCGGCCCACGTTCACAGCACGGCCGGCCGCCTTGGCGGCGTCCTCACCCAACCCCACGCTCGCGACCTCGGGGTTGGTGTAGACGATGGCGGGCACGAGGTCCCAATTCACGTGTCCGGCCTTCCCGGCGATCCATTCGGCGACGGCGACGCCGTCCTCCTCGGCCTTGTGGGCAAGCATCGGACCCGCGACCACGTCGCCGATCGCCCAGACTCCCGGCACGCGGGTGCGCAGGTGGGAGTCGACCTTGATGCGGCGTTTCTCGTCGAGTTCCACCCCGGCCTTTTCAAGGCCGAGCCCGTCGGTGAACGGCCGACGGCCGACGGCGACGAGAATCTTGTCGGCGGGGAAAGAAAGCGTCTGCCCGTCGCGTTCGGCGAGCAGCGTGGCGCCGCCGGATTTGGCGGGGGCCAGACCGGTGACCTTGGCGCCGGTTTCGATCTTCAGTCCCTGTTTCTGCAGGATGCGGGTGAAGTTGCGCGCGATGTCGTCGTCGTACGCGGCGATGATCTTCGGCAGGAACTCGACCACGGTTACTTCCGAGCCGAGGCGCGACCAGACGGAGCCGAGCTCGAGTCCGATGGCGCCGCCGCCGACCACCACGAGTTTCTTGGGCACGGAATCGAACGCGATGGCGTGGTCGCTGGAGACGACGGTGCTTCCGTCGAACTTGAGGAACGGCAGCTCCACGGGCGCCGAGCCGGTGGCGACGACGACATTCTTTGCCGTGAGGATCTGCTCGGTGCCGTCGGCGGCGCGAACTGCGACGCGGTCGGCCGCGAGGAAAGAGGCGGCTCCGGTGACGACCGTTACCTTACGGGCCTTGGCGAGTTGGGCGACGCCCGCCACGAGCTTGGCTACGACGTCGTCCTTGCGGCGCAGGAACGCGGGGAGGTCGAGCTCGATCGAGCCGAGCTTGACGCCGTGTTCGGCGGAGTGGTGCTTTGCCCACGCGAAGTGCTCGCTGGAGTGCAGCAGGGCCTTGCTGGGGATGCAGCCGACATTGAGGCAGGTGCCTCCGAGCGTGGGACGCTTGTCGACCAGGGCGACCTTCAGGCCGAGTTGCGCCGCGCGGAACGCGCACACGTAGCCGCCCGGGCCGGCGCCGATGACAATGAGGTCGTAGGGAGAGGGGCTGGAGGAAGACATGGGATGAAACGCGAAGGCGCGGAGTGGGCGAAGGTTCGCGAAGGACGAAGCTTGTTCAGAAGTTGGATTGGCCTCCAAGCGCGCGAGCTTCGCCCGGGATCTCCGGAGAAAGCGGGACAGCGAAGCCTGGGTCCGAAGAGTTTCCCAAGAAACGCTTCGCGAGCCTTCGCCGTCCTTGGCGTCTTGGCGTTTGGGTTTAGATTCCGATGAGCAGACGGGCCGGGTCCTCGATGGCCTGTTTCACCTTCACGAGGAACGTCACCGCCTCCTTACCGTCGATCACGCGGTGGTCGTAGCTCAGGGCGAGGTACATCATCGGGCGGATGACGACCTGTCCGTTCACGGCGACCGGGCGTTCGTTGATGGCGTGGAGCCCGAGGATCGCGCTCTGCGGCGCGTTGAGGATCGGCGTCGAGAGCATCGAGCCGAAGATACCGCCATTGGTGATCGTGAAGACGCCACCCTCGAGGTCCGCGAGGGTGATCTTGCCGTCGCGAGCGCGTTTGGCGCAGTCGGCGATCGATTGCTCGATGCCGGCCATCGACAGCGCGTCGCAGCCGCGCACCACCGGTACCATCAGGCCCTTCTCGGTCGAGACCGCCACGCCGATGTCGTAGTAGTGGTTCTGCACGAGCGTGTCGCCTTCGAGCGACGAGTTCACGGCGGGTACGGCCTGCAGCGCGTGGACGGCGGCCTTGGTGAAGAACGACATGAAGCCGAGCTTCAGGCCGTGCTTCTTCACGAAGTCGTCCTGGAACTTGGCGCGGAGCGCCATGACGGCGGACATGTCGACCTCGTTGAAGGTCGTGAGCATGGCTGCCTGATGCTGCGCGGAAACGAGGCGCTGGGCGATCTTGGCGCGGAGCGGCGAGAGCTTGCGGCGGGTCTGGCGTCCCTCGGGCGCCGCGGCGGGAGCCGTGGCAACGGGAGACGGAGCCGGCGTCGGAGCGGCTGGCGCGGGAGAAGGAGCGGCGGCAGGAGCAGGCGCGGCGGTGGCGGCGAGCATGTCGCCCTTGGTCACGCGGCCGGCCTTGCCGGTCCCGGTGACGCCGGCGGGGTCAACGCCGGTTTCGGCGGCTAGTCGGCGTACGGCGGGCGAGACGGGTGCGTCCTTGGCGGCGGACTTCGCTTCCGCCTTGGGCGCCGGCGCGGGGGCGGAGGCAGCTCCGACGGCAGTGTCGATCACCGCGACGGTCTGACCGATCTTCACTTCGGAGCCCGCAGCCACCTTGAAGGAGATAACGCCGGCTGATTCAGCGACGCCCTCGGAGGTAATCTTGTCGGTCTCCAGCTCGAAAATCGGCTGGTCCTTGGTGACAACGGAGCCGTCAGCGACGTGCCACTTGGCGAGGACGCCGGAGGAGATCGATTCGCCCATGGGCGGAACTTTGACTTCGAGGAGAGGCATGGATCGGGGAAGGAAACGGTGGGTGTTGAGGCGGGAGTGGCGGACAGACGGTGCGCTCAGGAGGCGAAGGCTTGCTTGAGCAGCGCGGCGAGCTCGAGGCGGTGAACGGCGAGGGTGCCGACGGCGGGCGAAGCAGAGGCATCGCGGCCGGCGTAGCGGGCCTTGCGGCCGAAGGTTTCCTCGAGCTGCGGGGCGATCCAGGACCAAGCCCCCATGTTCTCGGATTCCTCCTGAGCCCAGACCAACTGAGCGCCGGCGTACTTTTTAGCGACCTCG
>CAXRGI010000388.1:0-60676 GCA_964229935.1 Opitutales bacterium
CCAACGGAAACCCGCTGGGTTTTTTCTGGGTTTCTGGGTTTCTGAGTTCATTTGAACGCCCCCGGGAAGTCTTCGCGCAGCCGGTCGAGTAGGCCCGTCCGGTCGGGCTTCGGGCGGGTAGACCCCAGCACCATCTCCCAGGCCTGGGGCGAGGCCATCCCCATGTCGACGGCGATCCCCAGGCACAGGGCCTGCGCGTGCTCCTCGGGCGTGTCGAACGGGCCAAGCTCGACCGACACCCAGACCTTGCGGGGCCCCGGCCCGGCCCGGCCGTCGTAGGGCAGGGCGATCTTGATCGGCCCGCGCCATTCGGGCTCGCTCCAGGTGACGCCGATCAATGGACGGTCTTCCCCTCGACCTGCCTGAGAGCCAATAGCTCAAGCCGGATGTCGTTGAACCGATGATAATTCTCCTCGCTCATCTCGCGGAGCACGGCCTCCTCGGCCTCGGCGAGGCGACGCTCCAGGTCGGCGATCATGTCCTCGCGGGTCACGCGCCCACCATCAGGCGGCCGAGCGCGAGCAGCGCGTTCTTCAACTGCCGGCCGGCAACCAGGACGCTCGGGCTCCCGGGATACCTGCGCTCCAGTTCGACCACGCGCTCGGCCAGCGCCCGACAGGCCGCCAGGGTGTCGAGCACCAACGGCCCGCGCTCGATCTCGTCCATCAGATAGCTCACGCGCTCCCTCCTACGGGCGACGACCAATTCAGGTAGGCGCGGCGGACCAGCATGTCATTCGGCGTCTCGGGCCGGCGCTCGACGCACACGCTCAGGCCATGAACCTCGAAAGGCCCACCCACCTGGGCGGCCAGCGCGAAATGGATGTCCGAGCGCGCGCGCTCGGTGAGCACGGTGTCGGTCTCGCACGCCCGGGCGTGGTCGTGGCAGAGCAGGATGTCGATCACGATCTCGAACGTGCGGCCGTCGCACAGGTGCGCGACCACGGTCGGCGCGTGCGTGGCCGTGAACGGACAGCCGGCGATCTTGCAGCGCGGGAACATCACGAAAGCGTGTAGCGCTGGCCGGCGACCGCGGCATCTCGCGCGTTCCGGAGCATCTGCAACAGGTCATCCGGAAGCTGTATCCAGCCCTTCTTAAGATGATGCCCGCACGCAAGGCAGTATTGGCCTCGCGGATACTCGGCCTTCCGGTGAGCGTTCTTGACGGTGCAAATATCGAGTTCCGGATGAGCACAGTCACGCTCACGCTTTACTCGCTGGGGCGGAAGCTGGACACTCACGGATCGTACCTATAGAGCCCCTTCTTGTTTTTCATCGGCTTGAACGCCCCCGGCTTGGGCTCGGCCATCCGGACGCGCGGCGCCCAGCCCTCGCTCGGGCGGAGGAGCGCGAACGGGCTGACGGTCGAGAGCGCCCGCTGCCGGTCGAACTTCGAGCGCACGACCTTGATCATGCTGCGACCCTCATGCAGGTGCCGCAGGCAATCGAGACGTGCGCGGCCCCGATTTCGGGCGGGGCGCTCGCCGCCTGGACGAAGCGCACGACCTCGGCGCCGGCCGCGGCTGCGCCGTACCGGCGGACAATATCCGTGAACTCTTCGATATCGTGCCCTAGCACCGCGAACGCCGGCCGGCCCTCCCGGTCGAACTTCGGGCCGCCGAATTGGTCGCGCGCCTGCCCGCAGTGGCAGAGTTCGTGCTCGACCAGGGCGCAGAAGCTCGGGTCGTCCAGGTTATCGCAGGCCCGGGCGTCGAGCGTGATCATGAAGTCCGGCATCCCGCCGAACCACTCTTCGATCTGCTGGCACGAGCGGCCGGCCGACCAGGGCGAGCCCGAGGGCGGGAGAATCTGCGCCTGCCCGAGGATCTGCCGCCCCTGGCGGCGGTACTCGACGGTCGCCCAGAGGAAGGCCACCCGCGCGTCCGCGAGATGGGCGTGTGTCGGATTGTGCAGCGGGCCGCGCTCGTCAATGAACGTGTCACGCGCCCAGGCTTCGAGATCGAGCGCCGGCCGGAAGAACCCGAGCGGGCTCTCCAGCAGGTCGGCGGGTGGGCACGGCCTCCGTGACAACGGGGAGGGCCGCCGGGGCTTCGCCATGCGGTCGTCCTTTCGAGACCCAGAAAGAGCCGGGCACGAGGCCCGGCCAGTCTGGGAGGAAGCGCCCTCGCGGGCACGGCCGGAACCCGGCCGCGGCGCCAGGATACACGCCGCGCACCCTCCCGGAAAGAGGGATTGACGTCCTTGCGTTTTGCAGGGTAACATTCCGTTACCTTAACCCAGGAGAGCCATATGCGTGCACCCATGAATCAGAGGATTAGTGAACTCGGCCTGCTCATCGGCCGGCTGGAGACCGAGCTACATCAGGCGAAGAAGGACCTTCAGGCCGAGCGCGAGGCCGCGTTCGAGATCAAGCGCGGCGAGCTTGTCCTCCCGACGAAGGAGGGCATCGGCGTCGGCCGCGTGTCCAAGCTCCACTTCTTCAGCTATCACGCTGGCCCGCACATCTACGTCCGGCCGATGAAGAAGGACGGCAGCATGTCGCAGGCCGAGCGCTTCACGACCAGCGCGTCCAAGATCACGACCCTGCCGCCGCACATCCGGATCGGGATCTTCGACGGCGACCAGCGCGAGCGCGTCGAGGGGCTGCTCGACTTCTTCCTCTTCGACACCGACTGGCAGACCTTCGCGAAGGACAACGCCGAGGGCGTCGACCTGGAGCACGTCCAGCGCGAACTGATCGCCGGCCGGCGCGTCGTGATCGGCGGCGGCGCCAGCCCGCTTCTCACCGTCTGCCCGTAGGAGGACCCCATGTCGCCACTCACCCCCCTGAACCGCCTCCCGACCACGCAACGCGCCGCCATCGAGCAATTCGCATGGTGGTGCGGCGCCAACGCCAGCGACCCCGCCACGGCCCACCGCGAGGCCATGACGTGGCACGGCTGGACGCGCCTGTGCGCGCGGCTGGCCGTCAAGGGGACGCCGAGCAAGATCGGCGCGGCTGGGGCTCACACGTTCGATGACCCGGCGGACGAGCGGATCGTCAGCAATCTTCTGAACCGTCACTAGCCGGCCCCCGCGGGAAGCGTCGGCTTGCCGGCGCTTCACGAGCGGACCGCTCACAACAGAGGAGATCGCGATGACCCACCATCCAGCCATCAAGAACGTGACGTTCACGCCTGACGCGAAGCCCGGCCTCACTCGCGAGCAGACGCAGGAGCGCGAGATCGTGCGCTCGATCCTCACCGGCATCGTCTCCGAGGGCTACGTCTTCTCTATCTTCGACGGCGGCGAATGGGTTGTGCGCCGGTCGAGCGACATCGAGACCGGGCTCAAGGCCATGTTCTCGACCGACGGCGACGAGATCAGCGTCCGCACTCCGGCCGGCGAGCGCGTGGGCACGATCAACCTGATCTATGGTAACGCGCCCTGGGAGGTCGTCCAGGACCACACGGACAACGACGAGATCAAGGCGTGCCTCGCTGGCGCGACGGCCATGAGCGACCGCATGGAAGCCGCCGCCGGCTGACGCCCGTCGAGCCGGTGGCATCGCCGCCGGCTCTGCGAGGCGCCCGCCTCAGTCCGCAATCCCAGGAGACCTAGATGACGATTCAGCTTGAGAGAGGCCCCCAACTCTACAGCCCCGACACCGGCAAGCGGCTGACGCTCGCCCAGTCGCGCGCGCTGACCGCCATGCGCGCGGCCTTCGTCGCCGTCCTCGAAGCGTTCGACGCAACGGGCGACGAGACGATGCCCGCCGACGGCTACCCGTTCCCCAAGTGCTTCCGCGAGGTCACGGCCGACGTGATGGAGTACGTCGACAGCATGGACGAGCCGGCCATCGCGGCCACCCTGGAGGAGATTATTGGTCGCCCCCGCCTAGGCGAAGATGCGCCAGAGCCCGAGAGCGTGGTCGATGACGGCCACCCGCCGCCCTGCACCAATCCCGAGGGGCATTCGTGGGTCTGCGCGGACACCGACAACGGCGGCGACGGCCGCACCTATTGCGAGTTCTGCCTCGCGGATGGTGACGCATGATGACCCACTACGACCTTCAGGTCCGCGAGACCCACAAGTACGTCGGGACCTACCAGCATCTCGACCGCTGGCGGGAGATCGGGCGCGCTCGCGTGATCGGGACCGAGCAGATCAGCAAGGACGCGGACGGCATAGAAGAGGCGCAGGTCGTCCGTCACACAGTCACCGTCCACAGCGAGGCCCCCGACGACGAGATCGCCCGGGCGCTGCGCGACACGTTCACACGCCAGGGCTGCGCGCACGAGTACGACTGCTGCGGCTGCTGGTCTCACACCGCGCGCCGACCGCGCAAGCTCTCCCCGGGCTGCTGGGAAGTCGACGTGTCGAGTTCGAGGAACTACTGATGAGCCCCGCCTGGGT
Source organism: Opitutales bacterium (assembly GCA_964229935.1). GTDB lineage: Bacteria > Verrucomicrobiota > Verrucomicrobiia > Opitutales > Opitutaceae > ER46. The sequence continues at coordinate 4,356 of CAXRGI010000388.1, forward strand.
CGACCACATCCCGCCGGTTAAGCCCCCTCTTTCGGTCGAGGAGGATCGGCGCCGGTTCTGGATTCGAGAATGCCGGCGGCAAGCCGAGAGCACCACGATCTACGAGGGCGGCGCATTCACGCCCCTTGCGCTCGCCACAGCCGATCTTTTCCGCCGGGGCCTCCGCGCTCGTCTCGAAGTCCTTGGGCGCGTCCTGATGCGACAGATGGGGTGCCCGCACCCGGCCGAGGAGCCCAGCCCCTACAACCCGTCCGGCCTGATCCTGAAGGGCGGCGGCGCCGGCCCCTTCGCGGACACGGCCACAACCCCAACATATCCGGAGAGACCATGAAGACCTTCAGGACGGAAGCGGAGGCGGTGGCCGCTGGCTACGAGATCGCGCAGATGGGCTACGCCTTCAAGCGCGGGGCGCCAGTAGCAGAACGTCGCGTCCGCATCCTCTCGCCCGAGACGCTGAAGTGCGTGGAGGTGATCGAGGAACTGGAGTGGGAATGGGACAGCCGGCATGTCGATTATTTTTGCTGCCAATGCAACAGACGCAAGGAGAACGGCCACGCCCCCGACTGCAAGCTCGACCTCGCTCTCCGCGCGGTAGGTGTTCGATGAAGACCGACGACGTGACCGAGATGGTGAAGAGGCTGGAGAAAGAAGCTGCTTTCATCATTGGGATGCCCGGTGGCCGCGAGATGTACGCAACAATCACCGAAGCCGCCGCCATGCTCGAAGCCATCTCTCAGTCGCGCGCGGCTGCGGAGGATCGGCTGTTCAACCTGCTCGCGCGCATCCATCGAGACGGCGGCCATTATCTTGACGAGCACGGCATCGAGAAGGCGTGCGCGGATGCAGATGAGAAGGTCGCTTGGCTGCACGCCCGCGACGATGCACGCCCCGAAGCACCCCGGCGCTCGTAGCGAGCGCCGGATCACCGTCGGCGAGCCCCTGCAAGCCTGGGACGCCGGCCCATTCCTGGAGAACTGCGGATGACCCATTCAACAACGACGATCCCGAGCGAGAAGCCGACGGTAACAATCTTCGCGGACGCGGCCTTTGACCCCACGACGGGCCTCGGCGGCTGGGGCTGCTGGATCAAGAGCAACCGAACGGAGGCCGTGATGATCGGCGGCTCGTTCGCCAGCCGCAGCCGCACCGTCGGCGAGGCCGAACTCAAGGCGCTCGCGTGCGCCATCCACGTCGCGCGGGCCGCCAACGCCGTGTCCGACGGCGACCACGTCCTGTTTCAGTCGGACAGCCATGAGGCTCTGTGCATCATTCGGTACGCGCTCGGAGCCGAAGATCGGCCGGCCCGGGGCGGCATGGCAATCAACGTCTGGGGGGCGGGAAAGCGGAAGAGCAAGCGCGTCCTCCCGAACCACCTGCTCGCGCCCGCGCGCAAGCTCCGGGATATGGTGATGAGCGCGGGCGTCGTGCGCGTGAGCGTCCGCCACGTGAAGGCCCACACCGGCAAGCGCCGCGGGCGGGCGTGGGTCAACCGGGCCTGCGATTCACTGGCGAAGAAAGGGCTGGAGTCCAGCCGCGCGCACCATGCCGGCCAGTGACGCACTCATGATCGTGGTCGCGCTCGCGCCTGTCGCGCTCGTGATCGCCTGCTGGGTCGCGTGGACGATCAGGAACTGGTGATGGTCCACCATATCCGCCGGTCGACCAAGTACGTGGTGATACTCGATCACCGGAGGGACGGGCGCTCGCGTCGTGAGCGCCCGGTCTTCTGGGATGGCGAGATCGACCCCTACGGGAAGCCCGGTCGGACGGTGTCCATGGCGGCCAGCCGAACATGGCCGACGGCGGCGGACGCCCAGGCGGGCGGGCTTGCCGTCGGTCAGCCCTTCAAAGTCGGAAGTTTTACGGAGTACGCACATGAAGTACGAGCACCAGCACGAGTTCGCGGTCAGGGTTAAGCTCAAGGCCAAGGTCTGCCGGGCGGCAGCCGGCGACCGCCTGCCGGCGGCGCCCCTTCTTCTCGGTAGGCGTCGCAACAACGGGCATGGCTATGGCTGGGCGCTGATCCCGGCCGGCAACAGCATCAGCACGGCCGACACGCTGGACTACAAGCGCGGGTTTACGGTCGCCATAGCGGTCCCGCCCGCGCTCAATGATGCCGGCCTGGACGAGGCGGTTGCCGCGCTCGTGCCGTGGGCGATGCTCTGATGGCCGGCCCTACGTCCTTCTACTTCCGAGACCTCCAGGCCGAACTCGGGCTGACGGACGGCGACCTGATCGCCCTTCTGCGCGTCAACCCGACGACTCTCTGGCGCTGGCAGACGGCCGGGGCCCCGCATTATGTCCATGTCGTGCTCGAACAGCAGCGGACTATTCGTCGGCTTTCGGCTGCTCTTGCTGAAGCCTCTCCCACATGACCCTTCTCTCGGCCTCGCGCTCGATCTCCAGCCTATCCCCCAGGGATCCGAGCGTGTGCCGCCAGAGCCGGTAATAGGCGGCGTCGTACATCTTGCGCAGGATCTCGCTGCCGGGCTCGATCTTGCGCGCCTTAATCCGTCGCGCGGCCTTGGCCTCGTGCGCGTGCGCGTACCCGCCTTCGCTCCGCTTGACGACCAGCAACCCGGCGTCCGTCGGCAGGCTGTCGGGCACGCGGTCGGCGATGGCCTCGGGCACCGCGTAATAGAAGCGCGCGATATGCGGGCGCGGCTTCTTCCATTTCTCTTTCTGCGCGTCGCCCTTCCAGTCGGCCACGCTGCATTTGATTTCGACCTCGGTCAGATACCCGGACTTGCTGATGAACACGAGGTCGGCGATCCCGCCGTCGACGTAGAACTCGGGCATCATCCGGTTCTGCGTCCAGTCGAAGTAGCGGGCGAGCGCTTGCCGGATATGGCCCGCGTGAACGGGCGCAGGCTTAAGACTGCGCTCTATCCGCCGGGTCGGCAGCGGCAAGTCGACTTCCGTCATGAGCCCGCGCCCCATCTTGCTTGCAGATGATGGGGAATCGTCACTTGGTCAGCCTCCCCATTTCGCGCTCCCACCTGCGCCACGCCACAACGGCGCGGTCCATGTTGTCGATTGACGGGTCATCTTTCGCTGCGCGCCAAAGAGCAAGCGCCTCGTCGAGGGCGCTCTCGGTCGGCGCCTCGCGCCGATAGTCGTCAAGCCGAACCACCTCCATCGCGCGCGGCCGCGCGGAAATGTGCGGGGCGCCCATCACACCATCCCCAGCGCTTGCTTGTAGAGGTCGAGCAGCGTCTCCTGCTCGTCGACGTCGTCCTTGTCCATTTTCCGGAGCTTCAGGATCTGACGCATGATCTTGGTGTCGAAGCCGTTGCCCTTGGCTTCGGCGAACACGTCCTTGATGTCGGCCGCGATGGCGCCCTTCTCTTCCTCCAGCCGTTCTATCCGTTCGATAAAGCTCTTCAGGTGCTCGCTGCTGATGCCGCCCACGTCTGCCATAGGTCACTCCTTCGGTTTTACGGTCATCCGGTGATCCCCCCAATTGAAGGGCAGGACGACCCCGTTGTTTTCCATGAGCCTGCTGACCGCGCGCTCGCCCAGGTACGTCTTCACACCTTCGAGGTCGACGTTGCCGCCGACGATTGTGGGCGCCACGCGCTGGTAGCGCAGGTCGATCACGCGATGTAGGAGCGCGCGCTCGGCGTCGCTCCCGTACTGAACTCCTACCTCGTCCAGGATCAGCAGGTCGGGCGCCACGTAGCTGTCGATTACCCCGGCCTCTGTCTCGCGCGCGTCGCGACGGAATGTGGCCTTGATTTCGCTCAGGACCGACCAGCAATCGGCGTACCTGGGCCGCCAGTAGGCCGATAGCTCGGCCGCGAGCGCGCAGAGCAGGTGAGTTTTCCCCGTCCCCGGCTGGCCGATCAGGATCATCCCGGCCCCGGCCTTCCTGCGCTCGGCAAAAACCTGCGCGTATTTTTTTATCGTCCTGAGCGCAAGCTCCTGCTCGCGGACGCCCGTCCGATAGGTCTCGAAGCTGGCGCCCCGGAACCGTGGCGGAATGCCCGCCCGTATGAGCCGGCGCTCGCGCTTCTGCTCCTCGGTCACGGCATCGGCCTTTGCCTGAGCCTCCACCCGCGCGCCATCGCACGCGGGGCAGGCCGGGGCCAGTCGCCTGACCCCCGCCCCCGGGAGCCGATAGACAAGCTCCAGGCCCTCAAAATCCCCATGCCGCGGACACTTGCCCCGGACCTTGGCGGGGAGGTTGTCGACCGAAGCGTCACTCGGCTCCATTGGGCTCCCCCTTGCCCCACCCGCCAATCCTCGCCAGGAGGTCGCTAGAGCCCTCCACCGCTCGCGCGGGCTCCGCCATACCCTGAGACCGCCAAGCGGGCTTCCTGCCCTTCCTGAGCGCGATCTCGCGCACACGCCCCTGGAAGCACCGCCCCCAATCCAGGTGGGTCTTCTTCCGGCCCGGCCCGGCCGTCCAGTAGGTCACGAACTCTTCGACCGCGTGCTCGACCTCCGGCCGAGTGAGCCCCCGCTCAATCGCGTAGGCGGTGAGCGCTTCGTCCGGCTTCCAGTCCGGCGACAGCCTTGTCCCGCGCGTCGATGATTCACCGTCAGGTGAATCATCTAGTTCTGGTCTCTTCGAAGAAGAGAACAGAACAGGCGGGTTATGGTTAGCTTTCGTCTGGGTTATGTCTGGGTTATGGCTGGGTTTCTGGGTTTTTAAGTCCTTGTTTTTACTACCAGTCGGCCGACCCCCGAGTCGCCCGTTCGCGCGCGCGACCTCCCCCTTTGACCGGGCGTCGGCCATCACGCGCTCACATTTTCCATGAACCCAAGAACCCAGTCGGTTTTTGCCGGGTTCTGGGTTTTTGTATTCAAAGAACGACATGACCCGGTCCTTTACCGACAACCACGTGTCGACCGGAATGCGCGCGAGGCCGGCCAGCCACGGGTCGTCGTCCCGCAGCGGCTTTTCCTGGATGTAGTAGTTATCGACCAGCCGGTTATAGGCCGCGTACTCGACCGGGTTCAGGCCGGCCGTGTCGGTCTCGAACTTGTCGGGCTGCCGCTTGTACCAGCGCATCAGAGGGCCCCCCCGCAGGTCGGGCAGCGCCTCGGCGGCGCCGGCCGAAGGCTGCGGTGCCGGCCCTCGCTCTTGACCAGGACGCCCTGCTCTAACATCAAGCTCGTTAGCCGGTGCACGCCGGGGCTAGTCAGCCCAAGCGCGCCGCCGATCTCCTTCAACGACGGGCTTGCGCCCGTCCGCTCAATGTGTTCGCGGATGAACCGCAGGCACTCGGCCTGCCGTGGAGTCGTCATGAACTTCCTCCGAAAAGATCGGGCTCGCGCTCGCCCCGGCCCCCTTCCGGTCTCGGAAGAACATGGACCTCGGTGGCGGTCGCGTAAGCATCCCAGACGTACCACGTCATTTGCCACGGGCTTCGCCCCTCGCCCGTGAAGTCGACTCGGTACGACAGGTGATGGTAGCGGGCCGGCCGCCAGCGGCCGAACAGATTGAGCGCGCGCTTCTGGTGTAGGTACGTGCCCTTGAGCAAGAGCGCGCAGTACGGGATCTTCAGCTTCAGACAGTGAAGAACGAACCGGGCGGGCAACCCTCGGCCGAACGGCGGGTTAGTTATCACGCCATCGCCCAGCGGCTCTTGGAAATCCAGAAAGCTCTTGACGACCGTGCCCGGGTATCCGCGATCAACGATGTCGCTGCCGACGACCGGAAACTCCCTCCCGGCCAGGATATTCGCAATATGCCCCTGGCCGACAGCCGGCTCCCATATCAGGTTCATGCGCTCTAGCCGCGCACGCTCGGCCTCGATCAACGACAACACGGGATCGGGCGGCGTGGGCTCGAAGTCGAGCGGGTCCTTCCTCCGAGCGACCTTGCGCTCGACGCCCATCATCCTGGCGACCGTCACGCCAGCGCCCCGCTCGTGCGGGCCATCTGCTCTCCGTAATCGAAATCTTCGGGCAGGCACTCCCGGAAAGACACGCTCTCGCCGGACAACCCCAGGCACCGATCATCGTAGACGGCCGCCAGTTGCTGGACGGTCGTCCGGCCGGCGATGAAGTCGTCGCCCAGGCGCGTAACCCGCCAGAGACCCGAGTGTTTCGTGCGCTCGTTCTCGTTCGGCGTGCGCCGCTCGATCAGCCCCCAGTGCTTCAGCGTCGAATATTGCTTCGAGCGGAGAACGTAACTCGGCGCGGTCTCCGGCACGTTAACCCACCCTTCGTCGTCGGTCTCGGCCCGCGCCATCCAGGCCAAGGCGGCGACCATCGCACCATTCAGCTTACGAACGTCGACCTTGCCCCACCGATCACAGCACGGGCACACTCCGCCCCTGCCTTCAATGGTGGTTCGCCACTCGGCTCTTAGCGCGTCGAGCGCGGCCCGGCCGAAAAGATCATCCTGCGACCGCCGGCTCATTGTGAAACCCCCTGGGAAGTCGGATACCCTTGGACCGCGCGAGTTCGGCCATCGTCCCGCGCAGTCGCCAGGGGATGCCCCGGCGCTTCCACATCGAGAGGACCTGTTTCCGCGGAGGCCGGCCGCGCATCGCCCGGCCGATGATATCAAGCAACCTCTCGGTCCCGATCTTCTTGACCAGACCGGCGACAACGGGCGCGTGCGGGTGCATGTTTTTCATGCCCTCCACCTTCCATCAGACTGCGCCGCCCGTCAATCACATTTCGTTACCAGCCGCCCTTGCTTGTCGGCAGACGCTCAGGTAACATCCCGTTACCAGAGGAGCCCAGCAATGCCCGACCCGATCAACTCGCTTCTTGCTTCCGTGCTCGCCGACTCCATAGCCACGACGGTCGAGACCACGCTCACGGCCGTCAGTCGTCGCGAGAACCACACTTTCGGAGCGCGCCAGATTCTCGTGTCTCTCACCAAGAGCCCGGGCCACGGCTGTCGCATCCTCGTGGTCCCGCGCGACGTCCCGGTTTTCGTGGGCGCCGCGCACGAGCCGGCGGACGAACATTTCGACCTCCAAACCCAGGAGACCCCCACCACATGACCGTTCAGTTGAAGATCATGGAGCCCGGCATCTATTTCGGGCTCCCGGACGAGGCCTATCACGAGGCGTTCGCGCTCTCGAACAGCGGCATAAAGAAAATGCGCGTATCCTCCTACGATTTCTGGGCGAGCACGGCCATGAACCCGCTGCGCTCGGACACCGACACCGAGGCCATGGCCGCCGGCCGGGCGTACGACAAGCGGATCATCGAGGGGGCCGCCGCGTTCGAGGCCGCCTACGCGCCGGCCCTGGATCGCGCCGACTATCCGGACGCCATCGACACCGTTAGCGAGATCAAGGCCGCGCTCGCGGAGTACGGCATCACCAAGGGCCTGAGCGGGCTCAATAAGCCGGACCTGATCCACCTGCTGGTCGACACGGCGAACGCCAACGGCCGGGAGGTCGAGGTCTGGGACGTGCTGAAAGCCCGGCACGAGAAGGCACACGCCGGTTGTGAGTTCCTGCATCCGGCGCTCGTGCGCCAGATCGAGCTTGCCGCCCGCATGATCGCGCTGGACGAGCAGCTTGCGCCGACCTTCACCGACGGCATCCCCAAGGTCTGCGTCTTCTGGAACGACCCGGAGACTCATATCCCGATGAAATGCCAATGGGATTACATGAAGCTCCGTGTGATACCTGACTACAAGACGTTCGAGAACAGCCGGGGCATGAGCTTGCACCGGGCCGCCCAGATGAGCATCGCCACCTACAAGTATCACGTGCAGGGGCGGTTTTATCTGAACGCCGCGACCGTCGCTCACGACCTGATCAAGGCCGGGCGCATCCACGGCGAACACGATCCGACGTTCGTCCGCATGTTCGCCGAGCAAGACCCGGCCGACCGCCAGTTCATGTTGCTCTTCCAGCAGAAGGGGCCGGCGCCGGTCCCGCTCGGCATCGTGCTCCCGCCGTTCACAATGAGCCTTGGCGAGGAAGAGATCCGGATGGCCGCCCGCAAGTTCGCGCAGAAGCGCGAGCAGTACGGGACCGACGTTTGGCTCGACCCCCAGGGCGTGTTCTTCCCGGACGCCGAAGAGTTCCCGACCTGGATCGCGGAGTAGCGCATGACCGGCAAGAATCTCCCGGCGACCGCCGACCAATTCCGCTCGCTCGTCCTGGCCGAGGATGAGGCGGGCGTCCCGCACGCCTTCATCCCCAAGAGCATTCCCGAGGCCATCGACTTCGTGATGTTCCTGGTCAAGGCCGAGATGCTGCCGACGGCCTTCCGTAAGGGCGGCAAGTGGAACGGCGAGCCCGAGCCCGAGAAGGCGGCGGCGGCTATCCTCCGCGGGCTTGAGGTCGGGCTCAAGCCGATGGCTGCCCTCCGCAACATCTACGTGGTCAACGGGATGCCCACCATCTGGGGCGACAGCGCCATGGGCCTCATCCATCGGCATAATCTGGTCGAGGATTTCGTCGTCACCGTCCTGGGCGCCGAGAAGGGCGCAGGCCCCGCCCGCACGGCCGGGCAGATGCCGGACTACGAGCCGACCATCTCAGACTTCGGAGACGATTTTGGCTACCGGGTCGACATGAAGCGCCGCGGGACGGTCACTCCGTTCTGGGGAGAGTTCACGGTTCGCGACGCGCGGCGGGCAGGCCTCTGGAAGAAACACGACGTCTGGGTGAAGCACCCGAAGCCCATGCTGTTCGCGCGCGCGCGAAGCATCCCCCAGCGCATGGGGTTCAGCGACGCGCTCGGCGGGCTGGCGATCACCGAGGAGGCTCGCGATCATGCGTTCGTCTCGGGCGGCGAGCCCGAGAAGAAGCGCGACCTCGGGTTTCTCACGGCGTCGACGAAGACCACGCACGCGGTCAAGGCGCTCGCCGGCCCGTCCGAAGAGCCGGTGCGGACAATCCATCCACTAAGTTCGGCCGCCGAAACCGCCCCCCTCCAGGCGAACGAGCGGCAGGCCGAGGCGGAGGGAGGTTCGCCTCCCTCCGCCAGCGAGGCCGAGGACGACGCCGATTTCCTCGTGCTCGCGAACACCGCCGCCGGCCCGGACTTCAAGGGCTGGGCGACGGCCGCGGCCGAGCGCATTCGTGCGCTGACGACCCCGAAGCAGGTCGACGCCTGGATTGCCGCTCACGAGATCCCGCTCGCTCAGTTGAAGACGGCCGGCGAGAACGGGTCCAAGTGGCACTCGCGGCTGATCGAGGTCGCGGAGCAGCATAAGGCCGCGCTCTACGGCAGTTCCCTCTAGTCCCCCACACCCAGGAGATGTCCATGTCCGAAAAGACCCCGCTCAAGATTCTCAATCTGACGGCCGAGAACTTCAAGCGCCTGCGGGCGGTCAGCATCACGCCCGACGGCGCCATCGTTGACGTGAACGGCAAGAACGGCCAGGGCAAGACTAGCGTGATCGACTGCATTTGGGCCGCCCTCGAAGGGGCGACTCACATCCAGGCGATGCCCATCAACAAGGATGCCGATTTCGCGCGCATCAAGCTCGAACTCGGGCCGAGCGCCGGGCACACGGAGATGACCGTGCGCAAGGTGTTTACGGCCGCCGGGAACACGACCCTGACGGTCGAGAACGCGGAGGGCTTCCGCGCTCCCAGCCCCCAGGCCATGCTCGATTCCTTCCTGGGCGCCCTGTCCTTCGACCCGCTGGGCTTCACGCGCATGAAGCCGCGCGCGCAGTTCGACGCGCTCCGGGCGGCCGTCGACCTGCCCGTCGACATCGACGCCCTGGACGAGGCCAACCGCGCGGACTTCGCTGAGCGCACGAACGTCAACCGTGACGCCAAGAGCAAGCGGATCGCCGTCGAGAGCGTGAAGGTCCCCGAGGGGCTGCCGAACGACCCGGTCGACACGTCGGCGCTGCTGAAGCAGATGGCGGAGGCGAGCACGCACAACGGCGAGGTCGAGCGCCGGGCGAACGCGCGCGCCGCCGCCGCCGCTCAGGTTGAGGCCTACAAGGCAGAGGCCGACGCGCTCAATGCGGCTGGCGCCCATAGGGCGGAGTCCGTCGCGCGCGCGCGCGACCTCCGTCTGGAAGAGATCGACGCAGAGATCGCCCGGCTGACCGGCCAGCGCGCCTCCCTTATCACGAGGTCCGAGGCCGACCTCCGGAATGTTGAGGCCGAGACCTCGGCCGCGGTCATGAACAAGCTCGCACTCGCATCCGACCTCCAGGCGAAACTCTCCGCGGCGGAGCCGCTGCCCGAGACCGTCGACGTGACGGCCCTCCAGAAGGAGATCGAGTCCGCTCAGGCAATCAACCGCGGGATCGAGACGCGCGCCCGTCGCCGGACGCTCGAAGCCGAGGCCGAGGCGTTCGAGGCCCGCGCCCAGGCGCTGACCGACGCCATTGATGCCCGGAACAAGCAGAAGGCGGACGCCATCGCCGCCGCCGACATGCCGGTCGCCGGCCTGTCCTTCGGCGACGGTCAGGTGCTCTTGAACGGCGTTCCGTTCGAGCAAGCGAGCAAGGCCGAGCAGACGGTTGTCGGTATGCGGATTGCCATGGCCGCCAACCCGCGGCTGCACGTAATCCGGATCGAGGACGGGAGCTTGCTCGACGACGACACCATGAAGATTGTCGCCGATCTGGCCGAGAAGCACGACTATCAGGTCTGGATCGAGCGCGTCGACAGCAGGGGCACGACCGGCTTCGTGATCGAAGACGGCCGCGTGAAGGGCCAGGAGTTCAAGCCCGAGCCGGCGCCGCGGCGCCGCGCGTACAAGGCCCAGGCCGAACAGTAACCATCAATCGAGCGAGGACCCCAATGGCGTCGATTATCAAGCTGACTGCCAGCATCCACGCCGCGGCCGGTGATTGGCTGCTGATCGAGAAAGACGGCGTCCGAGTCGTCCGCGGCGAAGCGTTCGAGGCGGCGCTCGCCCCGCAGAGGCGCAGGAGGGCGGACGCCCCGCCCGCGCCGCCGAAGGGTCCGCGCACCATCAACCGGACCCGCCCGCCGCACGTCATCGCACGCGAGTCGGAACTGGTGGACATCGTCGCCAATTTCCCGGGCAGCCCGAGCGCCGCCATTGGGGCCCTGTGCAAGGAAAGGATGGCCGACAACCTACTCACGGCCACGCTCCACGTTCTGGCGAAGCGCGGAGCCCTCAAGCGAGCGTCGTCGACCGGCCAGAATGGCCGCCTGTCCTGGCTCTACTATCCCGCCGACCCGGCGAGCCAGCCCGAGTCATGAAGCGTACCCCGATCCGCCGGAAGACCCCGCTCAAGGGCGGGGGCCGCCTGCGCCAGAGGCGCCGCGCGCGCGGTCGACCGAGCACGCGCACGCCCGAGGCCCGGCGGAGCGAAGGGCATTTGGCCTGGATCAGGAAGCAGCCGTGCTGCCTGCGCGGCCTCTGGCCCCGCGGGGACGAAAACCTCGGGGTACATAAATGCAAGGGCGACGTGATCGCCGCCCACATCCGCATCGAGACGCGCGGGGGCACTGGCCTCAAGCCGAATGACGGCTACACGCTTCCCATGTGTCAGGCCGCGCACGCGGACGAGCACCGCGGGCCGCGCACGTTCGCCAAGCGCTGGGGCTTCGACCCGAAGGCGCGCGCCATCAGCTACGCAGACTCATCGCCATTCCGGCATGAACTGGGGAACCTATGATCGAACTCGACACCGACGAACTCCTGCGCGTCCTCTGCCTCGGCGGAATCGCTTCTGAACGGCGAGCGACCGTCCCCGTCCTGGGGTGCGTGCGGCTGACGTTCAACGGCCGGCTTTCCGTGCAATCGACCAACTGCGACCAAGCGTGCGTCGCGACGGCCGAAATCTCGGGCGGCGGGGGCGAGCCCTTCGACCTATGCCTGCCCTCGCACGAGGAGGTTAGGAAAGCCCTGCGCGCGGCCGGCGGCCCGACGACCATGCTGTCGGTCGAGGGGCAGACCCTGACCATCGCCAGCGGCAGCCTGAACATTCGGGCCAACTGCCTGCCCGCGTCCGAAATGCCGACTCTCTGGGAGAACGGGCGCGAATGCTTCTCGGTCCTTGCGGGCCCCGAGTTCGTGAGCGCCCTCAATCGCGCGCGGGCGGCAATGAGCGATGATCGGATGCGCTACTACCTGAGCGGCCTCCACATCTCGGAAGGCTCGACCACGCGGCCGGGCCGGCGGGTCGTTGGCTGCGACGGTCATCGGCTGCACGTGATCCCCATCGAGTTCGAGAACGCGACGGACGCAATCCCGCCAAACCTGATCCTCCCGCGGGCGGCTATCGAGATGCTTGTCCCGCGACTGACCGAAGCGAAGGCGTCGCCCCGGTTTTCTGTCTGGAAGGGCGTCGGGAAGGAAGGCACCCTCGTCTCGTTCACGGCCCATGTCGACGGGACCCCCTGGGTCGTGTTTAGCAAGGGCATCGACGGCGCGTATCCGAATTACGAAACAGTCATTCCGGTCGACCACAAATTCAGCTTCACGGTCGAGGCCAGGGCTCTGCGCGGGGCGGTCCTCGCGCTGAGTGCGCCATTTCGGAAGAGGAAGGATGGGACGGCGGCTGTGCGCTTCGACGTGTTTAAGGACGGCACCGCCCGGCTGTCGGCGGCCTGGGCGAGCGCTGCCGTCGGCCACGCCGAGGCCTCGATCCCGATCAGCGGACTGACCGGAGAGCCGAGCGTCTTCGGGTTCAACGGCGCGTATGTGGCCGACATGCTGACGGCCTTCGAGGGGGATGCCGTCGAGTTCCTGATCACGGACGGCGCGAGCCCGGCGCTCGTCCGCGACCCGGAGAGCGCCGGGCCGTTTGTCGTCCTCATGCCTCTGAGGGTCGGATGATCGCGCGCGAGAACGACATCATAACCTGCGAGCGCGGGCATCCGCTCTACCGGATTACGCGCGACGTGCCGCCTTTCTCGCAGTTCATGGCCAGCCAGTTCGAGCGCCTGCACCCGCGCGCAACCGAGCCTGCGCCGGCCCGAGAGATGCGGCGTTGTCCCATGTGCAACGGAGCGTGGTTCATGCTCGTTTCTTACGGCCCGTCGATCATGGGCTTCCGGGCGACACGCCATCATTTCCACTTCGAGGACGGCTGGCGTCCTCGCCTACCGGGGAGACCTACATGAATTTCGGAAGCGCACTGACTATCCTCAAGGCCGGCGGGCGCGTCGCTCGCGAAGGCTGGAACGGGAAGGGAATGTTCCTCTTCCTGGTCGCCGGCAGCGCGTTCGAGGTCAACCGCAAGCCCTTGCTCGGGATCTTCCCGGAGGGCACCAAGGTCGACTACCACGCGCACATCGACATGAAGACCGCCCAGGGCTACGTGGTCCCCTGGCTCGCGAGTCAGGCCGACATGCTGGCCGACGACTGGGTGGACGCGGACCCGCGGCCGAGCGCGGCGCCCTACGGGGCCGCCCTCGACCTCGCGAGCTACAGGTGCCACAAGATCGTGCGCGCCGGCCGGATCAAGCGCACGCTGATCGAGCGCGGCAGGCCGTCGCAGGCCGACCCGCTGGGCCAGCGCGAGCGCGTGTTCCTGGAGGTCGAGACCGCGGCCGGCGGAAGCTGCCTGATCGAGATGCCGGAGAACACGAACCGAGACCTCGCGATCCCCGGCGCCTACCTCGTGATCTACGAGGACGGGTACAAGAGCATCAGCCCGAGCAAGCCCTTCGAGGAGGGCTACAACCGGATCTGACCCGACGCCCGGCCGGTCGCCGGGCAAACCGAAGGAGTAAGCATGTCGAAGAAGAAGCAGACTAAGGCCGCGCGCCGCCGCACGGCCCCCGCGCCGATGGGCGAGCGCGAGAAGAAGGAACTGGCGGCCGGCCTCCAGAGCATTCTGGTGCCGGCGCTCCTCCAGGCCTTGCCGGTCGCCCTGAGCAGCGCCCAGACCCCGGCGGCCGACAAGGCCCCGGCGGGCGACAAGGCGTCGCCTGCCGCTCGTCCGCCCGAGCCCGTGTTGTCCGGGGTCGAGCCCCGAACGGTCTCGACCGCCGAGTCGTACCTCGCGGGCATCGACCTTCGGATGCAAGACCTCGTCGCCCGGCTCGCCCGCCTGAATGATCGCATCGTGTCGGCCGGCGAGACCGCGAGTCAGAAGGAGAGCCCGGCCCCCGCCTCATACATGGAGTACCTGCGCTGGATCACCGAGCGGGTCGACCTTGCTCACAACCTGATGGACTGCATCGAGCAGAACATCTAAGCTGCACAACTCCGGCGTTGACGACCTGGGCCCGGCTAACTACCGGGCCTTTCTTTTGCCCGCCGCTGATTAAGGTCGAGCTTCGCCCGGCAGTCGGCGCCGGCCTCGATGAGCGCCGCCACATACCGCCCGAACTCTTCCTGCGTCACCGGGCTCGGCTGATCGAGCGGGCCGTCGACCGGCGCCAGGGGCTCGCGCGCGCACTCCAGGAAGTCGGCCGGCTGGGCGTCCGCGTCCCTGATCTCGACCTTCGGCGCCGGCTGGAACTGCCGGCGGAGGTCAGCGCACCCGGCGGAGGAAAGGGCGAAGAGGATCAGGCAGAGGGTCGGCGCGGTTCGGATCACGGGCGATCTCCCGGAGAATGGTCTCGGTACGCGCGCGCGCGCTCGCGAGTTCGGCGAGCAGCGCCCGGCGGTCGGCTTGCGCGCGGGCGGCGGACGCCGCCATCTTGCGCGCGATCTCGGCATTGTGATCGGCCGTCGCCTTCTCCTGGTCGCGCTCGGCCTGAGCGATGTAGGCCTCGGCCCGAGCCTCGTTCAGGTCCGCCCGCAGGTTGGCGACCCGCACGAACATGACGGCCGCGAAGATCCCGACGGCCAGGGCCAGCGCGCCGAGCACGATCCACTTCCACGCCTTCGGGATCGCCCAGGCGAGGCCGCCGGTAGCGATGGACGCCCCGCCGGCCAGCCAGTCCCAGTGGTTGAGCGCGAAGCCCGCGGCGGTCGTCAGGATGCTCATCGGACCCTGTCCCCTCTAACCCAGCGGCCCTCGCGCTTGGCGATGCCCCTGATCTTCCCCTCGCCCCGGATCTGGGCCTCCGCTTGCGTGCGGCAGATGTCGCACGTTCCGCCCGGATCGGCCTCGCGCACCCGGCAGAAGGTCGCTCGCCGGCATATCTCGTTGGCCCGAGCCAGCAGGGCCACGCTCGACGGCGGGATGGCCCGCTTATCCTCCCCGCGGTCGAATCCCATCAAGGGCACGGCACGGCCGCGCCCCACCGATGGTAGCGGCTCTGAAGGTCGAGCATGATCCGGCGCGGATACCCGCGGTTTTCGCGGATCGCCCAGTCGGCGCGCGGGCTGTGAAGCTCGACGTTCTCCCACCAGCGCAGCGGGTCAAGGCCGGCGCGGAGCGTCAGCGCCTTGTCGCGCTTCAGCCAGCCGAGCCCGCCATTGTAGGCGCTCAAGGTCATCGCCCATTGGTCGCACGGGCTCACGGCCTCGATCCGGTCGAACAGGTGCCGGTCGTAGCGGACCATAGCCCGCATGGCCCAGGACGGGTTGAACGGCTCGGCCCCGGCAAGATCCTTGTACGCGGACCCGATCCAGGCAGCCGTGTCGGGCGTGAACTGGGCGAGCCCGCCCGCGAACTTGGACCGGGCGTCCGCCCGCCAGCCGCTCTCCTGATGGATCTGGGCGGCGAAGAGTGCGATGGGCGCCTTCAGCCCCCAGACGGCCTGGGCCTCGCGCATAAGCTGGCGCTGGTAGCGCACGGCCTCGCGCGGGATCTCCTGCGCCTCGGCGGTCGCCGGAGCGAACGCGACCAGGACGAGCGCCAGCCAGGGGCGCATCAGACGCCCAGCGTCACGCCGATGACGATGGCGCTCATGATCATGGCCCGGCGCAGCATCGCGCTCGGGACGACCGCCTCGGACACCTGGGACGGCCGGGCGTACCCGAAGACCAGGGCGTCGATCTGGTAGCCGACCAGCGCGCCCAGGGTCGCCAGGGACAGCTTGTTGATCGTGGTCTCCAGCGTCGCCGGGTTGATCCACCAGACGAGCGCCAAGAGCGCGACCGTCGCGAGCTTCAGTTGCCAGTGGCGGGACGCCGCATTCAGCAGGCCATCCGCGATCTTGTCGAGCATGAGACCCCCTCGGTTGAGGGGAGAGCATCAGATTCGCCTGGATCGTTCAAGCCTGTCGCCCCGGGGTCCGGCGGTTCCTGCGATCCCTCGACTCCGAGGAGCGGGAGAGGCGCTAGGCATTCCACCGCGCAGGGTCGGCCCGGTCCGCGGGGCGACAGTCAGGCGAGACGGCCGGCAAGCCGTCTCGGGTAGACCGGGAAAGCCTAGGAGCCCGCCCCGGTCGTCTCGTCCATCCGCGAAGGCAAGCGGGTCTCCGTTGCATCGCCGGGGATCCGTGGCGCTGCGGCCTCGTCAGGCCAGCCCGCTAAATCCGGACCCTCGATCCCCGCTTAGTCAGTGTCCCGGTAACGAACCGGGAGCCTTCGCCGATCTCGCATCGGAGAGCCGGCGGAGCCCATCCAGGCCCCAGGAGACCCCGAGGCGGTCGCCCGCTCTCGAAACTCCGCCGGCTCACCGATGCCGCCGGGCCTCGCCCGTCCAGGGGAGGAGTTGCGAGTGCCCGGCAACATCTTCGGTCGAGGGTAAATCTCAACGCGCCGATAGTAACAGTCCGTTACCGCCCGGTCAACGGGCCGGCGCATAGACTTCGTTGTACCAGTCCTCGGCCTTGTCGAAGGCCCGACGCTCGCTCGCGCTCAGGCTATCGAAGAACGCGCCCTGATCCTTCTTCGGGATCGCGCCCGCCGGGTGCGCGCGCTTGATGCTGGCCCGAACCTCGCTGTCCTTGATGCCAAGCTCGCGCATCTGTTCGCGATACTTCTCGGCCGCCTCGTCGTCTCCGTAGCGCAGGCCCAGCCGCCAGTTGTGGAGCGCCCGGCTGCGGTCGCTGCTGAAATTCGCGTACCCGTCCTGGCCGCGCTCGTTCGCCAGCCAGCGATGGGCAATCCCGCGCGCCCGCACATACGCGGCCTCGCCGCTGTCGCGGCTGCTGACCAGCGCCTGCTTCCAGGACTGGAGATATCCGCGGCTCGGGCTGCCGGTCACGAGGTCGTACTCGTTCTCCAGGCTGATAGCCCGGAAGCCCTCGCGCCACTTGTCCTTGATCGGCACCGGGTTGAAGAAGTCGGGGAAGGTCTTCACGCCCGCCGCAAGCTCAACCGGCATCTTTATGAACGGCGTCACGCCCTGCACCAGCTTGTTAACCGGCGCCTTGACGATGGCGAGCAGGACGTCGCCCAGGCTCGCCCGCCCGGCGTCGACCTCGTGCAGGGCCTTCAGCGCATCCCCGAAGCCCGTCCAGGCCATGGCGTCGCTCAGGCTCCCGGACAGACGCAGGCTGACGCGCTCGCCGTTCCACTTGCCGAGATTCACGTGCAGACGATAGCGCTCTTCCGGGTCAAGCTCGTCTTCGTCGTCGCCGAAGAACAGGTAGTTCCAGATGTTGGTCAGCGCGTAAAGCGCGCCCATGCGGGTCAGCAGCCAGAGGGTCGTCCTGGCCCCCACGCTCGCGCCGATCAGGCCGCCGGTCCGAAGCCCCTGGCCGACGCCGCGGTCGAATGCGTTGCTGGTCAGCCGGTAATAGCGCTTGAGGTTGATCTCCTGGAAGCTCCAGAAGGGCATGGCGAAGCGCCGAAGCTGCTGGCCGGCCACGCTGATAGCCCCATAGTCGCCGATCAGGTCGCGCGCGAGCAGGGCGGCCTTCGCCTGCGGGTCCGTCTGGGCCTCGACGATCTCTCGCCGGCTGGCCCCGTAGGGGAGCGCGTCCAGGTCGTCCCCGCGCTCGACCCGCTCGGCATAGTCCAGGTACGCCGCATAGCGATAGACGTTCTCGCGGTAGGTGTTGACGTTCCGCACGAACCCCCAGCCGCGACGGAGCGCCAGCTTGGTCACGCTCGCCGGGCTCTTCCAGTTCGTGGGCTCCATCAGCGCCTCGAACTCGGACAGCGAGTTGATGTCCGGGATTTCCTGGATCGTGATCCCGCTGTCGAAGACGCCCCAGGTCAGAGCCTCCTGGTAGCGCGCGCTCGGGTCCTTCCCGCCGTACATCACATCGTACAGTTCGCGCATGGCCTGATTGGTCTTCTTCAGGATCGCCGGGTTGCCGGCAATGGCCGCGTCAATGTCGCCGCTCCAGTTGTTGATCATGTACTTGAGCCAGCGCCGCGGATTGAACAGCGTCCAGACCTTCCACGCGCGGGTCGGGGCCTCCAGCAGGTTCAGGATCACGCTCTCGTCATACTGGCTCTGGAAGTTCGTCAGCGTGTCCGCCAGTTCCTGGGGGATCACCATCTGGTAGCGCGGGCCGCCGACCGCCAGGACCTCGCGCGCCTTGGCCTTGAACCCTTCCTTGATCTGCTCGGCGAACTCCGGCGGCAGCGGAGTCTGCCCGACGATCCGGCGCACGAACTCGTCTATCGCGTGCTCGGGCACGGTCTTCGCCACGAACAGCCGCATGGCCCGGCCCTTGGCGTCCGGGTCGTCAGGCTGCCATGCGGTGTAGCCCTCGGGCGCGAAGCGCGCGACCAGATCGCCGACGTTCGACGTGTCGGCGTACTTCTTCCCCAGCTTCTCGCGCGTCCACTCCCGGCGATGGCTGATGCCCTTGAAGACCATGGCGGCGCCCATGCTGCCCGCCTCGTTATTCTCCAGGATCCAGGCCATGAAGTTGAAGATCGCGCCGTCGTCGCCCTCGCGCTGCTCAATGATGTCGTCCGCCGCCTGCTCGAACTGTGGCGGCGGGACGAGGTCGCCGCCCTCCAGGGCTCGGCGCACGTTCGAGAGACCGATAGCGATAGTCTGGCGGAAGCCCGCGAGCGTCCGCTGGATCGGCCCGTTGAAGCCGAGCGTCTGGATCTCCTGGTCGACAAGATCCTGAACCAGCGCCGCGTTCGACGCGCGGGCGGCGTCGATCACGTCGCGTCGGATGTTCAGTTCGCTGTTCTTCACCCAATCAATGGCGTCTACGGTCGCGAGACCGACGAATGCCTTGTGCATCCAGTCGAACTCCGCCTCCAGCAGGTTCGCGTTGATGTCGAGCGTGCTGCCCTCGCGCTTCGCCCATTGCGGAGTGCGCACGCTCTTGCCGACGCCCCGTGCATACTTCTGTGAGGCCATCGCGTACATCAGCACCTGATGCCGGTAGTAGGCCGGGTTCTTCACGCTGTCGGCGTGCAAGATGCCGGCGGCGACCAGATCGTTCGCGATCCCGCGCACGATCAGCTTGCGCTGGCGCACGGCCTCCGCGAGGTCCGGGCGCCGGTCAATGGCGGCGTCGACCTTGATCTTCTCGCTGGCGACCGTCTCGGGCGTGAGCCCGAACGGCGTCAGGTGGCCTTGGTCGGTCTCCCACGCGAGGTCGTCCAGGATGACCTTGCGCGTGAACAGTTCCAGGTCGTCGCGCGTCATGTCGCCGACCACCCGCTTGAGCAGACGGACGATCTTCTCCTTCGAGTTCTGGGGGGCGCTCTGGAGCTTGCGAAGCTGCTGGCTGACCTCGGCAAACCGCACGGTATCCGGCAGGTCGATCCAGTGGCGGGTGAACGTCTGACCGAAGTAGGTCGCCCAATCCTTCACCCTGGCCGTGAGCGTCTGCGCGTCGCCGACGCCCTTCATGGCCTGCTGGAAGCGGGCTTCGCTCTCCGCGTCATCGAATGCCACGCGCTCGGTCGGACCTTCCGGCCGCGGCGGGCGGGCGAACTTGGTGTCGGACGCCAGGGCGACGGCCGACGGCTCGCGCGCGCCGATCTCGCCCGTCCCGATCCGGCTCATGATGTCGCCGGCCTCGACCATCACGTCGCGGAAGGTCCGGAAGCCCTTGAAACCCAGCATCTTCAGGACGCGGTTCAGGATGTCCTGCACCTTGTCGAAGATCGTGGCGGCCGTCTTGCCGACCCTGCGCTTGCCGATGGCGTAATCCCCGCGCTCTTCGGCGATGGCCTCCTCGATCTGCCGCTCGTGCGAGTATTCCGGATACCGCGTCTTGATCTGGTGCCGCCCGATCCAGTCTCCGCGCTCGGCCGCCTCGACCAGGGCCGCCCATTCCTTGTCCGTGAGAAGGCCCGAGTGGCGGAGGAAGTGCAGGACCTCGTGGTTCAGAACATGCAGCAATTCGCGCATGTTCTTGATCTTGTCGGTCTTCGGGTCGATCAGCGCCAGCGAGATAATGGCGTCCAGGAGATTGGGGTTACTCTTCTCCGAGATGGCGCCGGACACGCGCTCCCACGTGCCGGGCCGGACCTCGCCTCTCAGGATCTCCGCGAGGTTCAGCGTCAGGTCCTTGCCGGGCACGAGCGAGCGCAAGACCTCGATCAGGGCGTCAACGATCTCGCTCCGGCGGCGCGCGTACTCTTCGCCCGGCATGTACTCGGCGATTAGGTCGTTGGCGACTCGCCAGGAGAGCATCGTCGGCGACGATTCCGCGGCGCGGCCCTTCTGGCGTCCGCGGTTGAAGAGCGGGATGCCGTCAGCGAGCGCGGCCTTCATTTCGGCCGTCACGTCAATGGCGTGGACAGTCGCGTCGCGGGCGGCCGTCCGCCTGTCGAAGTTCTCGGCGTCGGCTATTTCCTGCGCCTCGCGCTCCGTGTCGTAAATGTCATCGGCCGCGTCCAGAACGTCATCACCGTTGAAAACCCCCCAGCGCCCGTCCGCAAGCTCCTGAACGTAGAACTCATCGGCCGGCGCCGCTTCCTTGCGTATTGTCGTCGTGCCCACCGTCGCGCCGAATTTCTTCCCGAACTTATTGGCATAGGCCGGCAGCATCTTGTCGTAGAAGCCGACCATGCCGGAGCCGCCGATGCGTAGGTCGTTGCCGCTGAAATTGGCGCTTGCTTCAACGGCGCCAACTTTCTCCGCCATATCCTTGCCGATCACATCGGATAGCGGCTTGTCTTTGAACTCCGGAGCGGTCGAAGCGGTGATATCACCATTCGAGTTCACATTGAGTTCAATCGTCTTCCCCCCGTTGGAGAGGGCGATGTCGACATACCACCCTTTGTCGCCGTTCTTGTCGGTTCGCGCGAGAACGCTGATCGACCTGACCTGTTTCGACAGGTCGTACCGCTCGTTCTGCTGCTCGCCCGTCGTCCAGGCCACGCGGTCGTAGCCCTCATCGGCCGCCATCTTGAGGACCCGGCGGAAGGCGAGTTCGTGCCAGTCTTTTTTGAACGGGGCGTCCGGGACGCCGGTCGACCTCTTGCCCTGCTCCACCCGCAGCCTCGGGCGGATGCTCGCCGGCATCCGGCCCAGGAACGCCTCGGCCTCGGCTTTGGTGTTGAAAGCGTCCGAGCTATTCCCGCTGTCCAGGTTTCTGACCTTGTAGTAGGCGGCGTCGTATCCTTGTTTGCGCCCCTTCTGGTGCCAGTCGGATTGAATCTCCTCGACGAAAAGCACGCGCTTCCCGTCGGCGTCCGTGCGGTCGTTCAGGCGCACATGCGCCAGGACGTTCGGCTCGCTGAAGTGGCCGCCGCGGAATGTCTCTTGACCAAACCCGTATCCGGACGCCGTGCTGTTGGCTCCGGCGAGGATGCCCGCGATGGCGGCCTCGAACGTGTCGAAGTGCGCGTTTTGAAAATTTGGGGAGTTCACCACCCATTTGCGCGGGGCCTCGGCGCCGTTCCAGTTGTAGGTTCTAGGCCAGAAGGTGATCCGGCCGCTTTCCGTGCCGAGAGTGAATGTCCGCTCGACCACGCCCTCCACGCGACGCCCGCCGCCCCAATTTGCAATTCCATCTCCACCAAATTGAGCGGGGCCGCTGAGTTCAATATCCCCCTCGTCAAATTCCTTTTTCGGCAGCGTCAGCAGGACCTCTCGGTAGTTCTCGCCGCCGGGGAGGGTGGTGTCCGGCCGGTTGAATTTCGGGCCGCCCTCGCCGCCCACGTGCGCGCGGAAGGGGGCGAGGAGGTCATCGGGCACGCCCCAGCCCTCAAGTTCAGCAACCCATGCGGGATCTCCGTTGCGCGCGCGCTCGACCGCGCCGGAGAACTCATCCCGCCCGACCAACAGCGCCGGCTGCGCGTCGAACCACTCGCCGATCTCCACGACCTCGGCCTCCGTCGGCTTCGGCCCGTTCTGGCTCTTCGTGACCTCCCGGACCTCGACCGCGTTCTGGGCGACGTACTCCTGCACCTGCTCGCGCGTCACGCGATCTTGCTGGGGCAGCCACTCATCGAGACCGACGGCCGCGATCTCCGCCGGCTTGACGCCCTGCATGTTCTTCAGGCTGGCGAGCATCTGCGCGCCCGTGCCCTTGGGCGGCAGCCGCGGGATCGCCTGCGCGAGCGCGCTGTAGTAGGGGCCGGTGCGCGCGAACTTGGAGTCGGGCGCGACCTTGTCCAGGATTTTATCCGGCGCCCACGGCCCATCTGCAAGCTCGCCGCCGTTTAGCCATTTCACGTCGGCGCGGATGGTCTCTATCCCGTTCCGAGCCGCATAGGCGACGCGCGTATTGCCTTCCGTGATGAAGACCTCGCCGTGATGATTGATCTCAACGAGGATGGGGTGGTCGGGCTCCCATCCGCGCTCCTTCACGCTATCGGCGAGGGCATCGTACTGGCCTTCTCCCGGCTGCCTGCGCTCGCGGCGGGCGCCCTCAAGATCCTTCAGGGCGCTCGTCTTCAGCGTCACCCCATGAATCCATGCCGTGGTCGAGCCCGAGATGCCTCGCGTTCGGTCATAGCGGGCTTGCGCGTCTTCCTGCTTCCTCCTCAGCCAGTTACGGCCGCCGTCGCCGGGCCACTTGACCGCCGGATTGTCCTGTTTGTACCCGAGACTTTCGAGCGTGGCCTTGCCGCCTCGGCTGAACATGGAGCGCCCGCCGGTCGGCGGCGTGTCGTCCGGGCCGCCCTCTTCGTCCGCGCTCCGGAGCCCCGCGCTCTCGCCCGTGATCTTCCGCGCCTCGTCCTTGTCGAGGGTCGTGATGAACTTGGCGTCCAGGTTCTCCTGCCACGCGCGAACCATCGCCTGCACGTCGCGCGCGCTCGGGCGCTCGATCATCGGGCGGTAGACCTTGGCGCCGCGCCGCTGCTGGAAGTCGCCGCCGGCCGCCGCCCGGGCCTCCTTGTTCAGGAAGTACGGCTTTCCGCCCCTCACGTTGACCGCCACATCGAAGGCGCCCGTGCTCGGGTTGAAGCTGATCCCGACAATCCCGTCGCTGCTCTTGACCATCCGCATGTTCCGACCGCTGGTCAAGAACTGCGTCAGGTGCGCCGGGTCCTTGAACTCGACCGGCCGGCGCTCGACCTCCGCCTCCGCGTCGAATCTCCTAGGCATGAGGATGCCCTGGCGAATGTTCCCTCGGTCGTCCGTGAACATCACGAACTGACCCTTCTTGAACTGGGCGAAGCCCGCCACAAGGTTGCCCGTGATGATCTGCCGCTCTTCGCGCGCCTCATTGAGGCCCGAGCGGAAGGCTTCGAGCACCGCGTCACCGTCGCTCGGAGTTGCGACGAACCGCATATCTAGAAGCTGCGACAGCGGGATCGTGATTTCTCGGCTCCCGTCGGCGACGGCAAAGCGCACGCGGATTTTCGAGGCCGCTACCGGATTGTCACCCAGCCCACGGATGTCCATGCCCAGGGCGACGGCCGGGACTTCGTTCGCGCTTTCGCCGTCTCGGTCGCGGACGCTCAGAATGACTGCCGCCCCGGGCCTGTATGCCTCGGCGGCCTCCGCCACTTGGTCGACCTTAAACGAGTAGTCGCTCATGGCCGCCTGCCAGCGGCCTATATCGGCGCTGACTTTTTCTTTCTTGCCCTCGGTCGCGGGCAAGGCCCCCGACTCCATGTCTCTTAGCTTGTCGTGCGCCTCTTTCTCCTTGGCGGCCATCTTCTCCAGCCGCGCGGGGGCCAGCGCCCGAATCTTGTCGGCCTGCTCCTTCGCGAAATCCCTCGGCCGCTTCCCGTCCAGGGCCGTGCGCACGGCATCCTTGAGTTCATCGACCGTGAACGGCTTGCCCAGCTTGCGGACATTCACGGTCTCGATCATGGCGGCAGCGGCGAATGGGCTGTCCCCGTCCTTTTCCTCGACCAGGATTTGCCTGCCCTCAGTTCGCGCATCGAGTTCGAGGGTCTTGGCTTCGAGCGTGTTCAGGCCCATGCGGTCCAGGGCCTCAATGCGGTCGCGGTAGGCCGCTTCGATTTCTTCGTAAATCCCGGCGACCTCGTCGGGGTGAACGATTGCGAGGCGACCCGTGAACTTCGCCGCCAGCCCGTCGGGGTTCTCCGGATTGAACCGGGCATCCGTCAGGACCGCGATCTCGGGGTGGTAAGTCAGGTACTCGGCCACAACGGCGTCGCCGTACTCGTTCAAAAAGTCGACCACGTTATCGAGGCTGACCGCGCTCTTCTTGCTGGCCGTCGTGTTCGCGCTCAGGCTCGCCATCTTGCGCATGAGCACGGCCGCCGGCCGGCGCGCGACCGCGAGGTCGGCGACCGCGATGGTGTACTCCGGCAGCCTGATCTGGCCCGTCCGGTGGATGCGGCCGAGCATCTGCATGAACACGTCGATATTCGGATCGGCTTGCAGGACGATCATGTGGCGCTGTTTGCCGTCGTTGCCTTTCTCGGCCGTCGCGTGCATCGAATATCCGGTTGAGCCAGATTGATTGATCACCAGCGCGTCCAGGCGCCCGGCGTTGTAGGAGTTCATGGCCCGCTTCTTCTCGCCGGCCCCGGCCTTGCGAACCGTGTAGACCCCATCTCGGATGACCACCTTGCGGCCCGTGATCTCGTCAACCTTGACCCCGGCCGCCCCCAGACGGTCCATGATGTAGTCGATTGGGTTGGCCGGCATCGCGCCCAGGTCGGCGTCGTTGACCATCTTCTCGGCCGCCCTGTAGGCAGCGAGCGCTTCATCGCCGCCGATCCGCAGAATGTCTCTGTCCGATAGAGATACGTGGCGCTTCTTGCCGTTCGCATCCTTGAGCGTGATCCGGCGCAGTCGCTTCAGGTAACGGTCGAGGATCAGGTTAAACGTCGGCTCAACCCGGTCCCCCGGCGCAAGCCCCTCCTGCTCGATAAAGTCGTCGATAATCGCCTCGTTCGTGTTCGACAGCGCGATGATCGGCTTCTTCCCGTCCTTGTGAAGCGCGATGGCTTTGTCGACCACGGCTGGCGCGTTCAGCGCCAGCAGCATTTGGCTTACGACGTTGTGCATCACGTTCGCGAACCCGGTCTGGCTGGGGCTCTCGTTCCCGACGGCCGCATCCGTCGCGCCCTTCTCGCCCTCCGCCTCCATTTCCTCGATGAAGGCCAGCCTGATTCCCTCCATATACTCGGCATCCAGCCGGAATATCGTGCGCATGGCCGCCGCCGCCTCGGTCGCCATCCGCTTGTCTGTCGGCAGAACGTCCATATCCATGCGGACGCCCTCGAACGAGCGTTCGCGCCGCGCGTACTGGCCGGCCTCGACCAGCATGTTCGCGACCACCTGCTGGAGTGGCACGCCCCCGCTCTCGATGACCGCGCCTAGTTGCTCGATGTCATCAACGACCATGCTCAAGTCGGTCTTGAAATACAGGCTCATGACCGCCGGATTTTTCGCGTAGGTAGCGCTGCTGAAAACCGCGCCCTGCGCGTCCTTCAGGATCTCGCGCACGAAATCCGCGCGGCTCTTGATCTCCTGGCCGGTTTCCTTGTCGATCTTCTTCCGGCCCTTCGCCTGCCCGCCGGCCTGATGGCTTTCGTCCAGGACGATCATCGCGTTCGGGGCAAGCGCGCGCAGGGCTTTTTGCCGCTCATACTCCAGGCCCTTCGGCCCGAACTGCGCTTGGGAGTAGGTAGTAAACAGCATGTCGTAGCCGTCCGGCAGCTTGCCGGTACGGACGATCTCGTCAATTGCCGCCTCATTCTCGGCCGCCGGCAGGCTCTCCAGAATGTCGCCCTCGGTGTCGGAGAGCGGGATGGCCTTCGACGCGCGGTACTTCGTGTCCGTGATCAGAATACGCTTGTCGATGTTCCCCATGCCGATGGCGCGTAGGTCGCGGATCATGTCCGCGTAGAGCCCCGCGTCCTTGGTGAAAAACACCGGGACCTTCCCGGTCTCCAGACCGTACTTGAGCATCCCGGCCACGAACCGGCCTTTGCCGACGCCCGTCTGATCGCCGATGATGAACGCGCCCCCGGCCTCGACGTGGCTGATCGCGAGAGCCAGCGCGTCAATCTGCTCGGCCGAGAACGCGCCGCCCCCGGCGTTGGACGTGCCGATGGCCTCGCCCAGGGTCATCCCCAGCTTGTCGGCCACGTACTGGTCGATGTCGCCGACGCGCGCTTCCAGGTCCTTCAGCGCGCGCGTCATCGCAATCTGCATATTGCGCGGGACGAGCGTGCCTACCGCATATGCCGCCTGCGAGGCCGGGGCGTATTTGACCTGAAGCGAGGTCTCAGCTTCTTCGTTCTTGCGCTCTACTCTTGGTGCTCTAGGAGCAGGCTGTCCACGAACTCCTCCAGCGTCTCCTCCGCCAGGAACGCCGCCGTCTCCGGCTCGTGTTTGATCGGCGGCTGGACTGCCGTCGGCGGGAACGCCGCCGCTCGGGCCAGCGTCTGGCTGTACTCCGCCAGAGTCTCGGCCGCCGTCTCCAGCCGGTCGACCAGACGCAGGGGCTCGCGGTCCTCGATCAGGAGCAACAGATCCTGCGCCGTCCCCGCGTCCTCCTTCTTGATCAGCCGGTCGATCCGGGCGGCGAGAGCCGTCCGGTACGCTCCCCGCGTCAGCGGCTTCAGCGCCTGCTGCGGGCTCAGGAGCACGCTCCCCAGGCCGCGTTCGCTCTCCGGCGGTGTCCAGGCGATCATCGAGCTTCCTTCCTACCTCCTCCCATGACCCAAGCATGGCCGGAGCCTGGGCATAGGGCGCCGGGAACTTGGAGGCCCCCCGGCCTTCGATCACGATGACGTCAACCGGCCATCCGGCCCCCTGGCGGTCGTAAAGCCGCCCGTCGACCGTGAAGTGGTCGACCACGTTGTAGGCGTCATAGAGCTTCTTCATGAACGACATGGTGTCGAACGACCGATATTCCGAGAGGCGCTGCTCTTGGGTGCCGCGCTTGCTCCCGATGATCAGGACCGCCCGGCCGTCGTCCTTCATGGACTTGAGAGCCCGCCACGCGATCCCAAGGTCGATCTCCTTGGTCATCCGCCCGTCGAGCGAGAACAGCCGCTGGACGCCGTTCTCCGTGACCTTGCCGAACGGCGGGTTGGCGATCACGACATCGACCCTGGACGCCGGATCGCTCTCGGCCGCGTCGCGGTTCGTCACGCGCTCGCCGTCGAGGGTCCTCTTCAGGTTCGCGTAGCGGTCGGGGTTCAGTTCGTTTGCGTTGATCGTCCCGCGCCGGGCCTCGATCAGCAGCATCCCGTTGCCGGCCGTCGGCTCGTACACGCTCTCGGCCTTGGCGACGCCCGCCAGCCTGGACGCCACGAACGCCAGCGGCGCCGGGGTCGAATACGCCTGCTGCTCGACGCTCGTGCTCGTGCGCTGATCCAGCTTCGGCTGGCGCCGGTAGAGGCCGACCAGCTTGTTGTACCTGTCGACCACCGAGCCCGGGCCGGTCGCGATCTCGCGCGCCGCCAGCGTGATGCCCGCCTCAATGATCTCGTCCGCGCGCTTGGCGAACGGGCTCCGGCTGTCGATCTTGGTCTTCAGGCGGTCGCCCAGGAAGGCGCGCGCCTGGATGATCGTATCGAACGACCCGCCTTTGAGCAGGAAGTCAGCGACATCGCTCGACAGGAGCGCGACGTTCGGGCGCTCGACCGTGCCGTAGTCGCCGGCCGGCTCGGGCTTCGCCTCCGTCTTCGGCTCCGGCTTGGCCGCCTCCTCCCGGATCTCGGCGGCCGGCGTCATGCCCTGGCTGTCGAACCCCGGATAGTGCCGGATGCTTTCGTAGAAGCTCCGCAGGTACGGGCGGATAGCATCGCCCAGGTCCTCGACCATCTTCGCGCTGTATTCGGCGAAGGATCGGGCGCCGCCCTCGATGTAATAGCCGGCGAGCGTCATGCCGGCTTTCATCAGTTCCGGGTCGATGCCCGCGTTCGACTGCCGCAGATGCTTCTTCAGGATCGCGCGCGCGACCTCCGCATCTTCGGCCTTGAACAGCTTGTTGCTCTTCCCGAACTCGCCGGCCGGCTTGGTCCCAGGAATATTGACTGAAGTCGGGGTTATGTCGCTCGCTTCCGACGGCCCCTTTTCCTGATCCTTTTTGAAGGAGCGCACGATCTCGCGCCGCATCCCCGGCGATAGCTGCTCCCACCCCTCCTTGGTCCCGCTGAACGCGCCGGCCGGCAGGTCTTCGTACCGTGGCGTGTCCGGCGCCTTGTAGGACCAGAACTCTTTTGGCGTCTCCGCGCTCTCGGTCGTCAGCCGGTAGCGCCCGCCCGGGACGCGCTGCGTCGAGAGTTGAAGGCCCTCGCGCGTAGGGTTCAGGCCGACCGATTCCGTCTGCCGCACTCCATCCGTCACAACCGAGCGCACGCCCCGACCATCCTCGTAGACGGTCTCCCCTTCGGCGTTCTTGCCGATCTCACGCCACTCTTTGCGGCGGGCGGCCTCGGGGTCGATGGCGCCCCTCCCGTCACCCGAAGAACCCGCCGGGTTTTCCTTGGGTTTCTGGGTTTCCTCGGCCGGCGGCGTCTTCTTGGCCTGATCGCGCTTACCCTCTATCTGGCGCCGGACCTCATCGCGCATGACCGCGCCGTCGGCGACCGTCAGCTTGTTCTGCTGTGCGATCTCGTCAAAGCGCTTCTTCGCCGCATCGTTGCCTTCGGCGAGGTAGATGTCCGCGACTTCATTGGCCCACCCGTAGACGGGCGCCTTCCGGACCTCCGCGCGCTTTGCGAGGTCCGACGACAACTTGTCCCGCGCCGCCTGCTCCGCCTCTTCCTTGGTCTTTCCGTAGGCGTCGACGGCACTCCGCCCGCCCTCGTTGGTGCTGGCGAAGGCCCGGAACTTGCGCTCGGGGTCGAGGCGCTTCTCGGTGACGGTCGTCTCGCGCGACTCGACCACGGTATCGGCCGGCACGGCGGCCGACGGCTCGCGCGCGGTGCCGGCTTTGTGGACCGTGACCTTGCCCTTAGCCGGGTCGAAGACGATGGCGCCACCGCCCTCCGGCTTCGGCTTCTTATTGGCCTCGACCTCTTCGGGCGTCCGCTCCAGGACTTCCTGAACCCGGCCGTCGACGTTCTGCCAGCGGGCGATCCCGCCGATCAGTCGAGCCTGGGCCGGGTTGAACCCCTGCGCCTCGGCGAAAGCCCGGCGCTCGGCCTCGCTCATCCCGCCCCAGCGCTCGGACAGCGGCTCGACCGGGTTCCTGGCCGCGGCCTCCGCCGGCCCGGCGTCGAGAGCCTTGTCCGCCCGCTCGCGCGCGGTCTTCAGGGCGTCCTCGATCACCTTCCGGAACTCAGGCGCGTCCATGGCCCGCACGCTCGGGCTGATGGTCACGCTCACGCCGTCGGGGAGCGTGAGCATCAGGAAGCTGTCGCCGTCCTGGCGCTCCATCTTGAAGCCGTAGCCGGCGGGCAGGTCGCGCGCGCTCTCGGCCGCGATCTTCTCCTGGGCCTCGAACGTCCGCTGGGCGATCTTGGCCTTCAGCGCGTCCTGCTTCGGCATCGCCGGCTCGGCGGCCGTGGCCTTGAGCGGGTCCGTCCGGTCGAGGAACGCCTGGGCCTGCTCGCGGCCAGAGAACGGCCGGCCGTTCTCGCCCCGGAACACGGTCCCGGTCGAGGTCGTGGCCTTCCAGCCGCCCCGCGGGTCTTCGGCGACGCCCCTGGTCGAGCTTGGCGGCGGCGCCTCGGGCTCGACCGGCGTCACATACTGGCCGGTCTGCTCGTCCCGCTGCTGCTCGACCCCCCGGCTATCGACGGTCGCGATCACACCCTCGGCGACCGGCTTGCCTGCCGGGGCCTCTGGTTGTGGGCTCGCTGCGGCTACATCCTGGCCCGCAGCCGGCGCTGGCGTCTCTAGCGCCGGCCCTACCGTCGAAGCTCCGGCGGGCGTCGCCCCGGGCGCCGGCTGCGGTTCAGATACGTCAGGGCCGCTGACATTTGTCACACGGGAAACATTAACGTCTTGTCCCGCGATCTGGGCCGCCGCCACGGCCGGCCCGATCTCCACCCCTACATCCCGCAGGGTGTCCAGGAACTCCTCGATGATCTGGCCGTCGTCCAGCTTCAGGCGGACGCCGCGGGCGGTCTGGCCGGCGGCCGTCGTCTCGTGCGCGCCCTCGATCTGCGCCCCGACCTCCCGGCCATCCGGGTACTTCACGCTCACGCGAGCACCCACGTCCGGGAGCCCGGCGCCGGCCAGGATCTCGCGCTGCTTGGTCGCCTGTTCGGCCTGGGCCAGGATTTCCTTGCCGGCGACCAGGATGTCGTTCGGGAGCGGGCTGTCGAGGTCCGCCTGGGTCAGCGTGACCGGCGGGGGCGCGCTGCGCACGGTCGTCTGGCCGTTGATCGTGGTCGTGGTCGTGCCGGCGCCCGGTGCCGGAGGCGGCGATGCTTGCTGGTTTTCCCCAGTCCCGCCAGTGGGTTGGGGAGGCGCCGACGACGACCCTGGGAGGCCAGCCTCGACCGCTCCCATCGGGGCGCCCGTCGCCATGCCGGCGGCGCCCGCGTTGACCCAGCGGAGCACGCTCTCGTTCGTCACCAGCGGCTTGCCCGTGACGGTCGTCACCGTCGCGTCCTTGACGATCTCCTGGCCGGCCTCGTTCAGGAACTCCTCGACCGCGTTCGCGCCGACCGCCCGGCCCAGGCGCTTAAAGTAGGCGTCTGCCGCCTGCTGGAGGCCCGCCCGCGTGGTGCCGCGGAAGAGTCGGGCCGCCGCGCCCAGGCGGTCGAGCGCCGCGTATGGGATGGCGCCGACGACCGACAGGCCGGCGCCCTTGTCCTCGACGCCCTGCTCAATCATCTCGCCCTGGATGTCGCCGGCACCCATGAGGCCGCCGGCAGCAACGACGCCGCCCATGCCGCCCGCCAGCCCGGCAGCGATAGAGGCCGCCATGTACGGGAGGCCCTGGCCGAAGTTGAAGGCGAACCAGTCGGCGAAGTCGCTGGGGCTCGTGATGTCCGTTGCATTCTGGACGCGGCCGGCGAACGGCCGCATTTCTTCCTGAAACTCTTTGTAGAGCTTCACGAGGTCAGCCTTGACCGCCTGATTACTTACGATCTCCGCCTTCAATACCTCGCGCTGGCGGGCGCGCTCTTCGGGCGACGAGTTCCGATAGGTGATCAGCCGGTCGAGTGCGAAGCCGCCGCCGGGCTGGCCGCTCTTCATGGCCGCCGGGATCTCGCCGCGGTCGATCTGATCGAAGCCCTCGATGGCCCCGAGGTAGCTTCGCGTGAGGCCGATTACCGGGATCGTGGCGGCGGCGACGCCCATGTTCTTGGCGCCGATGATGCCCGTCCGGATGCCCTTGCCGAACTCGCCGGGCTCGCCCGTCGGTTTGCTGCTGGCGAACACGTCGGCGCTCGGGGCGGCGCCCTGATAGTCGGCGGCCGGGCCCTTGCGCGCCGGGATGTCCGCGAACAGGTCGTCCTGGGCCGCCGGCTTGGCCGACGGGATGTCGTCGAACAGGTCCGCGCCCTTGCTGACCGGGATGTCCGCGAACAGGTCGGCGTCGTCAGCCATGGGCTGAATTTACTGGCCGAGCTTCGCCGGGTCTATCCCGTATTCGCGGAGTCGCGCCTCGATCTCGGCCCGCGGCTTGCCCTGGGCCAGCGCGGCCTTGGCGCTCGTGATGGCCCGCGCCTCGTCCCATCCTTCAGGCAGCGGCTTGGAGGCCGCCCTCGTCTTGTCGCTGTTCGTGCGTAGGCTGCCGGTCTCGGGCTTGCCAGCGCCCGCCTCGCTCGGCGTCTGCTCGACCTCCTGCTCGCCGTCGCGCTTCGCCATTTCGCGGTCGACGTACTGGCGAACCCAGCGCTCGCGGCTGACCCCGCCCGTCGGGTCCGGCTCTCTCATGAGACCGCGGCGCGCACGTTCCGCGATGTTCCCCCTCAGATTTTCGTACTCGGCCTCGGCCTCTCGCTTCAGGCGGTTCTCGTAGGTGGTGCGCTCATCGCCCTTCAGCTTCTCCCGCGGGCCGGCGCCGGCCGTCTGGAGCCGCGTCGCGTTCGTGGCTGCCGCGATCTTTTCCCGATTCTCGTTGTATGCCGCGGCGATCTCCCTTTGAAGGTCGAAGCCTTCGCGCTTGAGTTCGGCCTGTGCCTTCAGCGCCTTGTCCTGGTCGGCAGAGATTGCATCACGGATCAACTGCGCTCGCGCGATAGAGGCTTCTCCCTTCATGCCTTCAATCATGATCTTGGCCGTCGCCTCGATCTGCGCCTTGGTCAGGGTCGTGTCGGCCTTGGTGCCGGCAATCGCCTTCCTGGACTCGCTCGTGAGATAGGCCCCGGCGTCGACCCGCATCTTGAGGGCCACGCCCTCCGGCAGATCCTCGCCGTCGCCATAGACCTTCCCGTCACTCCCCACCTGGACATACGTCCGCGAGGTCGCCCGGCGCACATCCTTGCCTTCGGAGTCCTTGACGCGCGTCAGGATCATCGTCCCGTCCTCGGCCTTAACCGGCCGATAGATCGAGCCGTCGGCGCCGGTCGGCCACTTGCTGGGGTCGTCCCTGGTGGCCTCGATGTCCATCTTCTTCAGCTTTTCAGCGGAATCGCGCGCTAGCTTCGCCAACTCCCCCTGCTGGGCACGGTTGAGAACCCCCTCGTTCCGTCGATCCTCACGCTCGGCCCCCGCCTGCGCGGACTGATGGTCGCGCGACTTCTGGGCTTCCGTGCTGGCGTTCTCGCGCGTCTTCTCGCCCTCGTCTCGCGTAAGCTGCCGGTTCTTCTCGGCCTCCGCGCTCTGGTGGGCCTGCCGCATCCGTTCGAGCATGGCCTCGCGCTCGGCCCGCGCCTCCGCGACCATGCCCTCGCCGATGCCTCCGAGGCCGCCGGCCAGGGCGGCAGCCAGACCACGCGCGGCCGTCATTGGTCGTCCTCCTCGTCCATCTCGGGCTCAGGCTCTTCCTCGGGCTCTTCTTCCTCGGGCTCCTCTTCGGGCGGCGCCTCCGCCGGCTGCGACGAGAGGCCCGGGAGCATCTGGTCGAGCGTGCCCGCGCGGTCGGCGTCCGCGATCTGCGCGAACTCGCCCTTCAGCGCCTCGCCGTCGATCAGCCCGGCCTTCGTCATCTGGTCGCGCACCATGTCGATAGTCTGAAGCTCGGCCTTCTGAAGCTCCTCCGGCGTGAAGTCGTGGAGCTTCCCCTCCTCGGCGGCGTTCGCCAGGACCTCCAGAATCTCGGTCCCGCCGTGCATCAGCACCGCCGGATCGAACTTGGGGGCGCCCTCGCTCGTGACCAGCCGCATGATCACGCTGGCAGCCGCGCTCGCGAGGCCGAGCACCGGATCGCCGTCGCCCTCGATCATCTTGAGTAGGCTCGGGAGCGTCTGCTCGTTGAAAATCAGCTTCATCCCCTGGCCGACGAACTGCTCATAAGCCTGCTGCTCTTCGGGCGAGACGTTGCTCTGCTCTTCCGGCTCGGGGGCCATCAGTCCGCGGCGGGCCATTAGCGGCGCTCCTTCGTGATCCAGCGGACGCTCTTGCTCGCCGGGTCGAACGTCCATTCACCCTCTTCGTCGGCCGCCGGCAGGTAGAGCCCGCGCGTGCCCTGATAGTTGGCCGCCCGGTTGGCGCCCGGCGTAGGCGAGGTCGCGTCCGAGACCTCGGCTCCCGGCCCTTGGCCCGCACGGTCCGGATTGCTGTTGGCCCCGTGCAGGCCTACCTGGACGTCCTCGCCGAACAGCCCGCCGCCCTTGATCGTGCCCGTTCCGCCCGCCTGGATGGCCGCATAGTCGGTTTCGCTCAGCGTGCCGTTCGCGCGCGCAGCCTCGATCTGATTGGTATTCGCGGACCCGATGGCGTTGACCGCGACGCCCGCGACCGTCCCGAGGCCCGGCGGCCCCATGCCGGCCATGATGGTCCCGCCCAGCTTGTCCTTGCTCATCATTGAGTTCGCGTACCCGACGACCGCGGCCTTGGCCTTGTCGAGCAAGCTCGTCTCGTCCGTCGCCTGGGCCGTCTGCCCGCCGCCGACAGTGACGTCGCGGTCGGCCGCCGAGTTCTGATCGGCCGCCGGCCCCACGTCTTCGGCCGCCCAGGCTTCGGGCCGGCCGTCCTTCGGGTTGATCGTGACCCCCATCAGCCCGCGCCGCCGGGCGTTCCGGTGGATGGCCTGAAGCTCGCTCGGCTTCATGTGAACGAGCAACGTGTCGCCGTTCCGGCCGTTCGCCTCGCTCGGCGGCATCATCCCGCGCATCAGCCGGCCCCCTCGTTCACCCAGTCGACCCCGCCCCTGTTCTTGTCGTACCTGTAGCCGCCGACAGTCTGGGGCGTGCGCGGCGCCGGCCCGGTCGGGGTCGGGACGGGCGCTCGCGCGTTCGTCGGATCGACCGGCTGGTCGGCCGGCTCGTCGAGCATGAGCCCGCGCGTGCCCGAGCGGTAGTTGGCGGCCCGCTGTTCGCGCGCCTTCTCGGCCGCGCTGGCCTCGGCTCCGCCCGCCAAGTACGTGGCCGCCGCCCGGCCGGCACCAGCGATCCCGGAGCCCACGAGCGTCTGATGGCGTTCCAGCCAGCCCTTGGGCTCGGTCGTCGCGCCGGTCGACGTCACCTTGGTCGAGCCCGGAACGTCCGAGGTCAGGTCATCCACCAGCAGTCCGCGCCGCGGGCCGGCGGCGCCGCCGCCTACGTTCATATCGTTGTCGACGCCAGGAACGCCGTCGCCCGGGTCGAGATAGTTGCTCGACTGCTCGACGACCCCGCTGTTGGCGGGTGTGCGCACGGTGTCGGCCGTCGCCTTCATCGGGTCGTCGTTGAGGCCCTTCAGCGGGTCCGTTTCCCAGCCGGCGGCGCCGGACACGCCGCCCGTGATCGCGCCGGTCAGGGCTCCCAGCAGCGCGCCCTTGTCGACCTTGCCCCCGGTGATCGCCGCTCCGGCCGCCCCCAGCGCGGCGCCGTAGCCCGCCTGGGTTACGGCGCCCGTTAGGATGTTCGTCAGCCCCTCCCCAAGCCCGAGCTTGGCCGCCGTCTGGGAGATGGCGCTACCCCAGGTAGGGAGAGACCCCAGGGCGGCTCCGGCCGTGAAGACCAGCGCACCCAGCGCGAGCCCGGCCGGCAGGATCTTCTTAAGCCCAGGGACTACCTTGCGAAAAACTTTGCCGAGCGCCTTAGTGACCCCGCTCATCGGACGATCCTTCTTTCAAATAGCTCCCCACACGGACTATAGCCCATGCGCAGATACATGGCTTTCGTCCGCTCGTACTCGCCGAGCGCGTTCGTGAGCCCGAGCTTGATCTCGATCACGCGCTCGTTCTCGACCGCCCACTCCTCGAAGCCCCGGAAGAGCGCGATAGAGTCTCGGTCGCTGCACGCGGGCGTCGGGACGTAGAACAGATCGGTCGCCATCAGCTTCGTCCCGATGTGATAGACGGCGTCGAGGACGCCTACGATCAGCCCGACGATGACGCCCTCGCGCTCGGCCACGCGCATGTACGTCCCGCCCGCATTCCGATGCCCGTTGCGCTGGCAGACGTCCAAGTACACGCGCTTGAGCCTGACCATGTCGACCTCGTCTCGGCCCGCATAGATCGAGCGCCGATGGCTGTCGACCAGGACGGCCGCCACGTCCGGGAAGTCGACGGCCTTGGGGATGCGAATGGTCATGCGGCCTGCTGTATCTGCCGCGGCTCAGGCCCCGGCCGCGGCGCCGGCCCGCCATCCCAGCGGACGTTCCTCGAATACAGGTTCTTCACCGTGTCGAGGTTGGCCGCGCTCAGGTTCTTCGCGTGCTCCAGGTAGGTCGCGCGCACGTCCGCCGGCAGGTCCGGGTTCGAGAGGATGGCGTCGAACATGGCCGTGTACTGCGACTGCATCTGGACGGCCGCGTTAATCGCCGCCTGCCGGTCGTTCTGCGCGATCTGGCTCTCGGAGATAGCTCGCTGCGTCTGCGTCTGGAGCGCGTTCATCTCGCGCCGGAGGTCCTGGTCGGCGGTCGCGATCCTCTCCGTGCTGCCGATCTGCTGCTGCTGCATGTACTTGTTGGCGCCGATCTGCTCGGCCTGCCGGCGCTCTTCGCTGTCAAGCTGGCGCCCCAGCATGTCCTCACGGCTGCGGATCTCGGCCGCCTGCATCCGCTCTTTCGAGTTGATGTCGGTCTGCTGCATCCGCTCTTGGACTTGGTAGTTTTCGCGGTTGATCTCCTTCGTCCCCTGGATGTTTTCCTTCTGGAGTTCGGAGCCCTGGGCGGCCTGCTGCGCGCTCAGGTTCTTCTGCGCGACCGTCGCCGCGTCCGCGGCCCCGATCTCGGTAGCCTTCCGCAGAACCGCATCCGTGGCCGCGCCGACGGCGATGCTGCTATTCATGAGCCCGCGCCGGTTCGCGAGCCGCATGGCGTCGCCCGTCGCCTGCCGCATGATCGGGCTGGCCGTGCTCGCGACCTTCGCGACCGCGTTGCTCGTGCTGTCGTCCTCGGGCGTCCAGAGACCGCGTGGGCTGTAGGCCATGACTACCTCGCCATGTTCGCCGGGTTAAGCTGGCGATCTTCCAGCCGCCCGACCCGCAAGGTCGTGTCGCCCAGGCGCACGGCCAGATCGTTGATCCTGGTGTCGGCGTTCGCGATACGCCCATTGGCCTCGGCCAGCCGCGTGCTCACCGACCCGTTGATCTCCGTGACCGTCACCAGCAGGGCGTTGACTGAGTGCGTCAGCTTGTCGATGTCTGAAATTGCCCTGCTTCCCATGAAAGCCAGGAGCGTCAGCGCCAAGGCCGCGGTCGAGCTAAAGGCCAGCGTTGTGAGCGCGACCCCCTTGATCAGAGCCCACCGCGGCATCCCGTCCCCCATCCCCTTGAGCGCGTCGTCGTACATAGCACAACCCCTTGTAATCCGCCCGCCTTATTCGAGGCCGGCGAGTTCTTCGCGAAGGCTGTTTTTCCGTTCGATGATCCGCTTTTTGGCGTCCGGGATCACGTTCCCGGCACCCACCGTGTCGGCGATTTTCTGCATCGCCAGCCACTGGTCTTCGCGGTCGCGGTCGAGGTCGGCATCGGCGGCCTGGAGTTCGGCCTTGATCGCCACAGCCCGGGCCTGATCGGCGCTTGGGGCTGTCGACGTGCGGTTCTCGACCGCGGACACGCGCCCGGCCTGGACCGTCAGCTTGGCGCCGTGCTCGGTTTCGTCGGGGACGGGATAGAAGTCATCGGCCTTGAAGGCGCCCCCGAACATCTTGGCCGCGGCCGAGGCGGAAGCCGCCTCGACCACATCGACCGCGTAACCCGAGGGGTCGCGCCGCGAGAACTTAGGCATCACTTCCTCTTTCGTCAGGGTCGGGGAACTCGACGCCGCACGCCCAGAGCTTCTTGATGATCACCGGGATGGTCTCGGTCACGACCCAATAGGCGCCGGGCCGACTAGCCGTGTAGACCTCGGTAATCGGCTTCACCTTGCCGTCGATGGTCTTCTCGTAGGCAACGAACGCGCGCACGTCCGCCGCGTCGATGTGAATAGCGCTCGTGCGGGCAACGCCCTCGCCGAGAGTGAGCCGGATCATCTTCTGCATTCTGTTCTCCTTCGGTAACGGATTGTTACTCGATCAAGGTATCTCAGAACGCCACGAACGCATAGCCATCGCCGCCGGCTCCGCCGACGCCAGTCGTGCCTACGGCTGCGCCGCCACCGGCACCGCAGCCGCCGTACCCGCCGGTAGCGGTCGAGCTTGAGCGTGCGGCACCGCCGCCGCCGAAGATCCCCTTCGTCGTGGACTCCGTGGTGGCGCCAGCGCCGCCGCCTCCGTGCCCGCCGTCCGCCGTGCCTCCCGTATTGGTGGCTCCGCCGCCGCCGGCCCCGGCCCCGCCGCTATTGCGCTGCGTGCTGTTGGAAGCACCGCCACCGCCCCCCGGCATCGGAGAGCCGCTGCCCGCGCCCGTGTTTGCGTCGTTACCGGATCCCGTGAGCGAGAAGACCTGATAAATGGCCGGGACGCCGCCCATCACCGGCTGGACTTGGGTGATGGCCCAGTTCGCGTTCCCGTCCTTGGTTGTGCCCCAGGCGAATCCCCGCCCGGCCGTGGTCGAGTTCGCCGCGCTGGCGCCGACCATGCCGGCGCCGCCAGTGTTCGTGGCCGAGGCCGCGCCGGACGCGAACAGGGCGCTGCCGCCGCCGCTGGCGAGATTGGCCCCAGAAACCGCACCCGAGGCCCCCTTGAGGCCGGCCCCGCCGCTGGCGCCAGAAGCGCTGACCGTGCCGGACGCCGCGCCCGTCCCCATCGGGTTGCCGGGCGCTCCGCCGCCGGTAGCCGCGCCGTTGGCCGTCGCATCACCGGACGCCCCGCCGGTCGAGTTGATGGCCCCGCCCGAGCCCGTGCCGCCGGCCGCGCCCGTCTGCGAGCCCGCGCCCTTGGTGCCGCCCGCCCCGCCGGTTCCTGTCAGCGTCCAGGTGCCGTTCGATACCGTGGTCGAACCGCCTTGCGAGCCGTTGGCGTTCGAGCCGCCGGCACCGCCAGCCCCGGTCGTGATCGTGATCGTCTCGCCCGGCAGGACAGGAAGCGTGTAGTCCTCGGCGTACCCGCCGCCGGCCCCGCCGGTCGCGCGATCCGTGGTCGTGTTCGAGCCCGCGCCGCCGCCGCCGGCCCCCATGGCCCCAGCCCAGACCTCGTATACGTCCTCGGGAACCGTGATCGACCACGTTCCGGCGCCAGCGAACTGGAACAGCCGCGGCTTGTAGAGGAGGAACTGATTCTGCTCGGTCATAGCGAAAAGCTCCAGACTTCGGTCGTGCCGGACGCGATGGTGCCCACGTAGTCGAACCGGATGGTGCCCGCGTAGGGTCCGCTGATCGTGATCGTTCCGCCGGTCTGGATGGTCCCGCTCCGAAGCTGGACCTTCTTTCCGCCGTTGATGTTGATGGTCAGTTGCTTGGTCCCGACCTTCTTGATCAGGATCGACTTCTGGCCCGTCGTCGGGGCTGCCGGCAGGTCGACCGTGCGGGCGGTTGACGAGCAATCCATGGCGCCCTTGAAGCCCGCGGTCGCCGACTGGTCGGTCGCGTAGCGCGTGAACGTGTCGCCGGCCAGCGCGCCGATGGCGTCGGCCACGCGCTCGGGCGTCATGTCGCCGACGACTGCGGTCCCGGCCTGGGCCGTCGCCTGTGAGACCGACGGGTTGTGCAGCCGGAAGGCCGTGCCGGTCGACCGATAGGTCGCGCTGTACCGGCGCCCGCTGACGATGGCCCCGACCGCCAGGGCGTTGCCGTCCGGGTCCTTGATGGTGGTCGCGGCGATGCCCTCGGCCGTCGCCTCGATGGTGACGCCCGCGACCGTGTTCGTGCCGGGCGCGATGAACTCGATCAGATACCCGTCGACCCAGGCCGCGCTCGGCAGGTCGACGGTGGTCGTCATTGCGTCGCCGGTCCCGCCGGGCGTGCCCAGCCAGAAGCGCCCGCTCGATCCGGCGGCGGCGGCGGCCAGGACCGCGCTTGCGGCTGCACTCGTGGCGCTCGACGCGCTGGCGGTCGCGGAGGTCGCGGACGACGTCGCGCTGCTGGCGGACGATGTCGCGCTCGTGGCCGCGGCGGTCGCGCTGGCTGCGGCGGCCGTTGCCTGGGCGGTAG
This sequence comes from Opitutales bacterium, assembly GCA_964229935.1. Taxonomy (GTDB): domain Bacteria; phylum Verrucomicrobiota; class Verrucomicrobiia; order Opitutales; family Opitutaceae; genus ER46. The sequence continues at coordinate 43,861 of CAXRGI010000388.1, forward strand.
CTGCCGACAGGATGCTGCCGACCGGCCACAGAAGTTGGAAGTTCGTCCCGTCGTAGAGCGCGACCCCGATGGCGTTGGCCGGCAGGTCCCCGCTCTCGGTCGCCGTTCCGTCGTAGCGCTTGAGGCTTTTGACCCCCAGGCTGCTGGCGTTGATCGTGCTCGCGCTCGTGACCGCGATTGAGTTCTTCCAGAAGATCAGGAGCCCCGCCTGATAGTCGTCCGGCGTGTAGGGCAGGGTCAGGAGGATCGCGTTGGCGGCCACGCTCGCGTCGGTCGCGTAGGTGACGCGCCCCTCCCTAAGCTCCCGGATGGCCGGAAGCTGGTCGAAGCCGACGACAACTGCGTCGAGGATCGCGTTGACGGCCTCTGCGCGGGCGAGCGTGATGCGCGTGAGGGCCGTGTAATCTGCGCTATCGAAGTAGTCGTTCGCCATCAGCGCAAGACCTTCCTCGGGCTATAGTGCAGAATGCACCCGTGCAGGATGTGCGGTTCTTCATAGGCGGATTCTGATACAACCGCGATACTGATGTTTTCACCTTTTGTACTCAGGCGAGCATACGCCCGGCCCTCGACCGGGCTCGACCAGTAAAACTCGTCCCAGTTGTCGACGTCCCAGAAGCCGCCGCCTCCGTCTACCCGGAGGTTGTCGAGCGTGGCCGGCGGGCTGCTCGAACTGGCGTAGCTGACCTCCGCGACGATCCCGATCTCGATAGTCGGGCGCGCGTCGATCTCGATAGTCGCCTTCTTCCAGGCCTTGACCTGGGTCGGGGTGCCGGCGTGATAGAAGGCCAGCCGGCAGAACGCCTCGATGGCCGTCCCGTCGAAGCTCGTCCCGATGTCCATCTGGTAGACGTAGCCGTCATCCGACCCGAAGAGCGTGACCTCGTTCCCGTCCGCGTCCTGGCCGACGTGGATGCACCGGACGACCTTGCCGAGAGACAGCGGCATGAACTCCGCGACCTTGCGGCCCAGGTAGCAAAAGAACGCCCGGCCATCGCTGAAGAACAGCCGATACTGGGTCTTTTCCTTGCAGATCGAGCTTGCGACCGGCGTGATGCCCGCCTTCTTCAGCTTCTTGAAGAGCGTCGCGATCTGGCCGCTGAGCGTGCCCACGCTGAAATTCCCGTACACCTGGGTCGCCCGCGCGTCGCGAACCCCGGCGTCGTCCAGGTAGACCGGCTTGGTCGCAAGCTGAGCGGTATTCGGGTAGGCCCCCGCGCTGCTGTTCGTCGGCTGGAGGTCCCAGTTGCCTACGTCGTCGCCGTAGAGCGCGTGGATCTTCTTGCGCCCGAAGACCATCATCACCTGCGAGTATTCGGGCAGCAGGTTGTTGATGTCCTCGCCGATCCCGAGTTCGGCCGCGCCCGTGATCGGGCTCCAGTTGTGCGGATCGCCCGGGCTGCTGTGCTGAAGGCTCGACCCGAAGGCCAGGAATAGCTGCTTCTTGTGCGCCGCGATGTAGGTCGGGATGTCGCTGGTCATGCCCGTGCTGATGAACACGAGGTACGTCCCGTCCCATTCGAGCGCCTGCCCGACGCCGTTGACCGCATAGACGGCCTTCTGGCCCTCGGTGCCGTAGAAGTTCTCTTCGATCACCTTGTAGTAGCCGCCGGCCGGAAGCGTCTGGGCCGTGCTGTTGCCGGCGATGGTCGCGACGTTCGGGTTCGCGCCGACGTCCAGGTTCTCGGCCTGGAACGTCCCGGTCTGGCTGGCGAAGATCAGGCGCCCAGCCGCATCGCCGGCCGCCCAGTCGCCGCTATCGACGATCACGCGCCCGACGACGGCGGTCGCGCCGCTGATGGCGCCCGTGATCGTGTCGCCCTCCAGTATCTCGTAGGTCCCGCCGCTGGTGAACGACAGGCGGCGGCCGAGGTTCTGGAGCGTCCAGCCCGAGGTCGAGGCCTTGTAGAGGCGGGCAGCCAGCCCGCCCGCCTCGTTCCTGATCGCATAGTGATCGCCGTCGAACGTGAAGACCCCGCGCACGGGCCCCTCGCCCGGGCACACGCCGATGGCGTCGCGCGTCTCCTCGATGGCGGCCTGCAAGAACAGCGTGTCGTCGTCCGGGTCCGGCGCCCCGCGCTGGCTGGCGGCCGATGCCGCGACCGCGCGCGTCACCCCGCCCACCTGAAGGTTCTCGCCGTCCTGGAAGGTCCCGGAGACCCCGTGCATGACCAGATAGCCGGCAGCGTTCGAGGTCGACACGTCTCCGCTATCGACCGCCATCTCCATGGTCGCGATCCCGGTAGCCCCGCTCGTGGCCCCGGTCACGGTGTCGCCTTCGAGGATCAGCGCGGACCCGGTCTCGTAGGTGATGTACCAGTAGCTGGCCGCGCTCGGCTTCGGCCGGCCGTCCAGGCGCTCGAACCCGTCCCAGCGCCGATGGCCCTTCTCGACCGGCTCATAGTTGTTGCTGGCGATCGCGCAGCCGGGCGGGATCTCCAGCGCCGGCTTATCCAGCCAGAGCCCGCCGCGGATGGCGAAAGGTCTGGTCGGAGTCTGGGTCACGCGAGCGGCCGGCTGCGGACCGTGATCCGCCCAAGCTGGGACGCCTCAAGCGCGCTCATGAGGTCCAGGTAATTGCGCGTCGCGTCCTCCAGGACCGTCCGCGGCGCCTCGTCCGCCTGCACGAGTTTCATGATCGACTTCCAGACGATCACCTGATGGTAGTCCTCGGGGCACAAGGGCTCGTCGTCGTCGGCCGTCAGCACCTGGGCGGCCCGCCGGTAGAGCCCGCGGATCGGGTAAGCCTTGTCCGGCATCGGCCCGACGCACAGTTCTCCGTCGTCGCTGACGCTCCAGTTGACGGGCTTGCTCGCCGTCTGCGTGCCCTCCAGGTAGAGTTGCATGAACGACGGCCAGTCGATGAACGTCAGCGGCCCCTGGTCGGAAACCCCGATGTCCGGGTCCCAGATCGTGATCCGCGCGCCGTCGATCCATTCCCCGTGGTCGGTGATGTTCAGGCTGGTCGGCATGTACCTGACGGTATTGACGATCAGGACGGCCGTCGTCGGGAATGCCTTGCGCAGGAACCGCCAGCCGCCGTTCTCGGCGACCACCCGGTTCTGGCTGATCTGGATGTCGCGCCACGCCTCGCGCGTGCGCGCGACGATCTTGAGGAGGTCCCCGGTCTGGCCCGTGACGGTCGTCGGGGCCACACCGGAGACGACCTCGCTCTCGCGAGCGACGTCCTGGCAGAGTTCCAGGAACGTGCTCATTAGGCCTCGGCCTCCAGGGCCGCGTCGGTCGGGCGCTTGCGCTTCTTGGCCGGCAGAGCGTCCTGCTTCAGCCACGCGAGCAGGTGCTTGCGGTCGGGCGGGACCAGGACGTTGAACGGGTGCGCGGGCATGACCCGCGGCTCGATGGTCCGCTCGTCCACCTGGATATAGACGGTCTTCGTGTTCGTCACGAGGTCCGCGTAATAGCGGTGCCTGATCTCGCTCGCGACGCCGCGCTCGATGAACAGGCCGCGGCCGTTGACGCCCAGGAACACCGGGTCCTTGCCGCCCGGCTCCTCGGTCTCCGGGATCAGGATCTCCCAGACGGGCTCGGCAACCAAGCTCGTGCGCTTGTCGACCGGGATGCCCTCCTCGCCGACGACCGCCGTCTCCGTATTGGCGCGCGGCTTCTTCTTCCGGCCTTCCGTGACCGTGATCTTGCTCTTGCCCCAAGTCGTCTGGATCTTCGCCTCCAGCGACGCCCGGGTCTCGTTGTCGCCCACGGGCAGGCCCAGGTTGTTCCGGCAGAACTCGCGAAGCTGGTCGTCGCTGGCTTCCGCGATCTCGATAGTAACGATGCTCTGGCTCTTCTCGGTCATCTGTACTCTCCGATGGGGGACGGGGCCGAAGCCCCGCCGCCCGATTGCCCCTGATAGCCGGGGCCGCTTAGACGGTAGCGCTGAACGGATCGGCGACGTTCGAGCCGGCAGGCACCAGCAGATCGCCGGAGACCGCCCAGGTGTCGGTCGCGATGTCGATGAACTCGACGCGGTCGCCGATCTGGCCGCCGGTCGTCGTGCCGTTGAGCGTGAGCGTGTCGTCGGTGCCGGAGGCCGCATAGGCGGTCTGCGCGTTCGAGTCGTTGTCGAGGATGTTGACCACCCCTTTCATGACGTTGCTCGCGTCCGGGACGACGATCACGTGGTTGCTGGTGTTCACGGCGCCGACAACGAACGTGAAGCGGACGCCGCTGCCGGTCGCGTCCGGGAGCGTGCGCGCGAGCGACGATCCCGAGCCGGTAAGAAGCAGCGTCCGGTTGCCGTGCTGCTTGGCCGTGAGCGTCGCCGCTCCAGAGAGCGTCAGGATCGGATCGGCGTTGAACGAGTCCTGCGTCCACCACTGGGTCGCGGAAACCGCGATGAACCACTGGCCGGTGTAGGGAGGCAGGTAATACGGCAGATCCTCGGCGATGTTGTTGATGTTGTCGTTGCCGCCGTTCACCGGGTAGACGAGCAGCACGCTCGATCCGGCGTTATAGATGAAGTGCGGGATACGGTCGGCCGCCGCCGGGAGGGCTACGCCCTTGGCCGCGTCCGCGCCGGTCACGATCTGCATCTGGGCGGTAAGCGTCGCCGCGTCGGCGGCCGAGGAGCCGGCCGCGGCCAGCGCCGCCTGACTGAACTTGAAGAGACCGCCCGACGGCATGAGGACATGGCCCGACGAGTCGAGCACGAGGGCCTTGCTGGCGGCTCCGGTGCCGGCGGTCACGCTCGCGAGGTACCCGAGGGTGGTCGCGCTGATGGACCCGAAGACCCCTCGAACGTCCAGGAGCGCGTCGCGGATGGACGTGAAATTGCCCCGGAATGCGCTGTTCGCAAGCTGGAGCATACGCGCGGAAGAGTACGTCATCTTTCGTCTGTCCTTTCAGGATCAGACCCGGGAGGCCGCTTGCTGCGACCGCCCGGGCTAGGTTCAGTTCCCTCGGCCTTTCTGGCTTACGAGGGCAGGTTAGACGGTCGCGTTGTTGCGGCCCGACAGGACCGCGCCGTCGCGATTGCGGTAGGCGGTGACGATCAGGAGCTTGGCATCCTCGCTGATCGTGCTGCCGACCGTGATGCCGACGGCCGCGCTGCCGGACGTGCCGATATACGGGGTGACGCCCGCGTTGCCGGTCTCGCTCGCGGCCTCCGTGTCAATGCTGACGTTCGGGGTCGTCTGCACGGCGCCCGTCAGATCGTTGGCTCCGCTCGTATCGTCCGAGATGCGGTAGAAGTCTTCGGTCGTCAGGGTGCCCTTCTTGGTCATCATGTCGATGAGCATCCAGCCCGCCGCATCGCCGGCCGCGACGGTCCCGCTGTCCCAGACGACGGCCACGACCTCGAACTCGGCGCCGCTGGTTGCGCCCTTCAGCTTGTCGCCGGCCTTGATCTCCAGGCTGGCGCTCGTGAACGCAAACATCGAAATCTTCGGCCAGGACGTGGTGATCTTGTCGCCGTCCGTGGCGTTGAAGATGTCGACGCGATCCGGGATATAGCCGAGTTCGACGTTGATCGCCGAGCCGGTGCCCCGGAGGAGGAAAGTTTCGCTCTGCATGTACGCTACTCCGTCTTCTTGAGCGGCACCCGGAGGCCTCACCTCCGGGGTCGCGCTCACGTCATGAGGGAACCGGCCTTTAGCTCAGGTCGGTGACGGCGCACTCGATACGAACGAGCCACGCCTGATTGAGGATCAGCGCCGCGAAGTACGCCTTCCAGGAGATGAACCCGCGCTGGCCCAGCGGATCGCTCGGCGTCGGCTTGCCCGGCGGGTAGATGAAGGGCGTCACCGCCCCCTTACCCTTGAGCGGCACCGTGCCGTAAGCCTTCTGGGCCAGGATGATCAGCGGGTACACGTCCGCGCTGGTGCCGCTGGTCGTCACCATGTCGCCGGAGGCGCCGGCATAGGCCCCGCCCGCGTCGACAATCGGGTCGAGGTCCGGGCTCAGGATGAACCGGATGTTCTCGCACGTCCCGAGTTCCGCCTCGTGGATGGGCTTCCGCTGCCCGTACTCCGCCACCGGCAGGAAGTTCGGGAGGTTGCGGATGTCGTTCTCCAGGTCGGTGTGACCGATGGCGACGAACCCGCCCTCGATGCCGCGCGTCGCAAAGTCCGGGCTCGGCGACAGCATCTTGGTGATCGGCTTGCCCTTCTGCTGCTTGAGGAAGCGCACGGCCGCACGGATGATCGTCAGGCTGATCGGCGTGTTGACCGAGGTCCGGACGGTTCCGTTGGTGAAGTAGACGTTGGTGCCCGCGCGGACCACGCCCCAGGTGATCGCCTCCATCGTGCGGCCGATGTTGTCGCCCGCCTGCTGGGTAGCGTCCCGGAGAACCGGGTCCTCGTGCGTGTCCTCGATAACGTCCGTGATCTCGACCACCTGACCGTACTGGCGGAGCGTCACGCTCACGTCGTCGTAGCGGAAGGCCGTCGAAGACGGGGTGACACCCTCGACCAGAGGGGTCGTGGCGGCGGTGAAGGTCCGGGGGCGCCGGAACTTCACGACCAGACCCTTGTTCTTGGGCAGCGGCTTCACGTCCGCGAACTTGTCCAGCACCTGGACGGGGCCCGCGTAGTCCAGCATCTCCTGCGCCGCCCAGACGGTCGTGCGCTGGCTGATGCCTGCATCGGTAGACTTGTTGATAGTCACGGCCTTAGTTCCTTCCTAATTAACCGACCGCTCGCTCCTTGGAGCGCACGCGCTTGGCCCACTCCCAATAGTCGTCTTCGGAGGCCCCATCCTTCGGCGGCTCGTCCGTGACAGCACGGGCTTGCCTGCCTCCGATGGGCGCGACCGACGACTCCTCTTGAGCCATACGCCTTGCAGCGGTCTTCGGTTTCGATGGTGCCGGCGGCGCCGGCGGCGGGGGAACGATGCCCTGATCGGCCTTGTATCGGTCGAGGAAGTCGATGACCTCCGGCCCGCTAGACAGGGCCTTGGCATTCCGCATGATCGCGTCTCGCACATACGGCTGCTGGGAGTTGACCCAAGACTTCCACTCTTTCGAGGCCACGATGGCGTCGAAGTCCGGATGGGCCTTGAGCACAAGCTCTTCCTGCTTGACGTAGTGCGCTTCGAGTTCAGCCTCGGACATGGCCTTGAGGTCTTGCTGAACGGGGTCGGCAACCGCGCCGAGCCCGATCTCCAGGGCCTCCGCCACTTCCTTGTATTCCTCTTTGAACTTCGACCACGCGGGAATCGACTTCAGGGTCTCGGCAACCGGCTTAGCCTCGCGGACCGTCGGAGGGGCTACCCGAGCGTTCGGGAGGCCCGCCGTCTTCTTGGTCAGCGCGCTCACGCGGCTGCGGTTCGACACGAGTTCGTGGACGATCTTGTTGAGGTTGGCCTTCGCCTCGGGCGTCGTCGCGAGTTTCGCGAGGGCGTCGAATTGCGGCCGTTCCTCGGGCTTGAGAAGATCGAACGGATCGGTCGGCTTGCCCTTGGGCTGGGCCGCCGGCTTCTCCGTGGTCTTGGGTGCATCCGTGGCTGGCGCCGCGGCGGCCGGCGACTGGTCAGGCGTCTCGCGCTCGACCGGAGGCTTACCCTCCTTTTCGAGACGGCGATCTTCCTGGACCTCTCGCCACAGTCGGGACTCTTCGTCATCGCCGTCTTCGGCGCCCTCGACGTCGTCCTGGGTATCCACGACGTCATCGGTCGTGGTGGACGCAGCCGTCGCGGCTTCCTCCGGGGTGGGGGTGACGATGTTCTCGGCCTGCTTCTCAGCGACAGTCATCTTGCTCTCCGCTTGTGGAGGCCCTTACGGGCGTCCGGGTCGCCCGCCGCGTCCGAACTTCGGAGGCACTTCGGGCAGTTTTTCCAGCAGATCGAGAAGCTGGAGCTTCCCGCGCTGGAACTCAGTCGGCCCGGCATCGAGGCCGGGCGTGTCGATGGTCGCGCGCGCGTGCTCTCGCTGCTCGCGAATGAACTCCTGGACGGCTATCCACGTGGGGCCGCCGATGTCGAACCGCGTTTCTCCGGTCGCGCGGGCCATCAGACGTAGCCCCCGCCGCCGCCCTTGGGCTGCACGCCCGCGGCTGCCGCGAGCTTGTTCTGGACTGCCTGCGCGCCGACCTCGGCCGCCAGCAGCCGTTCCTTGGACTCAAGCGTGAGCCGCACCTTCTCAAGCTCGGTCGCCGCCTGCTCGACGCTGATGTTCCGCTTCTCCGCGTAGCCCATGAGCGCGGTCTCCTGGGCGATGTAGGCCACGCGGATGGCCCGGTCGTTGGTCGTCGCGATGCCCATGCGCTTCGTCTCTTCGGCCTCGCTGACCTGCGGGCCGGCCGCGGCCTGCGCGCGCTGATCGGCCTCGATCTCGTCGTCGGTCTTCACGACCTCGTCCGGGTTGATCATCATGCTGCTGACGAGCTTGCGCAGGAGGTCCGGGCTCTTGATCAGCGTCGCGACCATCGGGTTCTGGGACATGCCGATGAGGTTCGCGAGGTTCTGCGTCTGGATCTCGCGGACAAGCAGGACGCTCGATCCGCGGGCGCTGACCTCGAAGTCGCCCTTGATGTGCTCCTTCTTGTTGAACTGCATGTTCCAGTCGTAGGCGCGACGCAGGTTCGGGATCGTCACGTTGTCGTCGAAGTTCCGGATGAACCGGCGGAAGACCACGTTGACCGCGTTCATAAGGATCGCCATGCCGCCCGACGTCTGGGTGGTGTGCGTCCCCTGCTCGCCCTGCGCTATCAGGCTGACGTTCGTCTCTTCGTCGATGAACCGGGCCGCGCGCTCGATGATGTTCAGCAGTTCGCCCGTGTTGTTGCTGATCTCGTGGACCTCGAACACGGTCTCCTGCGGGAGCACGCCCGGCTTCTTGATCCAGACCTTCTTGGGCTTGATCGCCCAATCGCCGTCCTCGGGCTCGACCTTGGTCTGGCAGACCACGATCTGCGGGCCGCTGGATAGCCCGGCGTTGTCCATGATCATGCGCCAAGCGCCGTTCATGGCCGCCTGGGAGTCGCGCATCATGCGCGGGACGCCGAAGCCCCAGATCGAGCCGTCGTCCTCTTCCAGGCAGAAGAAGCTATAGATGCTCTCCTGGCTGTCCAGGTGATGGATGCCGAACTTCAGGATCTGGCCCTGGCAGAAGATGACCACGACCGGGATATCTTCGAGAACGTCGAACTCTTCGTCCTCGTTGTCGTAGATGGCCGCGAGCTTCTCGTCCTTGAGAGCCCGGATCAGCCGGCGCATGTCGTCGATGTCCAGGGAGCCGCGATACTCCCAGACCTTGTAGACCTTGCCGCTGATCGGCTGGGCCTCGTTCGTGATCGCCCGGATCTGCTGGAGGTACTGGGGCGCGTCGCCGTTCGGCCCTTCCTTGAGGAGCGCCCGGATCGCGTCCTTGTTGTATCCCGGCTGGCGGGCGAGCGCCCGCAGGCCCTTGGGCTTCAGCAGGTGCCGCTCGAACCAATCCTCGCTGTCCTTCGCGCGCCGGGCGTCCGGGTCCGGGAAGAGCGACCACGGGTCGACGCGCACGAACGCCGGGCGCCGATCCTCGGTGAACGTCAGTTCGTAGATGGCCGCGCCGTCGGGGCCGGCCTCGGCCGCCTTCTTCCACGCGCGCCGGCTGCGCTGGCTGCTGCCGATAGGTCCCTTGCTGATGCCCGTCCCGATCCGACAGGCGTCGCGGATAACGTCGCGCATCTGGATCGCGTAGTCGCACTCGACAAGCTGGTCCTCGATCTCGGCGCTCATCGCCTTCGACCGTTCGAGCGCGACCTCCATCTCCCGCTCGGCCTGCTTCGCTGCCTGGGCCGCCGCGTCCGCCTGGGCGGCGATGGCCTGCCCGGCTGCCGGCCCCTGGGCGGCGTGCGCTTGGTTCGCCTGGGCCGTAAGCTCCTCGGCCTTCTGCGCGCTGCGCTTGGCCTCCGCGCTCAACTCGGGCACGGGCGTCGGGGTGATCGCCCAATTCTTGTCGTCGGTCGGGAACAGCATGTCGCTGATCCGCGCCTCGCAGGAGTCGGTCTTCGGCCGCGTCTTGTTCGCGAACAGGACCGACTTATCCTCGTCCAGAAGTTCCTTCTCGATCTTCTCGTCGTAGTATCCGTGGTACTGGCGCAGGTCTTCGATCCAGGCGTCTTCCGTCGCCTTCTTCTTCGACTCCCGGTCGGTCGCCTCTCGGTCGAGCCCGTTGATGAAGCCCTGCATCCAGTCGAGCAAGGCCTCGCCCTCGCGGCGCTTCGCCGCGTCCAGGTCCTGCTGCGAGGGCTCGTCATCCTGCTCGGGAGCCGGCGGGCGGAACTCCGTCTCGTCCTGGTCGAGGGCCTGGGCCTCCTCTTCCTGGCGGGCGGCGGTCGCGCTCATGCGCTTCCCGCGCGCACGGGTCTCGCGCTTCTTGAGGGGTCTAGTAGCCAACGCGGCGGTCCCCTCGGTTCTTCGGGTTGTGCGTGCCGCTGAAGCGCGGCTTCGGCTCGACGATCATGAGCGGGATCAGCGTCGACACCGCGTAGCGCTTGCAGTCCATCAGGTGATCGTTGGCCTTCACGATCACGCCCCGCTGGTGCTCGTCCATCTTGCGGCGGTAATTCTGGAACTCGCGCTTGGCGTTCGGGCAGGCGCCACGGAAGAACTTGAGCCGGCCCGTGGTCATGCGCTCGTAGACCATCAGGATGCCGGCCTCGACCTCGTTCTTGGCCTTCGTCAGCTTCAGGCTGTGCGGCGGGCTGGTGTAGATTTCATACAGACGCTCCCCGTCCTTGGGGTTCCGCTGACGCGCGCTCGGGTCGATGACGCCCGGCAGCCAGTCGCCGCGAGCCTTGATGGCGGTCACGTGCGTCTCGGGCCCGGCGTTGGCCCGATAGTGCTCGGTATAGAAATAAAGGATGTCCGAGCCGGGATCGTAGGCGGCGAACAGGGCGGCCGTGATCCGCCAGCCGACGTCCATGGCAAAGCCCCGGCGGAAGAAGCCGGGGATCGCGAACGGATCGCACTCCAGGTCCTCGAAGTCGATGGGGTAGACGGCGCCGGCCCCCTGGGTCGGGGTGCCCTTCGTGCGGGCGCCCCGCAGGTGCGGGAGCGTCGAGCGCAGGATGTCAGCCTTGTCCTTGGCCGTCAGGTGCGGCACCGAGTCCCAGCCCGCTTGGATCAGCGCCTTGCTCTCGCTGATGTGGACGGCCCCGGTCATGTCCCGGCCCCCTCGAACACGCAGACGAGCTTGCCGCCCATCACGCAGCGGAACACCCGCCCGGCCCGGTCTTCGCTCTGGTAGATCCCGGGCTTGTCGGCCGTGATCTCCGTCCCCGTGGGGTTGTGCCGCCATCCTGCGGCAGTAGGCGTCATCTCGCCCGCCGCGGCCGGCTGGCAATGCTCCTCAGAACAGCAGTGAGCGCCGGTCGCCGTGAGATACCGGGGATTGCGGACCCACGGATAATCCTCGTGCGCGAGCGCCGGCTGGGTGGCGGCCAGGGCCGCCAGGATCAGGAGCGCGGCCCGGCCCATCAGGTGAGCGTGCGCGCCATTAGCTCGACCTTGAGGTCGGTCGTGGCCGCGTAGGTCGGGGTGCCGCGGGCGACGAGCGCGCCGTAGACTTTCTGGCCGGCCGCCCGGAGCGTGGTCGGGACGTAAATCCCGAGGTTGCGGATAAAGCTCACGCTGTTGTCGTTCAGGAGGCTGTCGGCCGTCAGGCTGATGAAGCCCACGAGCTTGATCATGTCCGCGTCGTCGGGGTCGGTCGCGGCGTTATCCGTGAACGTGCCGCCGGGCGTCGAGCGGAAGAGCAAGAGGTCGAGGTCGGCGCCCTGCTTGGCGAGGTCGACCACCCGAAGCTGCTCGATCACGATGGCCTCGGCCGACCGAAGCTGATCGAAGTCGAAGGTCATGAGCCCGCCGACCGCGTCGCCGGCCGTGTACGCGACGGCCGCGCTAACCGTCGGGGTCACGCTGACAAACTGGGTCTTCATGCCGATCCCCGCAAGCGATGGTGCGCCTACGTGGTAGGACTACATCAGCTTGAACGGGCGCGCATCTTCCGAGATTTCACGGTATGTTCCTTGCATTATGCAAGGCCCGGACACGACAAGGGCCGGCCCGCGCGGACCGGCCCCTGCTCGGTCTCAGGCAGGGTCGCCCGAGACCGACGCGGCTCCCTTTCGGGCTGACCGCGCGCCCTTCGACCCTCCTACTGGAGGAAGGTGCTCACGGCCCCGACCAGGGCGAGGCCGAGAATCACGACCAGGACGGCGCTTCCAGACTGCATAGACCCCTCCCTCATGGTGTGGCGTCCTGTTTTGACGTACCGTCGACCCGGTAGCCCCTAACAACCCAAATCCCGGCAACGATGATGATTATGGACGCAAGAGGCGGCAGCAGCGCTCGCTCCGACCATGCCATCAAACGGTTCGCGGCCCGTCTCGTCCATGCCATCCAACGGACCACGCCCGATACCGGCTCGTAGCTGCCCACGGCAACTCTGCCGACGAACGAGGGATCGTAGTATTGGCCGGTGGCGGGGTCTTTCCCGGCCTGATCCGGGTGCTCGGCGGCCCATCTTGAGATCGCCCGTCGAGCTATATCGGCCTTGACCCAATTCGGGAACTCGAACACCTGCCGCTGCCATTGAAACTCGACCTTGTCGGCCCCGTCCAGAGGGGGCTCCGGCATTGTCCATGTGGCGTAGCCGACCCATAAGATCGCCAAGGCCACCCAAAGCCGAGTTGTTCCGCGCCGCCAGTTCATGCCCCTGCCCCTCATGTCATGGTCGCGATCAGGCGGAGCACCAGTTCATGCAGGGCCGCCCCGAGCGCGAGGAAGACCAGGACGAGCGCGCCCACCACGTAGCCGAGCCCCTGATCCGCGATGTCGTCCCTGTCCCGGATCGCCTGCCGGGCCGGCGCGTAGGCCGCCAGGACGGCCGCGAGCCTGACCCAGTCGGGCGGCGCCGGCCTCGCGACGGCCAATTCGACCTCGGCGCGCGCGACCTCCTCGGCCAGGACCTCGAACATATCCGCGTACTCCTTCCGAGTGGACGCTGGCACCGAGAGCCCGAGGCGACCGACCCCGTGGTGCCTGGACTGAGCGACCGCCGACGCCCTGGACCGGGCAGCGGATTCCTGGAGGCTTGCCTGTTGCTCGCTCATTTTGTCTCTCCTTCGACCGGCGGCCCGGCTGGGCGGCCTGGACGATCAGACTACCACGCCGGTAACGAACCGTGAACTCCGATTGGGGCCGTCACGCTTCCTCGTGCTCCTCCGGGAAGCCGTCTTCGTCCGCCCCTTCGGGCGCCCGGCCTGCCCACCAGGGCACCGTCACATGCTCGAACTCGCCATCGTCCTCGATCATCCCATCGGGCTTCGGCAGGAAGCTCTGGACGACCGTGCTGTAGCCGTCGAGCGGCGTGAACGTCAGATAGACGATCCCGCCGGTCGTGGTCGTGCGCACCAGCATCTCGTCATAGGCCTCGGCCGGCGGCTCTTCATCGCAGTGGATGACGTCCTTTTCCGTGCCCTCAAAGGCCTTCCGCCCCTGCTCGTAGCTCTTGAGGCCGATGTCGGACCAGCCGCCCGACTTGTGCAGGACCGGGATCGTGTCGATCAGATCCTGAACGCCGCTCTTCCACGTGGGCTGGCCCAGGGAGTCGGCCGGGAACATCCCGGTCCCGTCCACCGTCTTGCGCCCGCCCCGGAAGACGACCTTACCGAACAGTTTCGCTTGAAGAATGTCGCGCGTCGTCTCGTTCGTGCGCCCGCATATCCACATGCTCACAGGGCGGGTGAAGCGCCGGCCCGGCCACCACTTCGGATAGTCGCCGGTCGCGTGCGCGACGTCCTCGTAGCCGCCGCCGATGGTCTTGCCCACGCGGTTGGCCGCCATGAAGCACCGCTCTCGATACCGCAGCCCGGACGCGAAGAACGCCAGATGCTGGGCGTAGAAGCGCCGGGCCCAGATGACCTCGCCGAGCCCGCGCTTGAAGACCTGGGTGCGCGTGCCCTGCCAGACCTTGGTCTCGTCCGGGAACAGGTGGTAGTAGCAGCGCCGATTCTTGACGGCCGCGTTGTCGTTCATCGCCCGGATGAACAGCTTTTTGACGTCCAGCGGGACCGGGCGCAGGACCGCCTTCAGCTTCTCCCGGTCGTGAGCGATCTCCTCGTAAAACCTATCGAGAACCTGCCGGGTTATGGCTGGGTTAGCCATGGGTTATTCGGCCACGTCCCTAAACAGGTCTAACTGCTCACAGACCGCCCCGCACGAGAGCGACGGCTCTTCTGAGAACCTGCCCGCGGTCGGGTCAAGTTGTCTTAGTGATATGCGCTCCCCGGTGTGGCGGTCCCTGAAAAAATAAGAGCCGGGGCCAAGAACATCTTGGATCGCCGCCATCTCCTCGAAATTCTCCGGGAAGTCGACGCGGATCTTGTTCCAATAGCCCATGCCGCCCTTCGGGCATTTTGGGCAGTTAGCATTGTGATATCCGAGGCGATACATCCGAGGCAGTTCAATCCCGGCCTTTGTAACCATATCGAAGCAGTCTTTTTTCTTTAATCCCGCCTCGATTAACGGCGCCCACACTTTGACGCTGGCGTTGGCGTCGATGTAGCGGTCAAGGCGGTCAACATCGCGTGCGTCGGCCGTGAAGCCCAAGACGATAGTATCGCTCGGCCGGTAGTGGGCGCGGAGAACATCCTTCTTCAAGGCCCGAGAGCAGGGCGCCCCGTTTCGGTTAACGATGAACCGCGCTTTCCGCCACACATTGGCCGGGCTGGCTCCGTACTTCGTGTCGCGAAGCACGGTGATCTGGCGTCCGAACCACCGCTGGCAGTCCTCCAAAAACCGGCGATTATCAGCGTCCTCGTCGGCGATGAAGGCGTTGACGACCTCCACCTTATCCCCGTCCCTCTCGATGGCGAGTTTTGTCGCACAAGCCGATGCCGCGCCGCACGAGAACTGGGCGACCGTGCGCGCTGGCGGCGCTCCGTCCGGCATGGGGCTGGTCATTCAGGTTTCTCCGGCGGCTTCGCGAACATCAGGCTCAGGGCCTCGACCAGCCGGGCCTCCGCCTCTTCCTCGGTCAGGTTCTTCACATCCCCACCCGAGCCCGGCGCCCCGCTGCCGACCATCCAGTGAGCCAGCGCCTGCTTGTTCGTATACGCCCCGCCCGCGTCCTCGGCCGCCTGCTTCAGGAGGGCCGCGACCTGGGCGCGATTCCCCAGCTTCAGCGCCCTGCGCGCCATCTGGCCGAGCACCTGGAGCCGGTAGGCAAGGCTCGCGATAGGCACGTCGATCAGGTTCTTCTTCGCCTTCTCGCGCGTCTCATCGTAGAGCTTCACCCACTCCTTCTTCATCACAGCCCGGTTGGCGCCGCCCGCGTTGTATTCGTTGGCCTGCTGCCGAGTAATCTCGATGTCGAACTCCTCCTTTACCAGATCGGCGACTTCCGTCGGCGAGCGGTAGAGCCCGAATTGCACGACAATAAACGCCTTAACCTCGTCAGGCAGCTTCGCCACTTGCGCGACCTCCGTCAGGGCTTGTCGGGAAATCCAGCGGGTTTTCTTGCCCCTTGACCCGGAGGAACACAGTTCCTATTTTAGGGCCTCGTCCATCCAGGAAAGGAACCCCGCCATGTCTATCACCGTCATCTACACCAGCATCGACCATTGCCGCACCCGTCGCTCTTTCAAGACCATCGAGGGTGCGCGCAAGTTCGCCCAGGCCCGCGTCGGTGAGGGCCCCGAGATTGGCCTCGGGTACGCGGTCTCCGGTGACGGGATCGGCAAGATCCAGGTCTCGGGCGTGACCCTCACCGATCTCTTCCCGAGCACGCGGATGGAGACCGACAGCGAGCGCGAGCAGCGCGAGTGGGCCGAGAACCGCGCAGCCCGGCGGATTGCCGAGGGCTACGACGACGGGATGGTCGATGAGCAGGCCGACGCCTACCCCGACCAGGACATGCGCTACTCCCCCGAGGGCTTCGGCGGGCGCATCGACCACAACACGCCGGCCGGTCGTCGGGGTTACGTTCCAGAAATCATGACGCCGCGCGAAAAACTCGACGTAATCCGCGAACTCCCGATCATCGGCGAGGACGGGCGGCTCAAGGTCTACCGCTGGTATCCGAGCGAGGGCCGGGTCCAGGTGGACCTGGAGACCGGCGCAATCGACCTCTAACCGGGCATCCGTCAGGCGGAGGGCGCGTCCCTCCGCCTTGCGAGGCGCCCGAGGAACTTCGATGACTGATGCCCGCCTGAATATCCGCGATGCCCGCACGGCCCTGGGGTTGTCCCAGGCCGAACTCGGCAAGCGGCTGGGCGTGACCGGCCGCGCCGTCCGCCTCTGGGAGGCCGGCGACCGGCCCGCGCCGCAGTCGGTCACGCTACTCCTGTCCATCTGGCTGGACCCCGAGGTCCCCGACCGGCTCAAGCCGCTCATTTGAGCGCCGTCCCCCTCGATCCTGTCGGCCGCCCGGCGGCAGGCCGCGGCCGCGCCCGGGTTGCCCTGGCGGTCGAAGTAGCAGGCGCCCTCGCACAGGAGCCGGGCCTTGGTGCTGCGGTCGATCATTGAGCTTCCAATAACCCAACGGAAACCCGCTGGGTTTTTTCTGGGTTTCTGGGTTTCTGAGTTCATTTGAACGCCCCCGGGAAGTCTTCGCGCAGCCGGTCGAGTAGGCCCGTCCGGCTCCTCTTCGGGCGGGCAGACCCCAAGACCATCTCCCATGCCTGGGGCGAGGCCATCCCCGTGTCGAAGGCGATGCCCAGGGCCAGGGCCTGGGCGTACTCCTCGGGCGTGTCGACCGGGCCAAGCTCGACCGACACCCAGACCTTGCGGGGCCCCGGCCCGGCCCGGCCGTCGTAGGGCAGGGCGATCTTGATCGGCCCGCGCCATTCGGGCTCGCTCCAGGTGACGCCGATCA
>CAXRGI010000389.1:0-3552 GCA_964229935.1 Opitutales bacterium
GGTGGGCACGATGACGAACCGCTTGGTCGGCCCACCCGCCAGCGCGATCCACTGCTCGAGGATGCCCGTCCCGGGAAGCGTCCCCCCACCGGCGATGACCAGACTCCCGCGCGCCGGGCCGTACTCCGGTGCGGCCGGTGAGGCTTGCGCCCCGACGGTGCCCGCGAGGACGAGCACGGCGGCGAGGCATGTAACACGGGATGTGACGCCGAGCCGACGAAACCGGGACAGTGGCTGAGACGGATTCGGACGGAGCGGGCGCATAAGACAGATGGGCGGGAGGTGGGCAGTAGAGCTGTGCCGAGAAGATACCGTTTCGCCCGTCATCCGACTCCTGTTGCCGAGACGCGTCTCCTCCGTTGCACCATGCGCCGGTTTGGGGTATATCGAACGCGTGAGCGACGATCTGTGGCAGCGGGTCCAGCGGGCGGTGGGTGACGCCTTCCGGATCGAGCGTGAGCTCGGTGGCGGCGGGATGTCCCGTGTGTTTTTGGCGCAGGACCCAGCGCTCGATCGTCAGGTCGTCATCAAGGTCCTCGATCTGGACGGCGGGGGGGGCGCCAGTGCGGAGCGGTTCCGCCGAGAGATCCGGGTGGTGGCCGGGTTGCAACACCCTCACATCGTCCCGATTCTGACGGCCGGGGGCGACGAGACGCTGCTCTGGTACGCGATGCCGTTCATCAGCGGGGAGTCGTTGCGTGCGCGTCTCATCCGAGAAGGTGCGCTCCCGGTGGGGGACGCTCTGCTGCTGGCTCGCGAGGTGCTTGATGCGCTCTCGGCCGCCCACGCGCAGGGGATCGTGCATCGCGACATCAAGCCGGAAAACATCCTCCTGCAGGGACGACACGCCGTCGTCGCCGACTTCGGCGTCGCCAAGGCTCTCGCCGAGGCAGGGATTGGTGGAGGGGGGGGACTGACGACGGTCGGGATGGCACTTGGCACCCCGACCTATATGGCCCCTGAGCAGGCGATGGCGGAGCCGACCACGAACCACCGCGCCGATCTCTACGCCGTCGGGGCGGTCTTCTATGAGATGCTCGTCGGTGCGCCGCCGTACTCCGGCGCCGTACAGACGGTGATCGCGGCCCACCTCACCGCCCCGATCCCACGAGTGGAGGAGCGCCGCGCCGACGTTCCGCCAGCGATCGCGCAGTTAATCGCTCGGTTGCTCGCGAAGCAGCCGGCAGAGCGCCCGCAAAGCGCGCTCGAAGCCCTCACGACGCTCGAGATGATCAGCACGCCGGGTGGCGGGGGCATCCCTGTCTCCGGCGCGCACGCAGCGGCGACCGTCGTGCTGGCGGCAACCCCGGCGGGAATGCCTGCCGCCGCACCGCCACCCTCGACTGCCTCCCCGCGCGGCGGACGCGCCCGCCGGCTCAGCCGCACCGCCGCGGCGGTCGCGCTTCTCCTGTTCGCCGTTGGCGCCTGGTGGGTCATCGGTCGTGGACAGAGAACGCGCACACGCGCGCAGTTCGCCGAGGGGGCCGAGGTGATCGCTGTGATGCCGCTCGGAACGACCGGGGATTCGGTGCTCGGTCGTCTCGGTCGGGATCTCGTCGTGACCGTCAGCACCAACCTTGATGGCGTCGGCACACTCCGCCTCGTGGATCCGATGTCGGTGCTGCAGCGGGCACGGGAGATCCCTGAGCCGATCCCGGTCGATGCGGCCCGCGCCCTCGCCGCTGAGCTTGGCGCGTCAAGTGTGCTCCATGGGTCGATGATCCCTGAAGGGGCGTTGGTCCGCGTCGACGTGGCGCTCTACCCAGTGCGGGGTGGGGAGCCGCTCGCGCGCGGCACCGTCCGGCTCCCGGCCACGAGCGTCAGTGCGCTCACCGATTCCATCAGCGTCACCCTCCTCCGTCAGGTGTGGCGCGACGGCAAGGCGCCCTCGCCCTATCTCAGTGAGGTCGCCACCCCGTCGGGCGAGGCGCTCCGGGCGTTCTTGGAGGGCGAGGCGCTCCTCGAGCGGTTTGATATCCCTGGAGCGGTCACTGCGTATCGGCGGTCGACCGCCGCCGACACCTTGTTCGCCCAGGCGTGGTTCCGCATCTCGAACGCCCTCGCGATCTCGGTGCAGCCCGTCGATCCCGAAGTCGAACGACGGCTCGATGCGGTGGAGTTCAGACTCCCAGAACGCGATCGCGCCCTGCGGCAGCTCAGTCGCGCCAGCGGGCTCACCGCCATAGCGCGCGCCGAATCGTCGGAGGTGTTGGCGGCGCGTTATCCGGAGTCGTACCTGGCGCAGTACCGCGCCGGCGATCCCTATCTTCACCTCCTCCCGCGCTTCGGACGCTCGATCACCGGTGCCACCCGTTATCTCGATCGACTTGAAGCCTTGGCCCCGGCCCACGCGGACAACGCACAACACCGGCTCATGCTCGCGAGTGCGCTCGGTGACACTGCCGGCATTCGACGCGCCGCCACTGATTTCGCCGCGCGTGCGCCCGGGACGGGAGGCACGATCGGGCGTTTAGTGCTCCAGGCACTGGCGATCATAGATTCGGCGGGACGGCTCCCGTCGGCCGCTGAGGTCGGACGCCTCTATGCGCCGGTTGCGGAGCTCATGCGGATGTTCCCGCAGTTCGGCGGGTACTTCCTCATGGTCCCGTCGTATCTGATTCCTGTCCCGGCCTTTGATTCTATGGTCGTAGGACCCGCGGGCCAAAATCTCTTAGCCGGCCACGACGCTGACTACCGGTACGTGCGGGGTGTGCTGGAGGCGGGGCGGGGCGACTACGCGACCGCGATCACGACGCTCGCTCCGCTTGAGGCCACCGTGGGCCTCGCCTCCGATGTGCGCCTCGGTGCGCTCCGTGCCGCCGTGTATGGGGCCTGGTGGGATGCCATCCCCGTCGCGACGGCGACCGCGGTGCTGCAGCGCGTGACTCCGATCTGCCCGTCGCTGGACGCCGCCGGGCAGGGTGAGTGCCGGTGGGCCGACGGCGTCATCGCCGTGCTCACCGGTGATCGACCGCGACTCGAGCGTGCGGTGACACCGCTCGTCGCCGACACCAACCGCACATTCGCGCACGTCGGGCGCTCGCTTCGCGGGCTCTGGGCGGCACGGCGCGAGGGGAATACGGCGGCCCTGGCCGCCGAGGAAGAGGCCGCGATGGCCCAAGGGCTGGTGTATTCACCCGCCCTTCCGGTGACGCGTGCCCTCCTCGCGCGCGCCGCTAACGCACACGGGAATCACGCTGGTGCCGAGCGATTTGCGATGTGGACCGACGCGGTGGCAATTACCGTGCGGGGCATCGCACCGGTCCAAATGGCGCAGGCGGCCTCACTCCTTGAGCGTGGACGTGCGGCGGTCGCAGCAGGGGATTCGGTGACGGCGCGGCGGCATTTCGACCGCTTTCTCGCCGCAACCTATCCCGATCTTCCGGTGTGGCGAGAGGCACGGCGCGAAGTGGCACGTGTCATGGGGAGCGGCGCGAGACGGTAGCACGCGCGCGCTTACCCCGGACGCACATCACACCACGGCATCCCAAATACATTTCCGGGATGACCGCGTTCGACGTCATCGTGATCGGCGGGGGACACGCGGGGACC
>CAXRGI010000390.1:0-2125 GCA_964229935.1 Opitutales bacterium
CCGGGCCCGGGCCCGCAGCAGCTGGATGATGATCTCGGTGTCGAAGTGGAAGACGTTCGAGTTGAGGTCGAACGGGATGCGGCGCAGCACGGCGGTGGTGTACGCTTTGTAGCCGGTGTGGAACTCGCTAAGCCGGCTGCGAAGCACCCGGTTTTGGTACCAGGTGAGCAGTTTGTTTCCGGCGAATTTGTACAACGGCATGCCGCCCTTGAGGGCGTCCCGCGCGACCAGCATCCGCGAGCCGTGCACGACGTCGGCCTCGTCGCGGGCCAGCGGAGCGATCATCTCCGGCAGCATCTCGGGGGCGTACTGACCGTCGCCGTGGACCAGAACGACGAAATCGAACCCGTGCTCGATCGCGTAATGGTAGCCGAGCTTCTGGTTACCGCCGTAGCCCTGGTTTACCGGATTCGCGAGGACGGTGAGCTTGTGGCGGTAGGTGCTCAGGCGGCGCAGTTTCTCCGAAAGGGCGAATGTGCCGTCGGTTGAGCCGTCGTCGATCATCAGCACCTCGACGTCGTATCCCTCCAGCGCCGGGATTCGTTCCAGCACACCCAGGATCGTCGTCTCCGCGTGGTACGCGACGATGAAGACAAGGACGCGGGGCGGCCGGGCGGGCGTCATGGTTTGAAGCCGAGAGCGTGGTCGCTCCACCGGCGCATGGCGAGATAACGCGCTTTGATTTCGTCGGACACTCCCCAGACACCTTCACCCTGATAATGAACGGTGATCGCAAGGGTGACGGCGATGGCCGCCGGGGTGAGGAGGGTCGTGGCGGCGAGCCACCAGCGGCGGGCTCCCGCGGAAAGGGTGTCAGTGGCCGCCAGTCCGAAAGCCGCCGTGGCTATGAGGAAAGGCACGAAGTCGGCCGTGTAGCGGTGGGATTGCGCGACCGCCGCGAACAGGGCGGCGGTCATGGGGGCAAGGCCGCCCGCGACGACCGCGAGCGGCGCGGTGGCGCCGGGCCAGCGCAGCCACATCACGCCGAAGGCTAGCGCGGAGAGCAGGGTCAGGGTCGGCATCGCCCACGCCAGCGCGAGGGTGTTCTCGGCCAAATCGATCCGGCTGCCGGGGAAGTCGAGCGGGTCGTTCCCGCGGATGAACAGGTAGGGGAACGTCGGGCGCAGTTCGGCGTTGGGGCGCCAAAGGTAGCCGGCCAGACCGTAGGGCACGTTGGCGGCGTGAAAGTTGCGGCCCTCGATGTTGGCGAGGCGTTCCGGTCCGTACTGGACATGGTAGCGCAGCGGCGCGCCGTCGAAGGAGCGGAACTTGAGATAGCTAAGGGCGTTGAAACTCAGGACGCCGATCACCGTGAGCAAGCCGATGGCCGCGAAACGGACCGGGCCGGCGGCGCCCGGCTCGCGGGGCGAACGGACCGCCCGTGCGAGCAGGACCGCGGCGGCGCAGCCCAGCGTGGCGAGCGCGAAGAGGCCGGCGGGCGGACGAGCGTGCACGGCGAGCACGCCGCAGATCAGGGCGGTCAGCCAAGCGCGCCCTTGTCCGGCGCGGTCCAGCCAGCGCAGCGAGGCCCATGCGCTCCAGAGCGCGAACGCCGCGCCGCACAGGATGGCCTCATGGTAAACGTATGCCCGGCTGCCCAGGAAAAAGAGGCTGCTGCCTGCTCCCGCGCTGAGGATCAGGAGTGCCACGTGCCGTCGAGCCGGCCAGGCGCCGGGTCCCGCGAGGCGACAGGTGGCGTGGATGAGCAGCGCGTACGCGGCGGCGAGGCAGGCGAGGAAGTACGCGGTCATGAAGCTCCGGCTCAGCCGGCCGAAACCGGCGCCTGCGAGGTTGAAGGGCAGGCGCAGCCAGGCCGGGGTGGGCCCGAAGTAGCCGTAGACCTTTCCATCGAAGACGAATGCCTCCTCGCCCAGCGCCTCCCGCGGTACATCAAGCCGGCCGCGCAGCAGACCCGCGGCCTGGTAATCGTAGAATTGCCCGAACGATTCCCGCGCGAGCAGATCGAGATTCCAGCCCGATACCACCGCCGCGAATAGCGTCGTGCAAAGGGCCGCGGTGGCGGCGAAGGTCCCGTGCGGCGGCCGCTTCCGCGCGGTCACGATCGGATCGCGCCGCCCGCGCCACTGCGCGGCGATGCGCGATCCCAGCCGCGGCAGCCACCAGC
>CAXRGI010000391.1:0-16749 GCA_964229935.1 Opitutales bacterium
GGAATGACTTCTGCGATTGGTACGTGGAGGTCTCGAAGGCGAAGCTCCAGGATCCCGCGACGAAGGGCACCTGCCTTGCCATCCAGGACCTCGTGCTGCGCCAGACGTTACTCCAGCTGCATCCGTTCATTCCGTTCATCACCGAGGAGCTTTGGGCGCAGCTGGGTTACGGGGCGCCGGGAAAGTTCATCGAGGACGCGCGGATCGAGGATTCCTCGCAGCTGGCCTCCGTCGCCCAGGTGAAGGGCGTCGTGATCGACCGCGCCGCGGTGGCCACCGTAGAGCGCCTGAAGCAGTTCGTTTCGCAGGTGCGCGCCCTCAAGGCCGACCACAATCTCGCCAGCCGGCGCGACGTCACGTTCCTGGTCACGGCGACCGATGCCGACTGGGCGGTCATCTCCGCGAATCTCGCCAAGCTCGCCCGCATGGCGGGCGCGGCGAAGGTCGAGCGACGCGAGAAGGTGGACGCCGCCCCTGCGGTGGTCACCCCGCTGGGTACAGCTTATCTCGACCTCGCGAGCGCGGTCGATGCCGGTGCCGAGAAGGTGCGGCTGTCCAAGGAACTCGAGCAATTGGCTAAGCACATCGCTGGAACCGAGGCGCGCCTCGCCAACGAGGCCTTCGTGAGCAAGGCCCCGCCGGCCGTGCTTGAGGGCGCGCGGCGTCAGTTGGCCGACCAGCAGGCGAAGCGCACCGAGCTCGAGCGTCTGCTGAAGGCGCTCGGCTGAGCCGCGGGGCTCGGGACTGCGGTCAACTTTCCTCCGCGCGCGCGGCCGGGCCCGCCGCGGGTGCGGCCCGCGCGGCGCGGTGGAGCTGCCACGAGTTCCACAGGTTGTGCCAGAGCACGTAGAACGTGGGACCGAGCGCGACGAGCGGGCTGGAGTAGGCGAGGGCGAGGTAGATGGTGAAGGTGGTATTCTTCTGGCCGAGGCACTGGCTCGCCTCGCGCGGGTGCGCACGGCCTCCAATCAGCCGGCCCAGGGCGAAGCTGACCACGCAGACGAGCAGCGAGGCGGCCGCGATCGCTGCCACCAGGCCGTGTACCCCGGCGGAATTCTCGCGAATGAACTGCGAGGTCTTGGCGGTGATCAGGAAAATGGAGGTCACCCAGAGCGCGAAGGAAGTGTTGCGCAGACGTGTTGGCCACGAATGCGCCGCCGGGTGCAGCGCCCGCAGCAGGTGGGCGAGCGCGAACGGGACGAAAACCACCAGCCCAACCGAGCCCGCGACCTGCGCGAACGCCTCCGGGGTCGCGCGGCCCAGCACGACGGGCAGCATCAGGGGCAGCAATGCCGCCACGGTGACATTGGTGAGCAGGAAACTCGCGACGGCGTAATCCACGGCGCCACCGAGGAAGCTCACGATGACCGGCGCGGCGATCGCTGTCGGGGTGATGCCGCAGAAGAACGCGGCGAGGCCGACCTCCGGACCGCCGAGGGCGAGTCCGATCCGCCACGACGCGAATCCCACCGCGAGATTGGCGGCCAGCAGGACAAAGTGGCTGCGATGGAGCGCGGACCGCGACAGGCGCGTTTGGAGGAAGACGAGGAACAGCATCGTCATCACCAGCCAGCGGATGAGCCACGCGTACGGCGCGGCCTGTGGCAGCAGGCCGCCCAGCGCGAATGCGCCCAAAATGGCGGCAGTGCGGGAAAGGCCTTTCACGCGGAAGGGACGCCCCGTGGCGCGGCGGACCCCGGGATGGGGCCGGCGGAAACGCTCAAGGAGGCGTCTGGAAAGGCTGACATAGGCGGCGGGAAAAACGGACCTCCCATGAGCTACGGCCGGACGTCCTCCGGCAACCGGAAATCCAGAGCGGGGCGCTTGTTTCCAAGTGGGGACACCGGCAGCTTCGGCCCAATGAAACCCCTGTTAGTCGCGCTGCTGGTCGCGTTGCCTCTGGTCGCCGGCGCGCGGGAACCGGCGCGATTCGTCGATGCCGCGCGAAACGTCGAGGCGCTGGTTGCGCTGATGGATCGGCGCCTCGCGCTGATGCCGGAGGTCGCGGCGTGGAAGCGGGCGCGCGGGCAGCCGGTGGCGGATCCGGCGCGAGAGAAGGACTTGCTCGATCGATGGGAGAGCAGCGGTGCTTCCCTTGGTGTTGAGCGCGTCACGGCCCGGAACTTTCTGGAGGCACAGATCGCCGCCGCCCGGGAGGTGCAGGAGAGTCTGATCGCGGCCTGGCTAGCCGGCGATGCGGCGCCACCGGAGGCGCGGGACCTTGAGCGAGTTCTTCGTCCGGAGCTTGATCGTCTCGGCGACGAGATGCTGGCCGCGATGCAACGCGTGGCGGCGGCCGGCGGAAACTTCCGCGAACGTGAGACCGTGACCGCGCGGATCGAGACGATGCGGATCCGCTGGTCGTTGTCCCCGGAGTTGCGGGACCGGTTGGTGAAGATGATCGGAGATTTGCGTCGCACCGCTCCCGCGTCGATCGCCGGCCTGCGGCGGAGCGGCGTCGTGCTGGTGGGTATCACGGGCGACTATGCCCCGTTCAGCGAGGAAACCGGCGGCGAGCTACGCGGGCTCGACGTCGACCTGGCGCGTGAATTCGCGTCGGCGCACGGACTCCGCGCGGAGTTCGTGCGGACCACTTGGACGGGACTGATGGATGACCTCGCGGCGGGGCGGTTCGATCTGGCCGCCGGGGGCATCAGCGTGACCGCGGATCGTCGTACCCGGGCTGTCTTCGGACCCGCGCTGTTGAGCGACGGCAAGACGCCGATTGCGCGGTGCGCCGACCGGGAGCGTTTCGCCAGTCTGGAGGGTGTCGACCAGCCCGGCGTGCGGGTGATCGTGAATCCCGGCGGCACCAACGAGCGTTTCGCGCGGGCAAATCTGCGGCGGGCCTCGATCCGGGTTTTCCCCGACAACCGCACGATCTTCGACGAGATTCTGGAAGGGCGGGCCGACGTGATGATCACCGACGGGCTCGAAGTCAGGCTGCAGGCGGCGCGACGACCTGGATTGTGTGGCACGCGGGCGGAGCCCTTCAATCGGGCCGACAAGGCTTGGATGTTCCCGCCCGGGGCGGAACTGGTCGTTTTAGCGGCCGAATGGCTTGGGCCGCGGCTTGGGTCCGGGGGAATCGCGCGCCGGCTGGAGGCCGAGATCACCGGGGCGCGATAGAAGGACGAGACGGTCTGATTATGTTGGGCGGTTTTGAAGCGAGGATTTTGCCGCGGTGAGCCGCACGGCGCGGGACGGATCCCGAGCGGCACACGAAGAGGATGATTTGGTCTCCGCGTTCTAGCGGTTTTTAGGTCCTCCGGCGGAGGGCTTGCACCGGGCCGCTGAACGTCCCGCTTTTGAGACGGGTTCGTTAATTCACCCAGCCCGCGAATCGTGAAAGGAAAAGCTCGGGCACGATCGGCTTCGCCTGGAAGTCGTCCATGCCGGCGTCGCGGCACCGCTCGCGGTCGGCCGGGGTGACGTTGGCCGTGAGCGCGACGATACGGACGCGCGCAGCATTACGTTCGAGCCGGCGTATCTCCCGGGCTGCCTCAAGGCCGTCCATCTCCGGCATGTGGAGATCCATGAGTACCAGGTGAAACGGTCCGGCATCGCGCCAGCGTGCGACTGCCTGGGCGCCATCCGGGGCGAGCACAACCTCCGCGCCGGTCCGGCGGATGAGCTCGAGGAAGATCTCCTGGTTGAATTCGTTGTCCTCCGCGAGGAGGACGCGCCTTCCTTGCAGTGAGCCGGGGGCTGGCGGCGCGCAGGCGGGAGCGCGGTCCGCCAGCAGGACAGAAGGCTCGTCCGTGAGCGCGCGGGCAAACGGCACCGATGCGGTGAAAGTGCTCCCGGCCCCCGGCGCGGTGCGCACCGCGATGCGGCCGCCCATGGCCTCGACCAAGTGCTTCGCGATTGCGAGGCCGAGTCCCGTGCCGCCGAAGCGACGGGTCGTGCCGTTGTCCGCCTGCCGATAGGTCTCGAATACCTTCTCCGCCTGTTCGGGCGTCATGCCGATGCCGGTGTCTCTGACCTCGAAACGAAGCGTCGCGCGCTCCAGGTCCGAGGCTTCAACGGCGACCCTCACGGTCACCGTTCCGGTGTGGGTGAACTTGACCGCGTTCGCGGCGAGATTGATCAGCACCTGTTCAAGGCGCGCCGAGTCACCCACCAGCCCCGCAGGCGCGCCCGGCTCCACCTCGATGTTCCAGCCGAGGCCCTGTTTGCGGGCAAGGGGCAGCACCACGCTCTCCACGCCGGCCAGGAGCGCGGCGAGCGCGAACGGCTCCTGCTCTAGTGTTATGGCGTTCGCCTCGATTTTGGAAAAATCCAGCACGTCGTTGATCGTAGAAAGCAGGCCGCGGCTCGCCCGCTCGATTTTGCGGAGATGACTGGCGTGCGGTTCCGGTACGTCCCCTTGGGTCGCGAGGTAGGCGAGCCCGATGATCGCATTCAGCGGCGTGCGCAACTCGTGGCTCATCTTCGCCAGAAACTCGCTCTTCGCCCGGGTGCCCGCGAGGGCCGCCTCGCGCTCCCGCCAGGCGGTCATGTCATGCGCGGCGCACACCAGTCCGCCGTGGGGCAGGGGGGTAACCGCCAACACCACGGCACAGCCGGTGCCGTCGGTCCGGCGCATCCGTAGTTCGCCTCGCACCGGTCCTCCGGCGCGCTGCGCCTCGCCGATCAGCCGGTCAAGCGCGATGGTGTCCTCCGCGTGCACAAAATCAGCCAGGGGGCGGCCGACGGCGGCCTGCGGTTCGCTCCCCAGCAGGTTTTTCCAGGCGGCGTTGACGTAACGGATGTCCCCCTCGGGTCCGGTGTCGATGACGGCCTCCGAAAGTAGTTCGACGCGTCGGCGCATCTCGGCCTCGCGGTCCTGCTGGTGGATTGCTCCGCTGATGGTGCGGGCCGCGATGCGGAGGGTGTCCACCTCGACGCGGCTCCATTCCTGGCGCGCGGAGCAGGCGTCGAATCCCATGAAGCCCCACCAGCGGTCGCCGGCGAAGATCGGCTGGATGAGGATCGAGAGGATTTGCTGCATCTCGAGCAGCGGGCGTTCGCTCGCCGGGAAATCCTCCACGTCTCCGAACACCGCGCGCCCCGCCGCGAGGTCGGCGCCCCAGCGCGCGAACCCGGCCTCGATCAGATCCACGCCCTGCAGTTCCGGCACATCGATCTGCGGCGTCACGCCCTCAGCCACCCATTCGAAACGCTGACTGACGACTTGCCTGCCGGCTGCGCTTTCCGCGACGTCGAAGATGTAGACCCGGCTGACGCCCGTCGCCCGGCCGAGGATGGCGAGCGCTTCGGGAACCCGCTCCCGCCACGGCCCGGCGGCGGCCATGACATCCGCCACGCGCGCCACGGCCTCGAGGATGGCGTCGCGGCGGGGTAAGAGGACATGCGGGGACAGAGGCATGGCGGAACCGTATTCGTATCGCTCTTCGCGTGACAAGTCGCGGCCGTCCGCCGGCGGCGCAACGCGTTGGCAGATGTCCGCACGCCGCACACGCCGCCCCGTTGGATTCCGCGGAAAGATTCGCCGCGGCCCGCCGGGGTGGTTTGGTTCGGCGGATGAGACGGCTCGTCCCGCTGTTACTTTTGTCGGTTTTTCTCCGCGCCCAGCTCGGGGCTGCGGCGACCGCTCCCCGGCCGATCCTGTTCAACACCGCTTGGGAAGGCGCATCGGTCGGGTTGATCGAGGTCCTCGGAGAGACGGAGTTCCGGCTCCGGCCCCGGGGGCAGCAGGACGCGCGCGGTCGCAACCGCCAGACCACCTGGTGGGCGGTGCGCCTCGACCAACTGGAGGGGCGAGCGGTGAAGGTGCGGGTCACCGGATTCGATGGGGAGTACAACGACCGGCCGGTGATTTCGTGGGCAGGGGCCTGGTACCGCCCGGTGATGAGCCGCGACGGCGAACGTTGGACGCATGTCGAGAACTTCTCGTGGGATGCGGAGCGGAAGGAAGTTCGCTTCACCCTGCCCGCTGGGGCCGACACGCTTTGGCTGGCGCATATTCCTCCGTATCCGGTGGCCCGGGCGGCCGCGTTGGTGGAGGAGGCCGGACGCAGCCCGCACGCGCGGGTGGAGGAGATCGGACGTTCCGTCCTCGGGCGCCCGCTGCACCTGGTGCGAGTAACCGACGCCGGGGTGCCCGACGCCAGAAAGCGGGTGATCTGGCTACAGGCACGCCAGCACGCGTGGGAGGCGGACACTTCGCGGATTATCGAAGGGGCGCTGCGGTTCGCGCTTTCCGCGGATCCGGAGGCCGTGCAGCTGCGGGCGGGGAACGTCTTTTGGTTCTTGCCGATGATCAATCCCGACTCGGTCGCCCGTGGAGAGGTGCGGTTCAATGTGAACGGATTTGATCCGAACCGCCATTGGGACGAGGTCGGCGTGCGCGACGAAGGATGGCGCGGACGAGCGCCGGAGATCTGGCATGTGAAAAGGGCGATGCTGGAACGCCACGCGCGCCAGTCGATCGACCTCGCGCTGAACCTGCACAACACCGAGACCGGCGAGTACCTGGAGACGATGGCGGATGACGACGCGGTTTTGGCGCGGATGACGCGCTTTCACGAGTTGGCGCTGACGCGGAGCTCGTTTGATCCGTCCCGTCCAAAACTCGCCGTGACTCCCGCGGCGGGCGGGGGACCGCGGAACACCACGAACGCGGTCTGGGCCGAGGCACGGGTGCCGATGATGCTCTTGGAGACGCGGATCGGGCCGGGCCGGAAGCTGGGTCGCCACCCGACGGAGGACGACCGGCTGGAGCTGGGCCGGAACCTTGTGAAACTGTTGGCGGAGGCGGCGCGATGACGGAGGGAGCGGTACCGCCGGACGCGGCGCCGCGCGGGCGTTCCGTGGGCCCGGGCCTGCTCCTCGCCGCCTCGGGAATAGGCGCGGGCGATGTGGTGGTGGCGGCGGTCACGGGCATGCGCTTCGGACTCACGCTGCTTTGGGCGGTGGTGCTGACGGTGGCTCTCAAGTACGTGATCACGGAGGCGCTGGCGCGCTGGCAACTCGCGACGGGGGAGACGATCGCCCGCGCGTGGGTGACCCGTTTGCCTCGCTGGGCCGGAGCGGGTTTCGGCGCGTATCTCGTGTTCTGGACTTTCATGGTCGGGGCATCGCTCAGCAGCGCGTGCGGGATCGCCGGGGCCAGTCTGGCGGGATTCGGCACGACCGCGCAGTGGGGTGCGGCGCACGCTTTGTTCGCGGCGGCGCTGGTGACGGGCAACCGCTACGCGCGCTTCCAAAAAGTGATGAAGGCGCTCGTGGCGGTGATGGCCGTGTGCGTCCTCGGTTGCGCGGTGCTGGCGGCGCCTTCGGCGGGCGACCTGCTGCGCGGTCTGGTCATGCCTGTGATTCCTCCGGGCGGGGCGCCGCAGGTGCTGGCGTTGCTGGGCGGTATCGGCGGCAGCCTCACGGTCATTTGCTACGGTTACTGGATGCGCGGTGAAGGCTGGCGCGGGGCGGGGCGGATCGGGGCCGTGCGGTCGGATGTGCGGTTGGCGTACGTTTTCACGGGGCTGTTCGGAGTGGCGCTCGTGGTGATCGCCGCGGGGGTGGAGGCGCGCGGCGGGGGAGCCCGCCTCGCGCTGGACGTGGCCGATCGGCTGGGCGCCGTCGCGGGTCCCTGGTTGAGGGTGGTTTTCCTGCTGGGGTTTTGGTGTACCGTTTTCACCGCGATGCTCGGCGTCTGGCAGGGCGTTCCGCAGATTTACACCGACATCGTCGATGCGTGGTGCGGAGCCTGTGACGGTAAAGTCGGGATCGACCCCGCCCGGGAGCGCACGGTGCGTCTCGGCGCGCTCGGGTTT
Organism: Opitutales bacterium; assembly: GCA_964229935.1. Taxonomy (GTDB): domain Bacteria; phylum Verrucomicrobiota; class Verrucomicrobiia; order Opitutales; family Opitutaceae; genus ER46. The sequence goes on from CAXRGI010000391.1 coordinate 7,776, forward strand.
CTCGCCGGCCCGCCACTCCTGCTGCTTTGGCACAAGGAACCGGTCGCGGTCGTGGTGACGTTCTCGATCACCGGTGCTTTCGTCATGCCGTTTCTAGCGGCGACGCTGCTCTACCTGAACAACCGCCGGGAGTGGATGGGCGCGCTGGCCAACGGTCGGACGGGCAATGCCGCGCTGGTGCTTTCCCTCCTGGCCTTCGGGGCAGTTTGCGTGGCCGAGATCCTGAAGGCCGCGCGCTAAGCTCGCCCCTTCACTCGGGATTCGCGGCGAGAAACGCATCGATCGCCGCGAGATCCTCCGGGGCGAGCTTCAGCCCGGCCGCCGGCAGCAGTTCCTTGAGCTGACCGGCGCGGCGCGCGCCGACGATCGCCGCGGTGACGGCGGGATGGCGGAGTGTCCAAGCGAGCGCGATCTGGCCAGGCGTGGCGCCGTGGCGGGCCGCGATGCCGCGCAGCACCTCGACGAGCCGAAGGTTGCGGGAGAACAGCGGCTCCTGGAAGTGGCGGTTCTTGTCCCGCCGCCAATCGTCGGCGGGCAGCGCGGCCAAGCGCTCGTGCGTCCAGGCGCCGGTGAGCAGCCCCGACTGCATGGGAGAATAGACGATCACACCCGTGCGGTGGGCCGCGCACCAAGGGAGCACGGCGGGCTCGATCTCGCGTCTCAGCATGGAGTAGGGCGGCTGCAGCGAGGCGACGGGTGCGATCCGCTCCGCGCGCTCCAGCTGCGCCGCGTTGAAATTGGAGACGCCGACCCAGCGCACCTTGCCCTCGGTGCGCAGGCGGTTGATCTCCGTCCAGCCTTCCTCGATGCGTTCGTCGGGCTCGGGCCAATGGATCTGGTAGAGGTCGATCGTCTCCACCCGGAGGCGACGCAGGCTGGCCTCGCATTCGCGACGGATGCTGGCGGCGGAGATGTCCTTGCCGACTTCGCGCCGCTCGTTCCAGACACGGCCGCACTTGGTGAAAATCAGCGGCCGCGGGGAAACCCCCTCCAGGGCGCGGGCGACTACCTCCTCCGATCGCCCGAGGCCGTACACCGCGGCGGTGTCGATCCAGTTGATCCCGAGGTCCAATGCCTCGCGGATCGCCGCGATGCTGTCCCGGTCGTCCTGGCTACCCCAGCCGAAGACCCAGTTTCCACCGCCGATCGCCCAAGCTCCGAACCCGAGGGGGGTGAGATGAAGATCGGTGCGACCAAGTTGTCGGGTTTGCATGGATTGAAGTGGAGGGGAATGACTCAGAAAGCCCAGAGGTCGGTCGCGGTGCGCACGTAGATCCGGTTGCCGACCGGCGCCGGGGTGGCCAGGATGCGCGCGCCGAAATCCGCCTGGTGCAGGATCTCCGGCTTGGCGCCACCGGCGCGGATGACCGTCAACTTGCCCGCGAGTGAGGCGAGGTAGATCCGGTCGGAGGCCAGCACGGGGGACGCGTAGTAGTTGCCGGTGGTGCCCAGGCGCTCCTGCGCGTAGACGGGCTCACCGGTACGGGCGTCGAGACACGAAAGTTGCCCGCCGTCGCGCACGAAATAAAGCCGGCCGTCGTGGTAGAGCGGCGAGGGTACGTAGGGCAGGGCGCGGCGGTATTTCCATGCGACGTGCGTCTCGCTGATGTCGCCGCGGCCGCCCGGCCGCACGGCGACCAGCACGTTCTCCGCGCGAGCGTCTCCCTCCTTGAGCAAATCCCAGTCCTCGCGGGTGAACCGGCCGTCGCGGTTGCGGTCCATGCCGCGCAGGTAGTCGCGTCGCGTCGCGTCGATTTCCCCAAGCTCGACGATCCCGTCCCCGTTCCGGTCGTTGCGGCGGAGAAACTCCTCCCAAGGCTGGCGAGGGGAGTCGGCCTGCCCCGGGGACCAGGCGGCGAAGAACAACAGGCCGTCGCCGATGACCGGGGTCGTGCAGACGACGCCCGCCACGCCGCGGATCACCCAGCGCTCCTCCCCCGTGCGCAGATCGTAGCCCTTCAATTGCGCGGTGCCGGCGACCACGACCTCCTCGCGGCCGGCGGCGTTCCACACCACGGGGGTCCCGAAGCTGCCGGGTGACTCCGGCCGCGGCGTTTCCCAGCGGGTTTTTCCGGTGGCAAGGTCGAGGCAGAGCAGGGCCGAGCCCTGGTACACATCGCGGTTGAGCAGCACATGGTCGCCGCTGATGACGGGGGAGGTGCCGGTGCCGAATTTGCCTCCGCTTTCGGCGACGGGCATCGGCCGGCGCCAGAGTTCCCGGCCGGCGGTGTCGTGGCAAATGACGCCGAAGGAGCCAAAGTAGCTGACGACGTGGCGACCATCCGTCGCGGGCGTGGAGGCGGCCGGGCTGCCGTCGGACCGATGGTGCTCCTCGAGGCTCGACGGGCGGAGACTGCGCTTCCAGCGCAGCGAGCCATCGGCGGTGGCGTGGGCGCGCACCTGCAGTTCCCCTTCCTCGAAGGTGGCTAGGTAGAGGCTATCGCCCCAAATGACAGGTGAGGAGGGCGACCAGGGCACCGGTACTTTCCAGCGGTGCGGCTCGCCGGGGCCGATGCGCACCGGCGGATCGGCGCGCGATACTCCGGAGGCCGCGGGGCCGCGGAACTGGGGCCAGACTTCGTGCGTGGTCGCCGCCGGACTCACCGGAAGTGGCGCAATGAGGGCGAGCAGCAGCGGAAGGCGGCGAGGTTTCAAGCGGCAGGAAGCGGTCATGTCAGAATGCGCGGGGAGCACGGTCGCGCCAGAATTAACGCCGGGCACATTCCATCTCGGTGGGATGGCCGATGGTGAGATCATCGGGCGGTGGTACTTTCGCGCTGGTGGCTCCGGACCGCAACGGCGCCCTGATGTGGCGAAAGCCGACGAAGGGACGACGGCCGGGGTGCCGATCAGGAAACGAAACGTAATGCCATGAAAACGATGACCATCGGGGCGCTGAGCCTCGTCGCGCTGGCTTTCGGGGCCGCCGCCCTGCACGCCCAGCCGCTCCAGAAAACAACCCCGTATTTCGGGGCCCCCGCCCTGGAAGCTCGGTCGCTCCAGAATACAACCCCGTACTCGGGACCCGCCGTGTTGCTGGCCGCGGAGGACCATGCCGAGCGGCTGCTGCCCGGCAATCCTGCCAGCCGCGCGCTCGACCTCTCGGTTTGGCAGGAGGAGGAGATCGCCGCGATCCGCGAAGGACAGCGGGCCGAGCTCGGCGCAATCGCCAGTGACAGCTCGCTTACACCGGCCGAACGCCGCGCCAGCACCACTGAGGTGGTCAAAGCCAAGGGGATTCTTGTTTCCGACGTCCTCACGTTCGAGCAACGCGGGCTGCTCGCGGGCTGGGTCCGCCAGGAGCGCGATCGGGTGGATATGATCCTCGGCGAGAACCTCGTTGAGCGACTCCAGCCGTTCAGCTGGCTCTCGACGACGCTCGGCATGACCGACGTGCAGCTGAAGCGGGTCGCCTCGATCCGTGAGCGTCAACGGGTTGATATCGGCATCATCAACGGCCTCGAGGATCTCGATCCGGAGGACGTCAAGGACCGCATGAACGCGATGTTCCTCCGCCACGGCGAGGCGGTGCGCGCGATGCTTAGTCCCAGCCAGATCTCGCTGCTGGATGCGATGTGGAGCGAGCGTTATTGAGCGTTCGCTCGTCAGCCGTCGCCCCCGGTCGTCCGCGACCGGAGGGCGGCGTTTTCGCTTCAGCCCGGGTTTCGGGCCCGGCACGAAAGGCCCAAGCGCGGCGAATTCGGCCCCGCGAGACCCCGCGGGTAGGATGAAGTCCGGCGTTTCCGCTTCGCGGTGGCGCTGATCGCGGATTTCGCGCCCGATACGGTCGTCGGCATTTCCCGGAAGGCTCCCGCTGTAGCACGGGGTGACCAGCTCGCTTTAGTCTCGGATTTATTGGCTGGGTCACGGGGGAAGGACAGATGTTAAGCGGTATTTCTCCCGCGGCGCGCGTGGGATCAATGCGGTTGCCTCGCTCGTTTGGCTCGCTGAGAAAAAATCCATGTCCGCCCTCCGTGTGTTTCCCCTGCTGCTTGTGTGCGCCGGCCTGATGGGATCACCACTTGGCGCCGGGGACCGGCCGCAGTGGGGCGAGCGTTACACCCGCAACATGGTTTCGCCCGAGCGCGGCCTCCCGGACTCATTTGACCCGAAGACCGGCGCGAACGTGCGCTGGACCGCGCGGCTGGGAAGCGACACCCACTCCACGCCCGTCATCGCCGACGGCCGCATCTATCTCGGCACCAACAACCGCGTGCCGCGCGATCCGCGTCACGAAGGTGACCGTGGCGTCATGCTCTGCCTCGACGAGCGCACCGGCGCGCTCCTCTGGCAGCTCGTCGTCCCGAAGATCACCACCAGCAAGTTCTGGGACTGGCCGTTCATGGGCATCTGCTCGCCTGCTACGGTGGAGGACGGCCTGGTGTACGTCGTCACCAACCGCGGGGAGGTGGCCTGCCTCGACCCGCGGGGCATGGCCAATGGCAACCAGGGACCGTTCGTCGACGAGGCGCGGCACCAGACACCGGAGGGACAGGAGACGGTGCCGGTGGCGGCCACCGACGCCGACATCCTCTGGCTTTTCGACATGGTCGGATCGCTCAAAGTGCGACAGCACGACTCCGCTCACGCGTCGATCCTGGCCCTCGGCGATTTCCTCTATGTAAACACCTCCAACGGTGTCGGTGACACGCACCGCGAAATCGAATCGCCCGACGCGCCCAGCCTGATCGTGCTGGAGCGCGCCACGGGGCGACTGGTCGCGGTCGACGATGAGGGGATCGGCCCGCGGATATTCCACTGCACCTGGTCGTCGCCTTCGTTGCTGCGAATGAACGGGCGCGAAACGGTGGTCTTCGGCGGGGGCGACGGCGTGGTCTACGGGTTCGAGCCGCTGACCGCGGCGCCGCCGCCGGGCGAGGTGCGGAAGTTGCGCAAACTCTGGCAGTACGACGGTGATCCGAACGGACCCAAGTCCCAGGTGCACCGGTTCACGACCAACCGCCGCGAGAGCCCCAGCAACATCAAGGGCCTGCCGGTGATCCACGGCGGCCGGGTGCACGTCGCCCTCGGGGGTGATCTTTGGTGGGGGAAGAACCAGGCTTGGTTGAAGGTGTTCGAGCCGCCGGCCTCCGGGGTGCCGCCGCGCGAGGTCTGGTCGTATCCGCTGGTGCAGCACGTGATGAGCAGCCCGGTGATCCACGACGGACTGGTGTTCATCGCCGACACCGGACGCCGCCTCCATTGCGTGGACGCCGCGACGGGGGCGGGAATCTGGACGCACGACGTGAAGGGCGAGTCGTGGGCCACGCCGCTGGTCGCCGACGGGAAGGTGTATTTCGCGACGCGGCGCGGGGAGTTTCTCACGTTCGCGGCGTCGCGGGAGAAGCGCCTGCTGGCCGAGGTGAACCTAGGCGCCGGCGTCAGCGCGACGCCCGTCGCCGCGAATGGCACGCTGTACGTCGCCACGATGACGCACCTTTTCGCCATCGCCGCTCGATAAAACGAACCTCGCGAGTTTTCTCCTCCATGAACCGCCGTAATTTCCTGCTCCAATCCCCCGGCGTCGCCGCGGCCGCCCTGGCCGTCTCGCGCGCGGGCGCCGCCGAAAAGGCCCCCGCAGGCCCCGGTCCTTACGCGCCGGGCCCGAAGCCGTCACCGGTCGTGAAACCGGGTGAATTCGTCTTCGCCGCCGCGCATTTTGACCACGGACACATCTCGGGCCAGTGCTCCTCGCTCGCGGAGGCGGGCGGCACGTTGAAGTGGCTCTTCGAGCCCGATACCGCCAAGCACGCGCCCTTCCTCGCGCGCTACCCCGGCGTGAAGGTGGCGCGCTCGCTCGACGAGATTCTGGCCGATCCCGCCGTGAAGCTCGTCACCGCCGCCGCGATTCCGTCCGAACGCGCCGCGATCGGCCTGCGGGTGATGGACGCGGGCAAGGACTACTTCACCGACAAGACACCCTTCACCACGCTCGAGCAGTTGGAGCAGGCCCGGGCCGCCGTGCGTCGCACGGGCCGGAAGTATTTCGTCTACTACAGCGAGCGGTTGCACTCCGAGGCCGGGATGTTCGCGACGCAGCTGGTGCGCGAGGGCGTGGTGGGGCGCGTGGTGCAGGTGGTCGGGCTCGGCCCCCATCGTTTGAACAAGCGCACGCGACCGGCGTGGTTCTTCCAGAAGGCGAGGTACGGCGGCATCCTGTGCGACATCGGCAGCCACCAGTGCGAGCAATTCCTCACCTATGCCGGGGCGCGCGATGCGCGCGTCACGCACGCCGCAGTCGGCAATTTCGCCAACCCGGAAACCCCGGAGCTGGAGGATTTCGGCGAGGCCTCGTTTGTGGCGGACAACGGCGCGACCAACCAGATCCGCGTGGATTGGCTCACCCCCGACGGCCTGAGCAACTGGGGTGACGGCCGCACTTTCATCCTTGGTACCAAGGGCTTCATCGAGCTTCGCAAGTACGTCGATCTCACGCGCGACCGCACGGGCAACCAGGTCTTCATCGTGGACGGCAAGGGTGAGTACCAGGTGAACGTCGCGGGCCGGGTCGGCTACCGTTTCTTCGGCGAATTCATTCTCGACTGCCTGAACCGCACGGAGAACGCGATGACGCAGGACCACGCCTTCAAGGCGGCCGAGCTCTGCCTTCGCGCCCAGGCGGCGGCGATCCGGCTCGCCTGAGCGCGCCGCCCCGGGAAGGTGATCAGGCGCCCGCCTGGCGCGGGCGGACGGGCACGTGGACCTCGTAGCGCTTCACGAACCACGGGGTGAACGGGCCGCTCCAGAAGACGGCCACCGGCTCGCCGGCGGCCTCGACGTCGGTGCGGGTGGCCAGCCATGCGATTAGCTCGTCGCGCGTGCGTTCGAAATTATCCCGGGAATAAGACCCTCGTGCTCCGCGGCTCGCGACCCGCCGCTCTGGAAGCCGTTCGACGACGACCGCTCCCTCGCTGCCCGCGACCTTCGCGTGCTGGCTCTCGGCGACCCAGAAATACATCGCTGCGTCCCGGATCCGCGCTTCGACCGGCACGGTCATCGCGATGTCGTGCCGAGAGATGTAGCGGAAAAGCGGCCGGAAGAGATCGTTTGCCCGGTCGAAGTACTCGCCCTGACCGGAGGAGCGCAGCAGCACCCCCGCCGGAAGGGTCTTCAACTCGCTGACTCCACTCGCAGTCGGCGGGAAAGCCTGTTCGGTCGCCATGGCGGGCGGTAGGATGACGAAACCGAGCAGGAAGGGAAGCAGGCGAACACGCATGCCGGTGCTACGCCCGCCACGCGCGGGCGGATGCGCGCCTCGGCCGGAGTTTCAGGGAACCTCGTAGATCTCGATCAGGCCGACGCCGGTGGCGCCGCCCGCTCCGGCCACCTGGACGGTGTAATTGCCCGGCTCCAGCGTGGCCAACAGCGCGGCGTCGCGGGAGTCCGTGGCGAGCGCGAAGGCGCCGACCTGCGCGAACGCGGCCGCCAGCGAGGCGCCTCCTCCCCAGTTGTCGTTGCCGCCGCGCTCGTTGGGACCGGCGAAGAGCGTGAGGCGCGGGTCCGCCACGACGCCGCCGACGCCGAAGATCGCGAGTCCGGGGCCGATGGCCCGCACGAGGACCCGGCGCGGCGAGCCGCCGCCGATCACGAAGCCCGCGGTGACTCCGGACCCGAGGTGTTTCAGTACCGAGACGTTCACCAGGCGCGGGGTGGAAGCGGTGAACTGGGACGAAGGCGTCGCGTCGTAAAGCTCCGCCAGAACCGCGCCGGGCCCGGTTCCCGAAATACGCGCGGAGTTGGCCCCGCTCGCGAGGCTGGGGAACGAGATCGCCGCATCCCGCGAATCCGCACGGGCGAGCGGGAACGCACCCACGCCCGCCATCGCCGCGGCGATCGACGCGCTGCCGCCCCAGTTATCGTTGCCGCCGACCGCCGTCGCGCCGGTAAAGAACTCGAGCCGGGGATCCTCGAGGGCGTCGCCCAGACCGAAGGACGCGAGCGAGGGGCCCACGGCGCGCATCAGGACCGCCTTGCCGCCCGCCGTGCCGGTTCCGCCGACCACGACACCGAAGCGGAATTCGTCGTCCGCCGAGGCCAGGGAGGTGAGGATGGACAGGTTCACCAGTCGTCCCGGATTGGCGATTTGCCCGATGGTGAGCGCGGCGGCCGTGCTGCGGGTCGCGCCCCCGCGCGTTGTGATCTGCACGGAGTAGGCGCCCGCGTTTGCGGGACCCGCCGCGGCGATCTCGAGTGCGGGGGTGTTCGCACCGGGCAGCGCCACGCCGTCCCGGAACCATTGGTACACGGCACCCTCCGCCCCACGTGCCTCAACCGTGAAGCGGACCGTGGTACCCGGCCCGACGACCTGGGCCTGTGGCTGGACGCGGACTTCGGGCGCCGTACGGCTGTCGCGTAGCTCGAAGATGAGCGAGACTCCCTGGTCACCGACGGCCACGATCGCTTCGGCGCTCGCCGCCAGGCCGCGCAGCGCGCGGTTCACCGGCACCGTGCTGCCGGACCAGTCCGCGGCGTCGGGCGAGACCAGCAGCATGCCGTTGGTGCCCACCGAGGCGACGTAGCCGAGTGGCGTGCGCGCCAGCGCGTTGATGGTCTCGGCCACGCCGGTCTCGACCGGGGTCCACTCCACGCCATCCCGGGATGCTATCATCGCGCCTCCGTCACCCGCCGCGAGGAAGCCCGGTCCGTCATAGAAAGCTACGACCTGAAGGGGGGTGGTCACGCCGCTGGTCGCGGCGGTCCACGTCGCGCCGTCCGCTGAGTGCAACACGCGCCCGCCGTCACCCACGATCACGAATCGTCCCGCCCCGTACGCCGCGGAGCGCAGCGTGCCGGTCGTGCCGGAGGAACCGGCCGCCCAGGCGCTCCCGTCGGCCGACGACAGCACGACGCCGTTGGCGCCGGCCGCCACGAAGCGTTCCGGACCGGCCGCGACCGCGAAGAGGGCGGCTGTGGTACCGCTGGCGCGGGACGTCCAATCCGCCGCGTCGGCCGAGGTGAAAATCCGCCCGGAGTC
>CAXRGI010000392.1:0-2362 GCA_964229935.1 Opitutales bacterium
CGGTGATGACGCCAAGAAGGGCTTCATGTTCCTAGAGTGGTCGAAGGACGAGAAACCCCGTCATTTCCGTTACGCGATCCGCCCGCTCGTCGAGATCTGGAATCCGCGCGGCGTTGATTGGGCGAAGATGACCGACGCCGAGCGTCCGATGGTCGCATTGCACACGGCGCCGTTCTCCCGTGAACGTTGGACGCATGTCGTCTTCACCTTCCACCGCGTGAACACCGGGAAGTCGGCCCTCGGCGAACTCTTCCTCGACGGAAAGTCGCGCGGCGTGATCCGGGATTGGGATCTGCGTTTCGGCTGGCAGGCCGACAAGGTGCAGCTGGTGCTGGCCGCCGCGTACGTCGGGCACATGGACGACCTGGCGGCTTTTGATCGCGCGCTCACGGCGGCCGAGGTCGCGCAGCTCTTCGCGTTGAAAAACGGCATCCGCGACCTGCGGTGAGTGATTGAACGGACGCTTTTCCACCCGCAGGGCTGCATAGCAGTCCCGGAGGCTGGCCCCGATGGAACCGGCGTGGACGGGGTGTCCTGCGACTGATACTCGTTTCGACGAAGGCCGGGGTCACCCGACCCCGGCTACAGAGCGCCCCAAGTTCATTCGAAAAACTCCCCTACCTCATGAAATCCTCCGCCCTCGCGATCTGCTCGTTGTTCGCCGCCACCCTCATGTCCGCGGCTGAACCGGCCCTCACCGTCACGCGCGACATTCCGTACGCCACACCAGTCAATGAGCGCAACACGCTCGACATCCACGCGCCCGCCGGGGCGAAGGATCTTCCGGTGGTGTTTTGGATCCACGGAGGCGGCTGGCAGGCCGGCAGCAAGGCGGACGTCCAGCTCAAGCCGCGCCTCTTCGCCTCCGCCGCCTGTGTCTTCGTCGCCATCAATTACCGCCTGCTGCCGCAGGTCGACATGACCACCCTCACCCGCGACGTCACCCGCGCCCTCGGTTGGGTGCACCGCAACATCGCGAACCACGGCGGCGATCCGCGCCTTATCTTTGTGATGGGACACTCCGCCGGCGCCCAACTCGCCGCCCTGCTCTGCACCGATGACCGCCTCGCGCGCGCCGAGGGCGTGCCGTTTTCCTCACTGAAGGGCTGCGTGCCGGTCGACGGGGACACGTTCGATCTGCCCGCGATCATTGCCACCGCTGAGACTCGCCGTCGCGTCCACGGGCAACCCGAGCCGAAATCAACGCACCGCGCGAAGTTCGGCACCGAGGAGCAGCACCGGGAATTTTCCGCCGTGACCCACGTCGCCCCGGGCAAGGGCATCCCGCCGTTCCTGATCCTGCACATCAATGCCAACCCCGACACCACGATCCAGGCCCAGCGGCTCGGCGCGGTGCTCAAGAGTGCCGGCGTTCCGGTCCGGGTGCTCGGGGACCGCGAAGCCAACCACAACAGCCTCAACAACCGGCTCGGTGAGCCCGGCGACGCCAACACGCGCGAAGTGCTCGCTTTCGTGGCGGCGCAGTTGAAATGAGCCTGCCGCCCGCCGGCCGCGTTCAGGACGCCGGCGGCGACTTCCGGTCGGGATCCGTTTCCTTGACGTAACGGTCGAGGACCGCGCCGGGCGGCCGCCAATCGGGCCGCAGCCGCACGTCCTTCGCGCCTGAGACCGATCCGGGCGCGGCGTGACCACCCTTTTCCGCGGCGCGCCGCATCTCCCACCAGCACTGCCCGCGGTGGTTGTGCTCGTGGTCGATGACGAAGCCCGCCTCGCGCATCATCGGGCCCGTCCAGCCCATGCAGTGGTCGCAATAGTCGCGATACTGCTCGAGTCCGTTGCGACGCAGGAAGCCCTTCGAGGGGCAATCGTGCATGTCGATGCGGAACACCCCCGGGGCCGACGTGATGTTGAAACCAAGATCCGGCGACTCCTCGAGCAACGTGTGCCCCCAGTACTTTTCCATGCCGGCGAAACCCTCCTTTTCGATCAATTCTCGGGCGTGACGCTGGCTGTCACGGTTGATCGCCGCATCCCAGTAATCACGCACCAGAGCATGCCCGCCGGTGCGCTCCAGCCACGCGAAGGTCCACTCGTAATGACCGCAGAAATCGTGACAGCCGATCATGACGCCACCTCCCGGATCGCCGCGGGATCCTGCGGCGGTAACGCGGCCGCCGGGGTCGCGTAGGTGTGGATGCAGGCGCCGTCGCCGCCGGATAACCGCATCTGCAGACCCGCCTCCGCCGCGCGCGCCTCGCCGAGGATATGGCAATGGCGGCAATACTCGCGCACGATCTCACGGTTCCCCGCCCGAAGGTGACGGATCGCGGGGCAGACCCGGACGTTGATCTCGACGCGTTCCGGCAGCTCGCGCACCTCGACCTCGCCGCCCGGCTCCGCC
>CAXRGI010000393.1:0-9022 GCA_964229935.1 Opitutales bacterium
CTCCGGTAAAGATCCGAGCCGACCGAATCGCCTCGGGACGTCCGGTCGCAGCATAAACCGCGGCGGGCGGCCGCGCCTACATCCTACCAGCCCCCGTTATTCGTGTCCCTTCGTGTCTCTTCGTGGTTCGCCCACCGGAACTCCCGGCTCCGTGTTTATCCGCGGCCATCCGTGGTTGCTCCACCGCGGAGCCTTTCCGCAGCGCATCACGACGCCGACTCCTCACCGTCGCTCAACCCGTACGGGGGTGTCGGTTCCGGGTTTAGGGAATACCACCGTCGTCTTTTCCGCCCCAAGATCGATCTCAATGGTAACACCCAGGGACGTCTCGCTCCGCCGCGCGGTCCATGACGCGCCCTGCCCGGCGCGATAAGGCACCATCACCATCGCGACGCCGATCGCGCCGCGTTTCGCGCGCGTGCCCGCCTCGACGTGCCAGAGGTTTGGGAATTCCCGCGTGGGCGGCGGGTTAAAGCCGTCGGTCTGCTGGAAACCCAACGGCTCAGGCGCGAGGTAGGCGATCTCCACGCCGGCCTTCGGTTGCTCCACCCGCAGACGCCCCGCCGCCTCGTCGACCGCGAACGGCCGCGGCGCGTGCAGCATGAACTGGTACGTCGCCGGACGCGGCGCCAGGAGCTCGTCGAAGAGCACGACGCACGGCCGCGCTCCCTTGAGGAAAACCACATGACGCCACGCCTTCGTGAGACGGCCGCCGTAGGCCGCGGTGGCGTCGCCGGCGACATAGTCGTAACCCGGACGGAACTCCTCCCGCATGATCCGTCCGGTGGCCGCGGGCGAGTGCTGGATTTGACCCTCACCGTCCACCAGCACGGCGTTCTGCGCGCGCGTCGTGTGCACGTACTGGTAGTGGAATTTGCTCCCGTGCAGGTCCCGGTAGTTGTTCGCGACGAGCAGCGCCTCGCCGTACGCGTTCAGAAGGAAACTGTTCTGGGCGTTGTGACCGTGGCTTTGGGTGCCGAACGGGCTCGACTTGAAGGCGACGTGCACGTCCTCGCGGCTGTCGGCGAGCGTGAGGTGCAGGCTGGCCACGCCGATCCCGCGGAAGACCTTGGAGGACGGCAACTCGGTGATCGGCCGCTTCGGCGGCAGCGGGGGCAGGTTGGCGCGGTAGAGAAACCCGAGGAAGCCGCCGTTGGCCGACATCCCGCCGCGTTCGGCCCAGTCACGCCAGTAACCCGCGCGGCCGCCGTCACCGCTGGCCCCGCGCGCCCGCAGATGATATTCCAAGAACGCCGGAGGCGTGATCGTCCGGCCCGAGAGGTCTCCGAAACCCGCGTTGGGCGAGTGCGGCGGCGCGAGGTACATGGGATAGTCGCCCACGTGCGCGAAGAACGGCTTCTTCATGCCGTCGATCCCCAGCGCCGCCTGCGCGACCTGCAGCCACCAAACGGCCTTGTTTTGGTAACCGCTCCAATAGCTGACGCCCTCATGCCAGCCGCCGTCGTCGTCGGACCACACCGGGTAGCAGGCGAAGAACTTGTTCACCGCGTAATCGAGCCAGCGCGGCGCCTCGGGAATCTCATCGAGGAACGCGATCCCCGCCTCGGCGATCTTGTGCCACACGCGGTTGGCGTGGCTGCCGTACGGACGCTGGAGGTGTCCCGTCCCGCGGCTCACCTCGCCGCTGTTCCACGCGTCGATCACGCGGGCGCGCATCGCCGCCTGCACCTTCGCGCGTTCGTCGGGGGTGAACATGTCCCACGCCCAGTCGTAGGCGCGCGCCGGGCGGTACAGCAGCGGCTTGGCCGCCTCGCAGTTGAGCGTGAAGTTGGTGTTGCCGGCGGGATCCCAAGAAGCGAGGTGCAGCACCCAGCGGCGCGCGGCCTCACCGTAGGTCTTGTCGCCGGTGAGCAGGTAGACGAACGCGAGCGTCTCGGCCTCGTTGCACGCCGCCTCGGTCTGCTCCCGATTGGGCCACCAGTACTTGATCAACTCGGGGTTGTTCTTGTCCCGCGCGGAGCCCCGGTTCGCCGGCTCCGGCGTGGGGCCTTTCCGGATGTAGCCGTCGGCGGCCTTCCGCAGCACCGCGAACGCCTCCGCCTCTCGACCCTGCGCCAGTTCCCGTAGACGCGGCAGGTCCTCGGGCCGCAGAAAGAGCCGCGGATGCGAAGCCGGGACGCGCTCCCGCTGCTGCGCCACCGAGGGCATCGGCATCTCCGTCGCCGAGGCCGGCACCTCGACCCGGCGCGCGATGCTCCACCCGGTCGTCTCACCCTTCTCCGTGACCGCGCGGTAGCGCCAGAACCAGACGCCCGGCCGGAACGCCGCGTGGTGCGTGTAAGTCGGCCATGTCACGCCCTCGACCGTGGTCGTCGATCCCGCCGGAAACACGGCATCCCCCGACCATTGAACGTCGTACGTGACGGCGTTGGCCGGCGCGATCCACGTGAACGAAGGCGGGTTGAGCGGCACCGTCGCGCCATCCGCCGGCCGGTAGCCCCATTCGTCCGCCCGCGCCGGCCGCTGATCAAGCGGCAACGCGGCGGGCAAATCGATAGCCAGGAAGCCGCTGGTCAGCAGAAATATTAGCCCGAGGGCCGGGCGGACAAGCGATCGCATAGTGGGGGAAAAGACGCCCGCGCTACCTCGTGGATACGGCCTCTCGTGCTGGGGAAGCCGGGAAGAGCCTGCGCGGTTTCGTCTGATCACAAACGGCCCTTGAGGCCGACGGTCCAGAGCGGGTGGTAGGCTTCGCGGGCGCGGAAGCGGGCGTAGTCCGGCGTGCTCGGGCCGTAGATCTTCTCGTCCTCCGGCGCGTTGTTGAGGTTACGGATGGAGAGGAAGACCCCGAGCGCGGGCCGCAGGTAATACTCCGCGCTCACGTCGATGAAGAGGCGTTTCTTGTAGTAGTCGTAGGAACCGGGCTCGATGCCGTTGCCGGTCACCGCCCCCACCCGTTTCTGCCCGCGGTAATTCTCATTGATGCGCACGTTCCACTTCGGACGCGTCAGGCTCAGGCCCCAGTTGAAGCTGAACGGCGTCATGTCCACGAGCTCGTCGGTATCCTTGGCGCGCTGCGAGGTGACATTGGCGAAGAACTGCACGCCCCGGGCCCACGCGGGCAGGAACGTGAGGGCCTGACGGTAGTTCAGCTCCATGCCCGTCATCCGCACGTTGAGCGGGTTGTTGATCCGCGTCGCCACCGGGTACTGCCCGTAGGTCTCGGGATCGAGGCCGTAGGCCGCGAGGAACTCCGGCGTGGCCGGAATGGTGACGCTGTCGAAGAAGTTGTTGAAATCCCGCAGGAAGAAGGCGCCGCTCACCTCGCCGCCGTTCCCGAAATAATACTCCAGCCGCGACATCCACGTCGTCGCCTGCCACGCCTTGATCCCGACGTTGCTCACCGTGATGCGGTCGCCGGGCTTGGGTTGCTCGATGTCGGGCAACGTGAGGCCGCCCGAGTACTGGTTGAAGTCGGGGCGCCCGACCGTCCGGTACCACGCGAACCTACCGATCAGGTTCTCCGCCAGATTGTAGCTGGCGTTCACGCTGGGGAAGAGGCGCAGGTACTCCTTGCGCGCGCGGTATCCCCGGTCGAGCAGCGTGAGCTGCGAAAAGGCGATCCCCGCGTTGACCGGGACGACGAGCAGCGGGACGCCGGCCGGCGATCGGAGCACGCGGCCCGCGGCGTCGCGCTGGAACGCGCGGGTCGGGTCGTTGAGCGGCCCCTCGGCGTCGATGTTCGTCTGCTCGCCGCGCACGCCCGCGACCAGCTTGAGGCGGTTCTGGAACAGCGCCACGTCGTTGCGCCAGAAGAGCGACGAGATCGTCTCGTGCGCCACCATCGAGGCGTTGGTGGCGTTGACGTAGTCGGTGTTGGCGTTGCGGGTCCAGCGCCGCGGATTGGTCCGGTAATCCGCCCACAGCCGCGCGTTGTCGACGTGCTGCTGCTTCGGCAGGTTCCAGGTGGGGATGCGCTCCGAGAACGAGGCGTCGAGGAACGGCAGCGCGCTGTCGTCGTTGGCGAGGCCGTTCTGGCGGAAGGGCGTCGTGCTGGCGACGCCGTCGTCGCCGACCCACGTGTAGGTTTCCGTGCCCACGCCCCGTGCGTCGCGCGTGCGCCCGCGCCAGTCGGCGCCGAGCTTCACCGTCACGGGCGCGCCGCGCACGTCGAATGTCCGGCGCACGTTGAAGTAGGCCTGGCGCGCGATATCGTGCGTGAGCTTGCGGGTGCTGGTCGCCGAGACGACCGAGTAGTTCTCGAGCCGGGAGGGGTCGACCACGCGCCCGGCGGGATCGAGGACGGTGATGCGGCGCGGGTACAGGTGGAAGATGTCGTCGAACTTCACCTGCACGTAGTTGCGCTGGACGGTGACGCCGTTGAAGGCGCCCCGGTCGATGTCCTGGAAATGGATGCGCGAGGCGCCGTAGCTGAGGCCGGCGTCGGTCTTCCAGACCGGGCCGTCGTGGAGCCAGCGCAGGGACGGCGTGGCGGTGAAACCGTAGCGCCGCGCGCCGCTGTTCGCGATGGAGAACTGGCCGTTGTTCGCCGCCGTACCGGTGGCGGGAAACGTGCTCGCCGTACCCCACGCGTGCACGGGGCTCCAGTCGCCGGCCCGGATGGTGTTGATGGTGAGGGTCTGGAACCGCGTCGCGGTCCGTTGCTCGAAGAGCCCGTAGTTGAAGGCGAACGCCAGGCGGTCGCGCGGCGCGGGACGCCAGTCGAGGGTGGCTGCGAACGACTGTCGCGTCGTCTCCTGACCGCCGTCGTACCACCCGAACACACCGAGGTACGGGTTGGTGAACGGGGCCACGCCGCTGCCGGACGCGACCGGACGCCAGTTCATGCCGGCGCGGTCGCGGGGGGAATATTGCTCGGAGTAGCCGGCGGAGACGGTGAAGCCGAAGTTCCGGTTCAACGGCACGATGGCGGAGGCGTCCAACCCCGGACGTATCTTGTAGGTCATCCGGCCCCCGTAGCCCGGCCCCGGGGTGCGCCGGCCGAAGGCGCGCTCGGAGTCCTTCCACATCCACGCGAGGCTGTAATTGTAGGACGGCCGGCTGCGCTCGAAGGCGCTCCGCGGCACGAGGTTCACGCTTCCGGCTAGGGCAGAGCCGGACACGTCGGGCGTCGGCGAGCGGGTGACCTCGAAGCGAGAGACGTTGTTCAGCGAGACCTGGTCGAGCGGGACGTGCCGCGCCATATGCGAGCCGCCGCCGGCCGTCGCGAGGTCGAACCCCCCGAGCGAGATCGGGACGTTGCTCGGGGGTGCGCCGTCGATCGAGATCAGCCGCGGGTCGCCGTTCACATAGTTCATGCGGACGCCGGGGATGAACTTCATGAACTCGCCGATCGCCCCGTCGACCACCGGGCCGAACTCATCGGCCGAGACGACGTTGACGATGTTGCGCGCGAACCGCTGCTCGTTCACGGCGAGGGCCGAGCCCTCCATCTCGCGCGAGCTGGAGACCTGGAACGCGCCGAGCGTGACCACCTCGGCCCCCTTCCCGCCGCCCGGGGCCGCGAACGTGAAGTCACGCTGCAGCGTGCCGCCGGCGGGCACGGCCAACGGGACCGTCAGCGGGGCCAGACCGGTGTAGAAGACCCGCAGCCGCACGGTGCCGGAGGGAACCGCCGCGAGCCGGTAGGAACCGGTGGCGTCGGTGAGCGTCTCGAGCGAAGCCCCCTCCACGCTGACGAGCGCGTTCTCGAGATACTCGCCCCGCGCCGCGTCGAACACCCGGCCCTCAATAACGCCCGTCGCCGCGGCCGGCGCGGACCAAGCGGGGGCGCCGAGCAGCACAGCGAGCAAAGCCGCCCGCGCCGGAATCGCATGACCGGAGACGCGCCACCGGCGCAGGGCGGAGAGGAAAAACGCGGGGAGCAGGGGCGGGATCACAGAGCAGGACGATCAACATCTGGCCCATCCGAAGGCAACCACCGGCGGAGAACCCGAGCAGGGCGGTGGCAAGGTGAGATGCGCTCTCCCGAACAGGGGCCCTCAGCGGGTCTCTGGCCGAAACAAAATGGGAAGCAGCGCCGCGAGTGAGTGGCGCCAACCTTTCCATTCATGGGCGCCCGGGAACGTGCGCCACTCGTGGCGGATGCCGTGGTGCTGCAGGGTTTGGTGCAGACGGAGCTGACCCCGGTAGCGCGGATCCTCGGTGCCGCAGGAGAGGAAGAGCAGGCGCAGCCGCCCGTTGGCGACTTCAGCGGGCGGCGGTGAACTGGTCGATCTCTGCCTCCCACTTCTCCGGCGCGGCAACGACCGGCGCGGACTCCCAGAGCGCGGCGACGAGCGTCAAGCGAACGAATCCGATGAGAGGGTGGACGATCATGGCGAGGCAGAGATATGAATGAGCTTGGGCAGCAGGGTCACCAGTTGCCTCGGACGCCGAATACCCAAGCGGATCCGTAGTCGATGCGTTGGCGGAAGCGCGCGTAGTTCGGCGTATTGGGCCCGTAAACCTTTGAATCTTCGAATTGATTGGCGACGTTTCGCATGTTGGCAAAGAGAGTGTAATTCCGGTGAAATTTGTATTCCCCGGTGAGATCGATATAGAGCCGCTTGGCGCTCCAGTTGTAAGTGTTCGGGTCAATGCTTCGACCGGCGGCAGCAGGGCCGCCGCGATTCATGCCGCGGTAGTTCCAATTGACCTTCAGGAGGTATTTAGGCCGCGTGAGACTGATGCCCCATGCGCCCGAACGTGGGACGTAGCCGGCGAAATTCGCGGCCGCCGTGAGGCCGGTGGCGCGTTGCGCGCTGGCGTTGGCGAAGACCTGGACGCCTTGGGCCCACGCGGGCAGGAACGTAAGGGCCTGTTTGTAATCGAACTCAAGACCGGTCATCCGGACCGGCGATGACAGGTTGAAGTTGGTGGCGACGTCGTAATTGCCGTATACGCTCGGATCGAGATTGTTGAGGGCGAGAAATTCGGGGGTCGCCCTGAGGACGGTGCTGCCGAAGAAATTCGTGAAGTCCCGGCGGAAGCCACCGATCGAAATCTGGCCGACGCGATCGAAGTAGTATTCGACGCGCAGTTTGTAGGTGCGAGCGCTCCAAGCCTTGATGCCCGGATTGTTGACGGAAATGACATTGGTAGAGCTGGGCAACTGTGTCGTATCGGGAAGGGTGCTGCCTCCAGCATACTGACTGAAATCAGGACGCCCCACCGACCAGTAGTACGCGCCACGCAGCACGAGGTCCTCGAGCGCGCGGTAGCTCACGTTGAGGTTAGGAAACAGGCGAAGGTATTCCTTTTCGGCAATTTGCCCGCGCGAAATGTAAGTGAGCTGGGAGTACGGCAGGCCTGCAGTCGTGGGAACGATGAGGGCCGGAAGCGGGTTGCCTTGGGTGTTCCTGAGAATGTTGCCGTTGGCGTCGCGCTGGTAGATCACCTGCCCTTGGGCATCGCGCTGAAAGGCCCGGGTGGGATCGGTGAGCGGACCCTCTCCCCTAGCGTTGGTCTGTTCCGCGCGCAGGCCGCCCGTGAACTGTAGGCGGCGCTGGTAGAACGCGATGTCGCCGCGGAGGTAGGCCGACGAGGTGGTCTCACGGGCGTAGCGTTGGGTGCTGACTTTCGACCGGTAGGCCGAATCCTGATTGATTCTGAAGTACTCGGGGTGAGCCTTATAGAGGGAGTAGTATTCGTGGTTGTCGATCCACTGGATACGCGGGAATCCATACGGACCGAACCGCTGCGAAAAGGCCTCATCGAGCACTACGCCGGCCGAATCATCGTTGCCGACAGGGGTAGTGCTGGCGCGGCCATCAGCGCCAACAAAGGTCCAGGGCGTCGTGCCTCCGGTGCGGTCCCGCACGTTTTCCCTAATATCAATCCCGCCTTTCAACGTGAAGGGCACCCCTCCCACCGTGAAATCGCGCCGCAGGTTGGCGTAGGCACTTCGCTTCAGATCGATTAGGTCGTAGGGATGGTCGTCGGAACTGACTAGCGAATAGTTATCGAGTTTGTAGGGGTCGACCGCGGCGCCTTTGTCATCCGTGACGGTGATCGTGTTGGGTCGAAGGTAGAAGATGTCGGAAAACGACACTGTAACACCGGTGCGTCGGGCCTGAGCCGCACCGAATAATCCCTTGTCGATGTCGCGAATGTGCAGGCTGCAGCGCGACCATCCGGCGCCGGCTTCTGCCTTCCAGATGGGGCCGTCATGCCGCCAAGTGAGCGTAGGTGTACTCGTGGTAGAGAACCAAGTCTGGGCACCACTTTGAACGCGGACTTCTCCAAAGCCTCCCGGTGCTCCTTTGGTATAGGTCGGGCCCCAGTCGCCCGGCAGGACGCGGTTAACAAGGAAAGTCAAGGTGCGCGGGTTGTGAAGCACACCGATCCAACTCCAGTTGAAAGCCAGCGAGAGCGTGTCGATGGGCGTGACCTTGAAATCCGCAGTGAACCCCAACGAGACTGTAGGATTATCGCGGGTGCTATCGCGGACGGCGAAATCGCTCAGATAAGGTTTGTCCGGAGTCGTGTCGGGCAAGCCGGTGGTCGCGGTCGCGGCCACGTTGGTCGCGTAACCGTTGCCGCGCCAGGTGCTGATGGCGACGTCCTCGTAACTGTACTGGTGGGGAATCGCGTTGCCGGAAAGGGTGAAGCCGAACCGTTTGTTTACCGGAATCACGGCCGAGAAATTACCGCCCTCGGTTACTTTACGCATCGGCTCGTTGAACGGCCCAGCGGTGCGGTTGAAATGCCGATCGCCATCCTTCATCATCATGAAACCGCTGGCGGTAAGAGAGGGTTTGGAGCGTTCAAATGCGCTACGCGGGACCATATTCACGGAGCCGGCCAGAGCGTAACCGGGGGATTCCGGTGTGGGAGAGTCGTTCTTCTCGATTCGGGCGATATTGTTGACGGAGAACTGGTCGAGGGTGGTGACGCGGGAAGTGCCGTTCGAACTGGCGAGATCGAAACCACCGACGGTGATGGGAACGTTGCTGGCAGGCACCCCGTTCATTGACACCGAGCGAGCTTCGCCGGCGCTATAATTCATGGTGATGCCAGGGAGAAACTTAAGCACTTCGCCCGGGGTTCCGTCCACTAC
>CAXRGI010000394.1:0-2016 GCA_964229935.1 Opitutales bacterium
CGAAACGCCCCGATGATCAGGAACATCGTAAGCAGGCGTAGCGGCAGGGCCCAGTCGCCCAGGTAAAAGGAACCGCCGAACGCCCCGCCGAGGGCGAAGTCGAAGTGCCCGCTCCGCACCAAGGCCGTGGCCAGAAAGCCGGCGGTAAGCAGCAGGTAGTCACGGATGGCCCGTTCCCGGAAATAAAAATAGAGCACTGCCTGGACGATCAGGATGAAGAGGGCTCCGGAGTAGTAGGCGACCGTCAGCGCAAGGTGCGTGTCGCCCTCCCGTTCCACTTCGATCCGGTTGAGCAGCATCGGATCCAGCGGCGTCCGGAAGTCGCACTCCGTGCGCACGTACACCTCGGCTTCGTTTCCCTTCCAGGCGGCGAGCGGGAGGATGAGCTTAACCGAAGGATGGGTGCGTTTTTCGGGCCGGACGCGGTAGCCGGAGGTTGCGCTCGCGACCCATTGTCCTTCCTCCACCAAGTGAGCCTCGATCCGACGTTGCGTGCCGGCCAGCAAGCGGAAGGAGAGCTCGGCGACGGTTTCCGAATTTGCGCGCTCCAATCGAAGCTTGAACCACTCCGGCCGGCCGATCGCGGGGGCGTGTTCGTCGAGCGAAGTGAGGCGACTGGCGGGAAACGAAGCGAGGCGCCGCAGATCCTCTGGTTCGCGAAGTTCGAAATCCGCCGGGGCGGCAACCGCGAAGGTTTCGGTGATCCGCGGTGCCGCCACCGCGTGGACCGCGACGAGTATTAACAGTGCGGCAAAATAGCCGCCGATTCGGGTCGGATTCATGGGGTGCGGCGGAGTACCAACTACGCGGGCACGCGGCCGCCGGAGTGCAATAAAAAAGCCGGCCACGGTGGGGCCGGCTTTCGCGGAGAGAAAGAATCGCTCAGGCGGTGACAACCGACACGCGGCGATGCGCCTTGTCGTAGGACACGACGCCATCGGTGAGCGCGAAGAGCGTGAAATCGCGGCCTTGGCCGACGTTCTTTCCCGGGTGCAGCTTCGTGCCGCGCTGGCGAACGATGATGTTGCCGGCGATGACGGACTCGCCGCCGAAACGCTTCACGCCGAGACGCTGCGAGTGGCTGTCGCGGCCGTTGCTGGATGTTCCCTGACCCTTTTTGTGCGCCATGGCTGGTTCCTCGAATTAGGCGGTGATGGAGTTGATCTTGATGACGGAAAGCTCCTGGC
Organism: Opitutales bacterium; assembly: GCA_964229935.1. Classification (GTDB taxonomy): domain Bacteria; phylum Verrucomicrobiota; class Verrucomicrobiia; order Opitutales; family Opitutaceae; genus ER46. The sequence goes on from CAXRGI010000394.1 coordinate 1,188, forward strand.
GATGGCCGCGTTTGCGCTCCATGCCCTTGCGCTTCTTCTTCCGGAAGACGATGACCTTCTCGCCACGCTTGTTCTCGAGCACGGTGGCGGAGACCGAGGCGCCGGACAGGGTGGGCTTGCCGACCTTGAAGGACGCGCCTTCACCGGCCGCGAGGACCTCCTTGATCTCCACTTTGGAGCCCTTTTCGGTGCCGCGGTAGCGGTTGACGGTGAGAATGTCCCCCTCGGAAACAGTGAACTGCTGCCCTTGGGTCTTGATGGTCGCTTTCATGGAATAAAAGTTTGGATAAAGCGTTTCGCGGAAAGTGAATGCAAGGCTTATTTCGGTGCTGTTCCCCGCTCCGGGCACCGAACGGCGAGCGGCTCAAAATCGCTCCGCCAGAGCCACCGCTTTGAACAGTGCCGAAGCCTTGCTGATCGTCTCCTGATACTCCGCGGCCGGCACCGAATCGGCTACGACCCCGGCGCCCGACTGGATATGAACGCGGCCGTCCTTCACCAGCGCCGTGCGCAACATGATGCAGGTGTCCATGTTCCCGTCGTAACCGACGTAACCCAATGCGCCGGCGTAGAAGCCCCGCTGCACGGGCTCGTTCTGGGCTATGATCTGCATGGCGCGGATCTTCGGAGCGCCGGAAACCGTTCCCGCTGGGAACGTGGCCCGCATCAGGTCGTAGGCGGAACGGCCCGCCGCGATGCGTCCCTCGACCTGGGAAACGATGTGCATCACGTGCGAGTACCGTTCGATCACCATCATCTCGGGCACGGTGACGGAGCCGAATTCGCAAACCCGCCCGATGTCGTTGCGCGCGAGGTCGACCAGCATGAG
>CAXRGI010000395.1:0-2420 GCA_964229935.1 Opitutales bacterium
CTGCACGCCGAGATCGAGGGCATGGGACGGCGGCAAATTTTCCGCGACTTCCTCGCCCGCTGTCGCGGTCAGGGCGTGGAATTCATACGGCTCGACGAGGAGGCGAAACGCCTGCTGGCGCACCGGGAAAGTATCCCGGTCTGCGACCAGCTCCTGGCGCCGATCGACGGCCGCAGCGGGTTAGTGGCCACGCAGGCCGCCTGAAGCGCACACCGGCCCGTTTGACCGCGGCCGCCCGCTTTACCACGGTGGCGGCATGAGAACGCCCCCGGGCATCGCCCCGCTCCTCGCCGCGCTCCTGATCGCCGCGCCGCTGTCCGCCCAGATCGACCGCGTCACCGGACGCGCCTTCGCCACCCGCTCGGAAGTCATCGCGCGCCAGGGCATGGTGTGCACCAGCCAGCCCCTCGCGACACAGGTGGGGCTTGACGTGCTCAAGCAGGGGGGATCGGCGGTCGACGCCGCGATCGCGGCCAACGCCGCCCTCGGGCTGATGGAGCCCACGGGCTGCGGCATCGGCGGCGACCTTTTTGCGATCGTGTGGGACGCCAAGACAAAGCGCCTGCACGGACTCAACGCCTCCGGTCGTTCGCCACTCGGGCTTTCGCGCGAGGCGCTCCTCGCGGAACTGGCGAAACTAGGGGTGAAGACCATCCCGCCGCGGGGCCTGCTGCCGGTCTCGGTGCCCGGCGCAGTCGACGGCTGGTTCGAGCTGCACCGGAAGTTCGGGCGCCTGCCCATGCCGCGGTTGCTCGCCCCCACGATCCTCTACGCCAACGAGGGATTTCCGGTCTCCGAGTTGATCGCGTACTACTGGGACCGCAGCGTGCCCGTGTTCAGCAAGGAGCCCGGCGCGTTCCTCGCGACCTTCGCTCCCGGCGGCCGCGCTCCGGGCAAGGGCGAGATCTTCCGCAATCCGGACCTCGCGCGCACGCTCGCCGCCATCGCCGACGGCGGGCGAGACGCGTTCTACCGCGGGGAGATCGCGACGCGCATCGACGCGTTCTTCGCGGCCAACGGCGGCTGGCTGCGGAAGGCCGACCTCGAGCGCCACACCTCGACCTGGGTCGATCCCGTCTCGGTGAACTACCGCGGCTACGACGTGCACGAGCTGCCGCCCAACGGTCAGGGCATCGCCGCGCTGCAGATGCTGAACATCCTCGAGGGCTTCGACCTCAAGGCCATGGGCTTCAACTCGCCCGACGCGCTCCACGTGATGATCGAGGCGAAGAAGCTCGCCTTCGAGGACCGCGCGAAGTTCTACGCCGATCCGGAGTTCTCGAAAATCCCGCTGCGCGGCCTGCTCTCGAAGGAGTACGCCGCCCAGCGTCGCGGGCTCATTCGCATGGACCGCGCCGCCCGCACCTACGACGCCGGCAATCCGGCGCTGCAGGAAGGCGACACGATCTACCTCACGACGGCGGACTCCGACGGTAACATGGTATCGCTGATCCAGAGTAATTACCGCGGCATGGGCAGCGGTGTGGTGGTGCCCGGGACCGGCTTCGGTTTCCAAAACCGCGGCGAGATGTTCACGCTCGAGGCGGGACACGCCAACGACTACGCGCCGGGCAAGCGCCCGTTCCACACCATCATCCCCGCGTTCGTCACCAAGGACGGCGAGCCGTGGCTCAGCTTCGGCGTGATGGGCGGCGCGATGCAGCCGCAGGGACACGTGCAGATCATAGTGAACATGGTCGACTTCGGCATGAACGTGCAGGAGGCGGGCGACGCCGCGCGCTGGCAGCACGAGGGTTCGACCGATTACGACGCGCCGCGGATGACCAACGGCGGCCTCGTGAACCTTGAGCAGGGCGTGCCGTGGGAAACGAAAGCGGAATTGCGCCGCCGCGGCCACGACCTGCGCACCGATCTCGGCGGCTACGGCGGCTACCAGGCGATCCGCTGGGACTCCCGCCACCGCGTCTATCTGGGCGCCAGCGAAAGCCGGAAAGACGGCCAGGCGGCGGGCTGGTGAAGCGCCCGCCATCGGGCGCGATCAAGGCCTCTGTCGGCCGCGATCGCGACGGTGGTCCGCGGCCGCAGCCGCGGCCATCTCACTCGCGTTTCGATCCGAAGACTCGAACGCGCGCGGATTACGAGCGCGAGCCGTGTGGCCGCAGGCGACCCCGCAGACCACACCGACCCGACGACCACAGGGCCGTTCCTCCTGCTCCGTGGTGAAACCTTCCCAACGCGCCGCCGCGGCGGATCAAACCCGCGGACCACCCTGCGCGAGATGACGCGCGCGGAGACGGAGGCCGTTGAGGCGGATGAAGCCGCCGGCGTCGCTCTGGTTGTACCAGCTCTTCACGCCCTCCATCGAGGCCACGTTCATGTCGTAGAGCGAGTACTTCGACTTCCGACCGCAGGTGATGATGTTCCCCTTGTAGAGCTTCAGCCGCACCGTGCCCGTGACG
>CAXRGI010000396.1:0-12263 GCA_964229935.1 Opitutales bacterium
CGAGGCCGGCGTCGTCACCAACCGGGTGAAGACGGTCGGCCAGGGCCGGCTGGTGACGAGCTTCGTCACCGGCACACGCCGCCTCTTCGACTTCGTGCACGACAACCCGCTGGTTTCATTTCACCCCTGCGACTGGACCAACGACACGGCGGTGATCCGCAAGAATCCGCGGGTCGTCGCGATCAACTCCGCGCTCCAGGTCGACCTCACCGGCCAGGTCTGCGCCGACTCCCTCGGCCACCGGATCTTCTCGGGCATCGGCGGCCAGCTCGATTTCATCCGCGGAGCGGCGCTTTCCCGCGGGGGCAAACCCATCATCGCCCTGCCCTCCACGGCTGTCGGCGGCCAGGTGTCGCGTATTGTCCTCCAGCTGGATCCCGGCGCCGGGGTCGTGACGACGCGCGGACACGTGCACTGGGTCGTGACCGAGTTCGGCGCGGTGAACCTCCATGGCCTGACACTGCGCGAGCGGGCCGAGGCGCTGATCTCGGTCGCGCATCCGGATTTCCGGGCCGGGTTGCGGCGCGAAGTCGCGGCCGTGCGGCATTTCCCCGCGCTCTGCCCGGCCGCCTGACATGAACACACTCGCGCCAAATCCGGAGCCAGCGAGCACTCCACCGACCGGCGGCAACGGCGCGTTGTCCGCCACGGAAAGCCGCGCGCTGGTGGCGCAGCTGCGGCGCGCGCAGATCTACCGCGACTACGAGACGGCGTTCCGCGAGACCACCGGGCTGCCGATCGTGCTGCGGCCGGTGGAGGCGATGGACCTCCCTCACCGCGGCGATCCGCGCGAGGCGCCCTTCTGCGCGCTGATGGCCCGGTCGAACCATTCCTGCGCGGCGTGCCTGCAGCTGCAGCGGCGGGTCGAAGAGGAGGCCCAGCTCGAGCCGAAAACCCTCCGCTGCTTCGCCGGGCTCTGCGACTCCGCCGTACCGGTGCGGGTGGGCGAGAAGGTCGTGGCCTTCCTCCAGACCGGCCAGATCCTGCCGCAGGCACCGACCAAGGCGGGATTCAACCGCGCGGCGCGCGAGCTGTTGCGCTACGGGGCGTCGGCGGATGTGAAGCGGCTGGAGGAGGCTTATTTCCAGACGCGCGTCGTGCCGAAGCGGCACTACGACTCGATCCTGCGCCTGCTCACGATCTTCGCGCAGCATCTCGCCGCGGTAAGCAACCAACTGATGGTGCAGGGCGCGGCCGCGGAGGCTCCGGCGATCGCGCGCGCCCGCCGCCTGATCCTGGAGCGGCACACCGAGGAGCTTTCCCTCGGGGAGATGGCGCGCGCGGTCAACATGAGCGCCTTCTACTTCTGCAAGACCTTCCACAAGGCCACCGGGATGACGTTCACCGACTACCTAGCGCGCGTGCGCGTCGAGAAGGTGCGAAACCTGCTCCTTAATCCGCACAAGCGGATCAGCGAAGCGGCCTACGAGTCGGGCTTCCAGTCCCTCAGCCAGTTCAACCGCGTCTTCCGGCGCGTCACCGGCGAAGCGCCCACCGCGTACCGCGCCCGGCTGCACGGAAGCGGACGGTGAACGCCGGTCCATGACCGGCATCAAGTCGCGGCCAACGGAAATGCGGTTGAAGGGTCGTATCCCCAAACCCCCGCCGCCCATGCCCGCCCTTTTTCCCGAAAACCCGCGGTGGTTCGCCCTCCTGGTGCTGCTCGTCGTCCAGCCAGTCGGCGCCTTCGCCCAAGGCCTGCCCGACTACGAGAAGCCGCCCGTGAGCTATTCGTCCACCGCGCCGGCGGATGCGATCACCGCGATCCAGCGTCGCCTCGACACGGGCGAACTCAAATGGACCGGGGATGAACGCGCGGTGCTAGCCGCCCTGCTCGCCGAGCTGCGGATACCAGTCGCCAGCCAGGTCGTGGTCTTCTCCAAGACCAGCCTCCAGCGCGGCCGAATCCAGCCGGGGCATCCGCGCGTGATCTATTTTTCCGACGACGCGTACATAGGCTGGGTGCCGGGCGGCCTGATGGAGGTGACCACGATCGATCCCACGCTCGGACCGATTTTCTACGCGGTGGACCCCCGAGGTTTTTCCCGCGGCGCCCCAAAGTTCGTGCGCGACGGCGAGTGCCTCAGCTGCCACGGCGGTTCGTTCGTGCGGGACGTACCCGGCGTTCTCGCGCGGACCGTTTTCCCTGCGCGCAACGGCGAACCGCTCCTGCGCTTCGGCTCGGCGGTGGTCGACGACCAGACGCCGTTCGGCGACCGCTGGGGCGGATGGTACGTCACCGGGTACCACGGCACCGCGCCGCACCGCGGCAACGCGTTCGCCGCCGAAACGGGTGACCAGCTTGACTTCAAGCCGGCGGCGGAACGCCCCGACGAGCTCTCGGCTTTCTTCGACACCTCCGCGTACCTCGCGCCCACCAGCGACGTGGTCGCCCTGCTGATTCTCGAGCACCAGACCTCGATGCACAACACGGTCACTCGCGCCGCTTTCTCGGCCCGGCGGATGATTGCCTACCAGCGCGGTCTGCAACGCACGTTCAAGGAACTGGAAACCGACGAGCCGTCGTACGACAGCGTGCGCAGCGTGTTCAACGGCGCCGCCCAGGACATCGTGGACCGGCTCCTCTTCCGCGGGGCGGCGGAATTACCGGCCGGCGTCGATGGTTCCGCGGAATTTCTCCGTGCCTACGCGGCCGGAGCGAAGCGCAACCGGGCCGGCCTCAGCCTGCGCGACGTGGAACTGAAGGGACGCCTCTACGCGCACCGCTGCAGTCCGCTCATCTACACGGAGTCGTTCGCCGCGTTGCCGGAGACGTTGAAGGTCCTGGTCTTCGCCCGTCTGCGCACCGCGCTGGAGAGCGACGACCCCAAGGGCCGGTACGCCTATTTGCACGCCGCGGAGAGAAGGCGGATCCTCGATATCCTGCTCGAAACACACCCCGAGGCGGCGCGCCGTTGGTCGACGAAAGCCTCATCCGCCACAGGGCAGTGAAGCGACCCGGCAGGCTACAGCCGGACTGAGGCATTTGAGGGCGGCGCCATTCCGCATTCATTTTGGATGAACCCCGCGCGGCCATGTCTTTTTTCGGAGCCGGTTCCTCGAGATCGGGAAGCGCCCTTGAGAAGCGGAGCACATCCGCGACGCGGCGCGCGGCGGTGGCCGACTACGTGTTCGTGGCCCGCTACGCGCAACCGTTGCGGAATGCGCAACGTCTCGAGACGTTCACCGAGGCGGTGGCGCGCGTGCGCACAATGCACCTCGTGCATTTCGCAGCGCGGCTCGGGTGTCGCACTCCGGCACGGCTGCCGCGGGAAATCGGTCCTCTCACCGCCGCGGATAACCGGCTGATCGCCGAATCGCTGGGCGGCCGCGCCCTCCGGGAAATCATCGACGCGGCCTTCGTCGCAGCGGCGGAAAAGCGCGTCTTGCCCAGCCTGCGGTCGCTCCAACACGGCGGGCCGACCCTCCTCCGCAACCACGCGCAGATGTTCAATTGCGCCTTCGCGAACGTCGACCGCGTGGAGTTCTTCCGCGGCTACCTCTTCCTGCTGCTCTGCGGCTGCGGCGTGGGTTTCTCGGTGCAACACCACCATGTCGCGCGCCTGCCCGCGCTTCCCGCCCGCCCGCGCGGACCGGCCCGCCGCCATCGGATCGTGAACACGCCCCGCGGCTGGGGCGACGCGCTGCATGCGCTTCTGGCCGCCGCTTTCACCGGACGCCGGATCTTGTTTTCAGGCGGTGCACCGGTCGGCCGGAGCGAACTGCGACGCGCGCTCGCCCACGTCGCACGAATCCTGAGCGACGCCGCGGGCCGCCGACTTCAGCCGATCGAGATCTACGACATCGCGATGTTCGTCGCGGCAGCCGCCCGCGCCCCCGGAGACCGGCGCGCGGCGACGATCTGTCTATTCTCGGCGGATGACCGGGAAATGCTGCGGGCGAAATCGGGACGTTGGCTGGAACTCAACCCGCAGCGCGCCGCGTCCAACATCTCGGCCGTGATCCCGCGTGGGCGCGCGGGCGAAGGCGATTTCAGCCGCGTCCTGCAAGCGTCGCGGAAATTCGGCGAGCCGGGCGTCTTCCTGTGCGACCACCCCGACGCCGGCTGCAATCCCTGCGGCGAGATCGGCTTCGTGCCGGTGATCGACTGGCGGCTGTCACGCGCCGAGCGCAACCGGTTGGGCGGCCGGGCCCGGCGCGGGCGGCTCTCAGGCTTCGAACTCTGCAACCTCACCACGATCAACGGCGCGGCCGTTCACAGCGCGGAGGAATTTCTCCGGGCCTGCGTCGCCGCGACCGTGATCGGCACGCTGCAGGCGGCGTACACGCGCATCGCGTATCTCGGCCCGGTCTCCCGCGTGCTGAACGAGCACGACGCGCTGCTGGGCGTCTCGATCTGCGGCATTCTGGACAATCCGGAACTGCTGCTAAACCCGCGGCTGCTGCGGCGCGGTGCCCACCTGTGCCGAGCGACCAATCTTATCATCGCGCGCCTCATCGGCATCCGGCCCGCGGCGCGCATCACGACCTGCAAACCCGAGGGCTCGGCCTCCCTCCTGCTCGGCAGCGCACCGGGCATCCACCCCTACCACGCGCGGCGCTTTTTCCGTCGCATCGTGACCGGCCGGAACGAGCCGGCATACGCGTGTTTCCGCTCGGCCAATCCGGAACTAACCGCACCGTCGCTCCTCCGGCCGAAGTCGGATGACGTGATCACCTTCCCCGGCGAGGCGCCGCCAGGCGTAATGACCCGAGGTGATCTCCGGGCCGTGGACTTTCTACGTCTGGTGCTGCTGGTGCGTCGGAACTGGATCGTTCCCGGAGGCGACCCTGCGTCGCGCTCCGCGGATCTCCACCATAATGTCTCCCACACCTGCACCGTACGGCCCGACGAGTGGGACAAGGTCCGGGCGTTTCTCTGGCGTCACCGGCGATCGTTCTCGGGCGTGGCGCTGCTGCCGGAGACGGGCGAGCGCGCCTACCCGCAGGCGCCGCTCACCGCGGTGCGCTCGGCGGTGGACCTCGCGCGCTGGCGGACGTTAAAGCCCCGGCCGGTGGACTATTCGCCCGCCGTCCGGATCCGCGCGGCAAGGCGTTCCTCAGACTGCGACGCCCTCGCCTGCGATTGACCCCGAGTGGGGTTTTTCCGGTGAAGCCTTTCCTTGATCCGCGTCAAGGCGGCCACCGCCGATCGGTGGCAGGATGGCCCCATCGCAAACGAACCGCCGCCATGAATACCTCCTCCTCACAGTCCCGACTCGCCGCCGCGGCCCTGCTGGCTGCGTCGCTGCTGTCCCCGGCCCTTGCGTCCGAGGGCACCGTCTCCGCCAAAAAGGGCGCGGCCCCGCTCGCCGCCGACCTGCCCGTCGAGCTCGCCATCCTCGCCGAGGCGCCGAACGTGCCGCCGCCGATCACGCGCCGTCACGCGGCCAAGGTCGTCGTCAACCTCGAGGTCCGCGAGGTCGTCAAGCGGCTCGCCGACGGCGTCGAGTACCTCTTCTGGACCTACGGCGGCAACGTGCCCGGGTCCTTCATCCGCGTGCGCGAGGGCGACTTCATCGAGTTCCACCTCAACAACCACCCGACCTCGAAGGTGCCGCACAACATCGACCTCCACGCGGTCACGGGTCCCGGCGGCGGCGCGGCGTCGTCGTTCACCGCCCCGGGCCACTCCTCGCAGTTCTCGTTCTCCGCCCTAAACCCGGGGCTCTACGTGTACCACTGCGCGACCGCACCGGTGCCCATGCACATCGCGAACGGCATGTACGGGCTGATCCTCGTCGAGCCCAAGGACGGACTGCCGAAGGTCGACCGCGAGTTCTACGTGATGCAAGGCGAGATCTACACCTCGGGCCGCCACGGCGAGCCGGGCTTGCAGAACTTCGATCCGATGAAAGCCGAGGACGAGCGGCCTCCGTACGTGGTGTTCAACGGCGCCGTCGGCTCGCTTGTCGGCGACAAGGCCCTCCAGGCCAAGGTCGGCGAGAAGGTGCGCATCTACTTCGGCGTCGGCGGACCCAACGTCGTCTCCTCGTTCCACGTCATCGGCGAGATCTTCGACACCGTTTACCTCGAGGGCGGCGTCAACGGCGCGCAACGCCACGTCCAGACCACGATGGTGCCGGCCGGCGGTTCCACCGTGGTGGACTTCCGCCTCGAGGTGCCCGGCACCTACGTGCTCGTCGACCACTCGCTGTCGCGGGCGTTCAACAAGGGCGCCCTCGGGATGCTCAAGGTCGCCGGCCTGGAAAACCCGCTGATTTACTCTGGCAAGGAGGTCGACGAGGTGTACATCGGCCAGGCCTCCGACGCCGGCTACGCCGCGAGCAAACGCGAGGCCGAGCTCGTCGCCGCCAAGGAGAAGGCCATCGCCGCCAACCCGGAGATCGCGAACATCTCGAAGGAGATCCAACTCGAGCGGGGCAAGAAGACGTTCCTGACGTCATGCTTCGCCTGCCACATGGCCAACGGCGAGGGCCTGCCCGCCGTGTTCCCGCCCCTCGCCAGCTCGGACTATCTCAAGGCCGACAAGGATCGCGCCGTGAAGATCGTGCTCAAAGGGCTCAACGGCCCGATCACGGTCAACGGCAAGCCGTACAACAACGTGATGCCGCCGCAGGATTTCACCGATGACCAAGTCGCCGACGTCCTCACCTACGTCATGAACTCCTGGGGCAATCAATACGGTGCCGTAAGCGTCGCCGACGTCCGGCGGGTGCGGGGCGAACTGAAGTAAAACATGAATAAAACCGGCACGGGATTCCTCAGCGCACTCGCGGCGCTCCTCGCGATGGGCGCGATGACGCCCGCCACGGCCGAGCCCGTCGCGGGCTGGAGTCCCGTGACGGCCGGCATGGTGCCGATCCCCGCGGGGGAATACATTCCTCTCCTACGCGGACGCGATGAGCCGGAGCGAGTGCCAGTCGCGGCCTTCCGCCTCGACGCGCGCCCGGTTACGAACGCCGAGTTCCTCGCCTTTGCGCGCGACAACCCGCGTTGGCGGCGTTCGCAAGTGAGCCCGCTGTTCGCCGACGCCGGTTACCTCGCCGACTGGACGGACGACCTTGAACCCGGACCGCGGGTCCCGTTGGACGCGCCGGTCACGCGGATCTCTTGGTTCGCCGCGCGGGCGTACGCGCAGTTTCGCGGGAAGCGCTTGCCAACCACCGCGGAGTGGGAGCGCGCGGCTGCCGCCGGCTTCAATCGGGCCGACGGCCGCGAGGAACCGGGGTTCAACGCCACGGTGCTCGGCTGGTTAACGCGGCCCGTCCCCACCCCCCTGCCCGCCGCAGGAAGCGGTCGGGCGAATCACTTCGGAGTCCACGACCTGCTGAGCCTCGTCTGGGAGTGGGTCGATGATTTCAACACGGCCATGGTGACGGGCGAGTCGCGCGCCGACACCGGACTCGAGCGCAACCTGTTCTGTGGTTCGGGCGCGGCGGGTGCCCGTGACCCCTCCGACTTTCCCGCCTTCATGCGCGCCGGATTCCGCAGCTCCCTGCGCGCCAACTACACCGTGCCGAACCTCGGCTTCCGCTGCGCCCTCTCGCCATGAAAACCCGCGCCTCACGTCACGTCCTCGCGGTCCTGGCGGCCACCGCCGCCGCCTTCGCCGCGGAAAAAGCGTCCCCCTGCTGCCCGCCGGAAACCAAGCCCGCCGCGGCCCCGTGTTGCCCGGTCGTGCCGCCCGTGGCGCCGCTAAGCTCCCGTTCGCTGTACCAGCTCGACGCCACGTGGACCAACGACGCCGGAAGGGCCATGTCCCTCTCGTCGTTCCGCGGACAGCCCGTGATCCTCGCGATGTTTTTCGCGAGCTGCGAGTACGCCTGCCCGGTGCTCGTGAGCGATATCCAGCGCCTCCGGGCGCTGCTGCCGGCGGCGGATCGCGAGCGGACCCGTGTCGTGCTGGTCACGTTCGACACGGAGCGCGACACGCCCGCCGCGCTGCGCGCCTTCCGCGAGCGCTCCGGCCTCGACGCCAACTGGACGCTGCTGCGCGGCGAGGAGACCGCGGTGCAGGAATTGGCCATGCTGCTCGGAGTGAAATTCCGCCGCGAGGCGCGCGGGCAGTTCGCGCACTCCAACCTCTTCACGCTCCTCAACGCCGAGGGCGAGATCGCGCACCAGACTCTGGGCCTGATGGGAGATGTCTCGCCGGCCGCGCGCGTCCTTGCTGCCCTTCCCCGCTAATTCTCCTTCCGATGCGCGCCGTCCGCCTGCTTCAAGCCGCCCTTCTCACGGTCACGGCCTTCGCCGCTGAACCGGCCTCCTTCGAGGACGCTGTGGCGGCGGGCAAATTCTCGGTCAACGCCCGCCTGCGTTACGAGGGGGTCACGCAGGCCGGCCTGCGCGATGCCAACGCCCTCACGCTGCGCACACGTCTCGGCTACACGACGGCGGCTTTCCGCGGCTGGCGGGCGATGGCGGAGCTGGAGAACATCACCGCGGCCGACGGCGACGCCTACAGCCAGGCGGGCCTCAACGCCGGCGGGGCCGGCCGAGCTTCCGTGGGCGACCCGGAAACGACGGAGCTGAACCAGGCGTTTCTCTCGTACCACCACGGCGGGACGATCGTTTCCGCCGGGCGGCAAAGGCTTGTGCTCGATAACGCCCGCTTCGTCGGCGAAGGAACCTGGCGTCAGAACCAGCAGACGTTCGACGCCATTACCGCGCAGGACCGCAGCCTCGCGAAGACCACACTCACCTACGCCTACCTCAACCGAATCCACCGCACCGTCGGCGACCGGCATCCGCAGGGGAATTGGGCGTCGTCCTCCCATATCCTCAACGCCGCCTACGCCGGGCTGCCAGCCGGCACCCTCGCGGGCTACGGCTATCTCCTCGACCTGCCCGGCTCCCGCGCCAACTCCTGCGCGACCTTTGGCGCGAGCTTCAGCGGTTCGGCGGTGATTTCCGGGGATGTCCGCCTGCTCCATCGCGTGGAGTTCGCGCGGCAAACGGACTACAGTTCGAGCCCGCTCTCGTACTCCGCCGGCTACCATTCACTCGAGCTCGGGCTCGGTGTTCCCGCCGGCAGCCTAACCCTCGGGCAGGAGCGCCTCGGCGCCGACGGCAGCGCGGAGTTTCGCACACCGATCGCCACGCTGCATGCGTTCAACGGCTGGGCCGACGTCTTCACCACGACGCCGGCCGCCGGGCTGCGCGACGGCTATGCGCGCGCCAGCGTGAACCTGCCCGCGGCGGTGACGCTCAACGTCATCTTCCATCGCTTCACGCTCGATCGCACCGGAGCCCGCGCGGGGGACGAATGGAACGCGCAATTGATCCGGAAATTCGGCGCGGCGTGGACGGCGATGGCGAAGTACGCCGACTTCCGGCGCGACGCCCCCGCGTTTTCCAACGTGCGCAAACTCTGGTTCCAGCTCGAGTTCACGCGCTGAAAGGACGCCATGAAATTCCGGACCCTCGACGTCAGACCGGTGCTCGCCCGCGGGGAAGAGCCCTTCCCGTTGATCCGCGCGGGTGTAGACGCCCTCCAGCCCGGCCGCGGCCTGCGCGTCGTGGCGCCCTTCATGCCCGCGCCGCTGCTGGAACTGCTCCGTGGTGAGGGCGTGAGCACCGCCATCGAACGGCGCGCCGACGGCGGCTGGGTGGTCAGCCTCTGGCGGGAGTGACGCCGCCCCGCGCGAGCAAGAACCGCATCGCCGCGGACAGAGGAACGGCCCACGCTCCGGACGTCCCCCGATGCCCGAATCACGTCCCTCCGAGTCAAGGCTGACCGGCCTCGTCGGCACGCTGCGCTGCTGCCAGCTCTTCGGAGGCTTGCCGGCCGAGGACCTCGGGATCATCGCGGGCTTCGTGACGCCGGTGAAGCTCGCGAAGGGCCAGCTGCTTTTCCGCGAAGGCGAGCCGTCTCGCGGCTGTTACCTCGTGCAAGGCGGCGCGGTGAGCGTGCACCGCGTCAACGCCGCCGGGCGCGAACAGGTGATCCACATCTTCCGCGCCGGGGAATCGTTCGCGGAGGCCTCGCTGGCGTCGGCCACCGGTTATCCCGCCGACGCGCGCGCGGTCGAGGCCAGCACGGTTCTGCTGCTGCCGAAGGACCCTCTCCTCGCCCTGATCGGCCGCCGGCCCGACCTAGCGCTGCGGATGCTCGGCTCGATGAGCCAGCACCTGCGCGTGCTGGTGGGGGCCTTGGACGACCTCACGCTGAAGGACGTGGAGACGCGGCTGCTGAACTGGCTGCTGCGGCATTCCGATAACGCCCGCGCGGAGATCCGGCTGCGCGGAACGAAGCGCGTGCTCGCCGCGGAGATCGGCACGAGCAGCGAGACGCTTTCCCGAACATTCGCGCGCCTGCGCTCGGCCGGGCTGCTCGAGGTCGACGGCGCGACGCTCCGCCTCACAAACCGCTCCGCGCTGGAGGCCCGCTTCCGCCGCCTCCTCGGCGAGGCGTGACTCGCGGCAATCGCTCCCGCCTGCCAAAAACCTGCCTACGTCACGTAGTACGTGCCGCGTTCGGCAAGAGGCGTTCCCTTCGGCCGTCGCGGTTTCAGCATGGTCCGAGGCGGACAGCCTCGGCTACATCGGCAATCCTTGATCCGTGTCCATCCGTGTTCATCCGTCGTTGATCCCTCGCGGAGCGGCTCGGTTCTGACGGTGCCCGTCGGAAAAGCAAAACGCCGGCCCGTGGAGGGCCGGCGTTGCTCAAAGGAAGCCTCTTCAGTTTACAGCTTCTTCGTCAGCTGCAGCGAGAAGCTGCGGCCGCGGGCGAGGCTGTTGTGCACCGAGGGCTCGTAGCCGCGGGAATCGGCGGAGAGCGGCGGCTCGAGGTTGAAGAGGTTGTTCACGCCGAAGCGCACGCTGGTGTCGTTCAGCCAGCGGTTGCCGCCGGCGAAACGGTACGAGAGGTGCAGGTTGTAGCTCGTGGTCTGCTTCACGATGAAGCGGTACGAGTAGGCGCCGTTGTTGAACACCGGCATGATGTAGCCCGGGTTGCCCAGCGAGTCCCAGGTGGCCTTGGTCGTGGTGGCGTTCACGTCGGTGAAGCGGCCGACGTAGTACATGCCGAGGCCCGCGCCCCAACGGTCCTTGCGCCATGTGAGCGTGGTGGCGCCGCGCCAGATCGGGGTCGCGCCGCCGACGTTGGAGCTGTTGCCGTTGCGGTACTCGGTGCGCGCCGCGCCGGCGGACGAGTACGCGTGGAAGTCGTTCAGGTAGGTCCAGTTCGTGCCGAGGTTGAACTGGCCGACGGCGAACTTCGGGAAGCGGTAGTTCACGTCGAAGTCGAAGCCGTTGGTGAACTGCTCCGACTTGTTGAAGTAGCTGGTGCGCAGGATATCGATTCCGCCCACCACCGCGCGCTGGTTACCGGGGGCACGGGTCGCGTTGTAGGCGGCGAAGAAGTCGCGGTCGGCCTGCGTCGGGGCGAGACGCACCACCGAGGGATCGCCCTTGTAATTCGCGGTGCCGCTGCCGAGGTCGATCTGGCCTATGGTCTTGCCAGCGGCGAGTTCGGCCTGCGTGGCGGCGAGAAGCGCCGCGGTGTCGTCGGCGATGCCGCCGCCAGAGGCGATGAGGCTCTTCTGGCGGATCTCGTAGTAATCGACCGAGACCGAGAGGCCCTTGATGCCGGGAACCTCGATGACGATGCCGGCTGACTTGCCGGTTGAGGACTCGGGCTTCAGCTGGCGGTTGCCCGAGGCGACGCTGCGGCGGTTGGAGGGGCCGTCCGTGATCAGACCGGTGACGGTGCTGCGGTAGGTATCGGTGCTGCCGGTCACGGTGCGGATGAGCGTGCCGGTGAAGAGCTGCGCGAGATTGGGCGCGTGGAAACCCTGGTTGTACGAGCCGCGCACCATGACCCAGGAGAGCGGCTTCCAGTTCACGCCGTACTTCGGCTTGGTGGTGTCGCCGAAGTCGGTGTAGCTCTCGTAACGCGCCGAGGCGCTGACTTCGAGCGACTGCACCAGGGGCAGGCGGTTCTGACGACCGACGAGCGGCACGACGGTCTCGGCGTAGAGCGCGGCCACCTGCCGCTTGCCGTGGGTGTCGGAATTGGGCGAGAAGCCGAGGAAGTCGTTGGTCGCCGTGTCGAGTCCCGAGCCCGGCGGATTCAGGCCGGCGTAGGGAGGGCGATAGTCGCTGTAGCCCTCGAAGCGGTACTCACCGCCGAACGCCCCGCCAATCCGGTTGCCGGCCCAGAGCGAGAACAGATCGCCGCTCGCGCGGAAATCGGCGCTGAGCAGACGCGTGATGCCGTTGCGGATGAAACTGGAGCGGAAAGTCGACTGCACGCTCTCGGGGTTCACGTACGGCCCGGTGACAACGAGCTGGCCGTT
>CAXRGI010000397.1:0-16157 GCA_964229935.1 Opitutales bacterium
TCCACTACCTGCTTGTGGTGGGCTGCGTGCTGCTCATCTCGCTCCAGGCCATCATCAACATCGGCGTGGTCACGGCGGTTTTTCCCACCAAGGGCATGTCGTTGCCCTTCATCAGCGCGGGTCTGTCCAACCTGCTCCTCATGGGCATGCTGCTCGGCATCATCCTCAACTCGCAGCGCAACTGGGGCCGGGCGGCCCTGCCCCGTGGATCGGGCGCGATGCGGGAGGTGCACGCGTGAACCGCGTGGTCATCTCCTGCGGCGGCACCGGAGGGCATCTCTCCCCCGGCATCGCCCTCGCCGAGGGTCTCGCCGCCCGGGGTGACCGCGCGGTGCTGCTCATCAGCCGGCGCCGTGTCGACGCGGAGCTGAGCGGCCGTTATCCGGGTCTCGAGTTCGTCGCCATGCCGGGCGAGGGGTTCTCCTGGCGCCCCGGGGTATTCGCGCGGGTCCTGCTTTCGCAGGCTGGCGCGATCCGCGTCTGCTGGCGCGTGCTGCGCCGCGAGCGTCCGCGCGTGGTCGTCGGCTGCGGCGGCTTCACCTCTGTCCCGCTGGTCGTGGCGGCCCGTCTGCGCGGACTGCCGGTCGCGCTGCACGAGTCGAACCGGGCCCCGGGACGCGCGGTGCGCCGGTTGGGCCGGCTGGCGCGGCGGGTCTACCTGCCGCCGGGCGTCGCCTTGCCTGGTTTGCGCGGTGACGTGGTGCGGCCGCTTCCCCTGCCGGTGCGCCGGGAAATCCGGCGTGGCTCGCCCGCCGCCGCCCGGACGGCCCTCGGGCTGGACCCGGCCCGTCCGGTGCTCGCGGTGCTCGGTGGCAGCCAGGGGGCCGGTGCGCTCAATGCCTGGGCGCGGGCCGCGGTCGCACCGCTCGCGGCCGCTGGCGTGCAGCTCCACGTGGTCACCGGTCCCGGCAAGGACCAGGCTGGCCCCATCACGACCGCCACGCCGGCGGGTCCGGTGCGCGCGATCTTCGAACCCTTCTGCGGCCGCATGGCGGACCTGCTCACCGCCGCCGACCTCGTCGTCTCCCGGGCTGGCGCCGGCACCATCGCGGAACTCATCCGTTGCGGCACGCCCGCGATCCTCGTCCCGTATCCGGAAGCCGCTGACAATCACCAGGAGGCCAACGCGCGGTGGCTCGCCGCCGAGGGCGCCGGCGCGGTGGTGACCCAGGACCGGATCGCCACGCTCACCGACGTCGTGCGGGAGACGCTGGCCGACGACGCGCTTCTCGCCGCCTGGCGCGGGGCCCTGCGGCGGCTGGATCGGGCCGATCCGCTGGACGCCATGCTGGCCGACCTCGACGAACTGGGCCGGGCCGGCGCGTCACGCGCGGACCTTGCTCCCGCCTGAACTTCCGCCGGCCGCCTTACCTTTCAATCCCATGAGCCGCCTCCTCGATCCGATAGCTCCTCCGGCCCACCGCCTCTCGTGGGACGACCTGGCGGCGGAGCTTCGCCTCGCGGTGGGGGCGGATACCCGGATCGCCCGGGAGGAACCTTTGGGCGCCCGCACCACCCTCGGAGTGGGCGGCGCGGCCCGTTTGCTCGCGGAGCCGGCCGGAGAGGATGACCTGCGCGCGGTGGTGAGGATCGCGCGGCTAGCCGGTGCGAAGCTGCTGCCGCTCGGCCGCGGTTCCAATCTGGTGGTCCCGGACGAAGGCGTCGACGCCGTGGTCGTCACCCTGAACCACGTGAGCTGGGCCACCTTTTCCCCGCGGCCCGACGGTCGGGTGTGGGCCGGGGCGGGTTTGCGACTCAAGAGCTTGTGCGGGCAGGCGGTGAAAGCAGGTTTGCAGGGCTTCGAGTTCATGGAGGGAATCCCGGGAAGCGTAGGCGGTTCCCTGCGCATGAATGCCGGTGCCATGGGAGGATGGATCTGGGACGTCACGGAGGAGGCCCAGGTTTTGCGCCCGGACGGCGAGATTACCGTGCGGCCGCGGTCTGAGATGGGCGTGGACTACCGCCAGTGCCGCGGGTTGGAGGGGGCGATCGCGCTCGGCGCGCTGCTGCGGCCCGCCGCGCAGGCGGAGGGCGAAGCGATCGGACGCCAGATCGATGTCTACCGGCGCAAGCGCCAGGAATCGCAACCGAAGGAACGTAGCGCCGGCTGTGTTTTCCGTAATCCGCCGGGGGGCGCGGCCGGTCGCCTGATCGACGAGGCCGGGCTCAAGGGAGCGCGGGAGGGCGACGCGCAGGTCTCGACGGTCCACGCCAACTTCATCGTGAACCTGGGCGCCGCCCGGGCGGCCGACGTCTTTGCGCTGATGCGCCGGGTTCGGGCGACGGTGCAGGAGCGCTCCGGAGTGCAGTTGGAGCCCGAGGTGCTGTGTTTCGGACGGAGCTGGGAGGAATTCCTGTGAGCACCCGGCTGCCCGTGATCGTCGTGCTCGCCGGCGGGGTTTCCGCCGAGCGCGAGGTATCCCTCGGCTCGGGCCGCGCCAGCGCGCTGGCCCTCGCGCGGTCTTTCCCGACGCGCCTTGTGGAGGTCGGCGCGGAGGCGCTGCCGTCGGGGCTGGATCCGGCGCGCGACGTCGTTTTCTCCACGCTCCACGGCACGTTCGGCGAGGACGGCGGGATGCAGCGCCTGCTCGACGCGGCCGGAGTGCACTACGCGGGTTGCGATGCCCAGGCCAGCGCGGTCACGATGGACAAGACCCGCACCAAGGAGCTGGCGTCGGCGCGCGGCGTGCGGATCGCCCCGGGTATCCGCTTCACGGCCGCCGCGAAGCCCGACGTGGATGCAGTGATTGCGGCCTTGGGGGAGCGGGTGGTGGTCAAGCCCAACGCGGAGGGCAGCAGCGTGGGACTGACGCTGCCGGTTTCACGCGCGGAACTGGCGGCCAGCCTCGGGGCAATCGACCGCGGCGAATGGCTGGTGGAGCGGCGCCTGACCGGCCGGGAGCTTTCGGTGGGGGTGCTCGCCGGCCGGGCGATGGGCATCGTCGAGATCCGCCCGCGTTCCGGCGTCTACGATTTCACGAGCAAATATACGAAGGGGATGACCGAGTATTTCGCTCCGGCTCCGATCGGCGACGAGATGTCGGCCGAGGTGCGGTGGGCCGCCGAGGCCGCCTTCGCCGCGTGTGGCTGCCGGGACTACGCGCGGGTGGATTTCATCCTTATCGCCGATGGTCCCTGCATGCTCGAGATCAATACGCTCCCGGGCATGAAGGAGACCAGCCTGTTGCCGATGAGCGCGCGTTGCGCGGGGCTGGATTTCACGGCCCTCGTGCGCGAACTCGTTGCCCCGGCGGTGGACCGCTTCCGGGCGAAGAGAGGAGTAGGCTGATGAGCCCCGGTGCGATACGCAGCCCGTCGGTCCGCAGCTGGAGGGATATCGCCCAGCCGGTCCGGCCGCGCGCGATGTCTCGCGGGGGACGCTGGCGCCGCGTCATGGTCGGCCTGCGGACGCTTACCGCGGTGCTGGGGCTTTCGGCCTTGGTCGCGAGCGCCTGGTACCTGCTCAACGCGGTCACGCCCAAACCAGGTGATCTGCCGCCGGCCGCGAAGGCGGGTCCGTTGCGACGCCTGGAGTTGCGCACCTCCGCCGGTGGGGTCCTCGACGAGGCGTGGCTGCGATCGGCGCTCGCTCTCCCGTCCGGCATTTCCCTGATGGAGCTCGAACTGCCCCGGCTGCGGGAGCGGTTGCTGCGAGACGGCCAGATCGAGTCGGCCGCGCTCTCGCGCGAGTTCCCCGACCGGCTGGTTGTTCGCATCACAGAGCGCAGCCCGGTCGCGCGGGTGCGGGTCGGGAGCGCGGGCGCGTCGCGGGACCTGCTGGTCGCCGCCGACGGGACCGTTTTCCGCGGCGCCGGCCATGATCCGGCGATGATCGAGACCCGGCCCTGGCTGGCCGGCGTCTCCCTGGTGGCCGAGGGCGAGGGCTTTCGGCGCGTTCCGGGTATGACGGAGGTGGCGCAACTCCTGTCGGACGCGCAGTTCGCCGCGCAGGCGCTTTACCGCACGTGGGTGTCGGTCTCGCTCGCGCGGCTGGAGTCCGACCGCGAGCTCGAGGTGGCGACGCGCAACGGTTCAACGGTGGTCTTCGCCGCTTCGCGCGAGTATTTCGGGCAGCTGGCCAAGCTCGATTACCTCGTCGAGCGCTTGAGCAACACGCCCGCGGCGCGCGTCCGCATCGATCTCTCCTATGGTCGCAATGTTCCGGTGCGGATCGATCCCCCGGAGCCCGGGGCTCCCGCGGATGCGCGTCGCGCGACCCCCGCCCCGGCCCCCGCGGCCCGTCCCGTTTTTTCCATCCTCCCGTCCGCCACCCCGCAACGCACCTCCCCGTGAGCAAACGCACCACGTTCATCGGCGCCGTCGAGATCGGCACCTCCAAGATCACCGTCCTCATCGGCGAGCACACCGGCCGCGAGCTTGCCATCATCGGCCGCGGCGAGTGCCCGTCGCGCGGCGTTATCAAGGGCGCCGTGGTCGATTATAAGGCCGCCAGCGAATGCACGCACCACGCGCTGGAGCTGGCGGAGCGCGAGGCGGGGGAGCGGATCGACGTCGTCTTCCTGGCGCAGACCGGCAGCCATCTGGAGGGTTTTTACAACGAGGCCGCGGTTAACGTGAAGGCCTCCGACAATATGGTGGAGTCCGGGGACGTCCGCACGGTCTGCGAACTGGCGAAGGCGAAGGAACTGCCGCACGGGCGCATGGTGGTGCACCATATCCGACGGCCCTTCCGCCTCGACGGGCGGCTCGTGCCCGGCAATCCCGAGAATCTCGTCGGCCAGCGGCTGGAGGTCGGTTACTGGACCGTGCACGGTCTCGAACAGCGTCTGGCGGACACGATTCACGTCATCCGGGGCTTCAACCTTGAAGTCGGCGAGTTGGTGCTCTCTAGCCTGGCGGCGGGGCACATGGTCACGTCTCCGGAGGAGCGGCAGAACGGCGTGCTGGTGATCGACATCGGCGCGGGCACCACCGACTACGCGTTGTACCGCGACGGCGCGGCCCACACGACCGGCGTGGTTGCGGTCGGCGGATCCCATCTCACCAACGACCTGAGCATCGGTTTGCGGCTGAAGGAAACGCAGGCGGAGAAACTCAAGCTCCGCTACGGCCGGGCCGATGTGGTGACGCGGGAACGTTCGCAGAAGGTCTGGCTCGACGGGACTTTCGCGATCGGTGACCGGCAGTTCCCCCAGCAGGCGATCGAGCAGATCACCGCCGCGCGGGCCCAGGAGATACTGGAGGTGGTGAAGGCGCGCCTCGGCAACGCCTTCAGTCTCGAATCCTGCGCCGCCGGCGTCGTCCTCACGGGTGGCACCGCGAAGCTGCCGGGCGTCGCCTCTGTCGCGGCGCGCGTGTTTGGTGTGCCGGCGCACCTGGGCGAGGCTCCCTCGTGGATCAGCGAGAACCTGCGCGATCCCGGCTACCATACCGCCCTCGGTCTCCTCTACTGCGGCGTGGGCAGCCGCTCCGAACGGCTGGCGGCCCGCGGTCAGGTCGGTGGCTTCCTTTCCGGTCTGCGCAAGCTCTTCTCCCAATCCTGAACGTCCCGACCCTCGCGACCATGAATCTCAACGAACTTCCGCTGGAGCAGGCGCTCCTCACCGACCGCAACATCGCCATCAAGCTGGTCGGGGTCGGCGGCGCCGGCTCCAACGCCGTCGATCGTCTCAAGATGGAAAACCTCGATCGCCTTCAGCTCGCGGTGATCAACACCGATTACCAGGCGCTCGCGAGTTCCCCGGTTCAGGACAAGGTCTTGCTCGGCATGGGCGTCACCCGCGGTCTGGGCGCTGGTGGAGATCCCGAGCGCGGCCGCGAGGCGGCCGACGCCGACCGCGCCAAGATCGCCGCCGTGGTGAAGGACTGCTACCTCGTCTTCCTTGTGACCGGCATGGGCGGCGGTACCGGCAGCGGCGCCTCGCCCGTCGTGGCCGAGGTCGCCGCGGAGGCCGGTGCGCTGGTCATCGCGTTTGTGACGATGCCGTTCAGCTTCGAGGGCGGGCGCCGGCTGAAGCAGGCCGAAGACGGCTTGCGCGCCCTGCGCGCGGTATGCGACGCGGTGATCCCGCTGCCCAATGACGTGCTCATGCAGGAGGCCGCGGAGGGCGAGACGGTGCTCGATTCCTTCGCGCGCGCGGACGAGTGGATCGGGCGCGGGGTGAAGTCGATCTGGGCGATGCTCTTCAAGACGGGCCTCATCAACGTGGATTTCGCCACCCTGCGGCAGGCCTTCGGACCGCGCGGCGGAAAGACGCTTTTCGGCCTCGGCGAGGGGCGCGGCGAGAGCGCCGTGGCGGACGCGCTCAACAGCCTGAAAATGTGCCCCCTGCTGCATACCCCCGACTTTGCGCGCAAGGCTGACCGGCTGCTCGTGAACATCATCGGCGGCCCGGATCTCACTCTGCCGCGGGTGAACGAGATCATGTCGGCGGTCACCGAGCAGTTCGGCCGTGAATCCCACATCACGATGGGAGCGGTCATCGACGAGAACCTCGCGGGTCGCGTCGAGCTTTGCGTGATCGGCACCAGCGACCTTGGTGGTCGCGCGGCGCCCGGCCGTCGTGCCGCGCTTCCGCCCGCGCGCCAGCGCGCGCAGCCCGCGGTCGTCGCGGGAGGGAAGCCGGCGGAACCGGTCGCCTCCGCGGTCACCTCCGTGACCGTGACTCATTCACCCGCGGGTATGGCCGCGCGCGTCGCGCAGGAGGAGTTCGGTTTCGGTGAGGTCGAGAGCCGTGGTCACTTCGAGAAGACCGACCGGAATCTCTTCGATGGTCACGACCTCGACGTGCCCACCTACCTGCGCAAGGGGATCAAAATCTCCCTCGACAAGTAATCCGCCGCACGGACTCCGGCGGGCGAGTCCGGCGGCCGCGCGCCGTCACTCCTTGATGATCGAGAACCAGTCCCGCTTCTCACCCTTGTCGTTGATGAAGGTCAGGTCCAGCCGGAGGCCGTCGACATCGATGACGGAGGAGCCGGCCTCGTTGAGCGCGATATAGAAAACGGGGTGGTTCAGCGGCGGGGGTCTCGAGCCGGCCTGGCCCGCGCTCCCGGTCACCACGGAAATCTCGCCCGCATTGGGCACGCGGCCCCGCTTTTTGCGGTAGGCCCCGTCGCCACCCACGCGTCCGTCGCCCTTTTGCACGACGTGCTTCGCGGCGTCGAAGGTCGTGCTCTTGCCGTAGTGCCCGTTGATCAGCGGTGAGCGTTCGTAAACGTGGGAATGGCCGGTGAGGATGAGGTCGACCCCGCCCTGCTCGAGCACCGGCAGGAAAATCGCCCGCATGTCATTCATCCTTCCGGAGCTGTCGCTGTCTTTGTCCGAGTCGTGGGTCCCTTTTGTGTACGTGGGATGGTGGAAGAAGGCGATGATCCAATCGCGGGTGGTCGCCGCCAGGTCGGCCTTGAGCCACTGCATCATCGCGCCGTCGGGTTTCCGGTCCGTGTCGTGCGAGTCGAGGCAGATGAAATGGATGTTGGCGTAATCAAAGGAGTAATAGGCCTCCGTGCCCGACATCACTCCGCCGGCCTGGGCGCGCGTGGGGAGGGTGAAGATGTCGTAGTACACGCCTGATTGCGTCGCCGAGTTGGCGCTGCGACCGTCGTGGTTGCCCAACGCCGGCCACACGGGAGAGGAACGGAGGGTCGCCGGATACATCTCGAAGATGGCCTTCTGGTAATCCGCATCGGTGCCGTCGGGGTACGCGTTGTCGCCGAGCAGCAGCCAAAGGTCGGTCGCGCGCTTGGCGGTGAAATTATAGTACGCGTCACGCACCGCGCGCTGCACGTCGCTCTTCGTGCCCGGGTCGCCGAGGACCCAGATGCGGGTCGGCTTCGCCGTTCCCGCGGGCGGCGGGGTGGTGAAGCTGTGGATGGCGGCGCGACTGGAGGAGCCCGACTTGCCGGCGGCCGGCGGCGCGTAGGGGGCGGCCCCGACCGTGTAATAGTAGGTCGTGGCGGGCTTGAGTCCCGAGAGCGGTACGATGTGCTCCGTGAGAATTCCCTCGGTCTTCGCCACGCTGGTGAGTTGCTCCCGATCCGTCCCATAGGAAACAACCGACGCCTCCGTCGCGTCCGTGCGCCAGCGGATCACGATGCTGTCGGGCGCGGCGCTTTGCAGGTACGGGCCGCGCAGGATGCTGGTGGCGGCGCCGACCGGGGACAAGCTGAGCAAGAGGAGGGCGAGCAGCGGGGTGGGGCGGAGTGTCATGGCGGGGAAGACGGCTGGGGATGAGAAAGGGTTGCGAGCTCCTTCGCGAGGGCCGCGGACTCCGGTGATTCACGCAGCCAATCCGGCAACGACCCAAGCGCGGCGAGGGCCGCGGCAAAGGCGGCGCGGGCTTCGGACTCACGGCCGGATCGCCTCAGCAGATCTCCTCGCCGCCTCAGCCAGGTCTCCTTGCGCTCGGCGGCGGCGGTGAGCCGCTCCAGCCGGGCGAGAGCGTCGTCAATCCGGCCCAGCGTCTCTTCCAACGCGAGCGCGCGCAGTTCCAGAGCCGGCACCGGACCCGTCCGGGCGAGGGCGCCTTCCAGTACCCGGAGCGCTTCCGGTGGAGTCAGCATCGCCGCGCGTTCCAGAATCAGGTCCGGCGATGGGGTTCGGGATTGGCGGAGCACATAATCAAATTCTTCCCCGGCTTCACCGATGCGGTCCAGTTGACGGAGCGCACGCGCGCGCAGGATGCGCGTCGAAAGATCCGCGGGATCAAGGTCGCGTGCCTCGTTGAAGAGCGGCAGTGCCTCCGTTGGGCGGCGGCGGGCGAGCGCGAGTGCACCGCGTGCGCGCAAGATTCCGGCGTGGCGGGGCGCCAGTTCAGCGGCGGCGAGAAAGTTGGCTTCGGCGTGGATCCATTCCTCGTGCCGCGCGTAGAGTTCTCCCCGTTCCAGATACAAGTCGGCGTTGCCCGGCTGGGTGGCCAAGGCGGCGTTGAGCCGGGCGAGCCCCGCCTCGATTTCCGGATGCGCGCGCAGCGCCGTCGCGGCCAGAACGACGAGCAGGATGGTCTCTGGCGCGCGCATGGGCGGACCCAAGCCGCCAGCGGCTCCCGCTGCAACCCCGGGCTCGACCAGATCAGGTGTTGAAGCGGAACAGCGCGACGTCGCCGTCGGCGAACACGTACTCCTTGCCCTCGAGGCGGTATTTCCCGGCGTCGCGGGCGGCCGCCACGCTGCCCAGCCGGCTGAGGTCGGCGTAGGAGACCACCTCGGCCTTGATGAAGCCCTTCTCGAAATCGGTGTGGATCACGCCGGCGGCCTGCGGGGCTTTCCAGCCCTTGCGGATGGTCCAGGCGCGAACCTCCTTTTCGCCGGCGGTGAAGTAGGTCTGAAGCCCGAGCAGCGCGTAGGTCGCCTGGATGAGTTTGGAAACACCGGAGTCATCAACGCCCAGGTCCTTGAGGAAGGCCTTGGCCTCCTCCGGCGCGAGGTCGATGAGCTCTGACTCGATGCGCGCGCTGATCGGCACGTAGGCGGCGTCGTGGTGGGAGCGGACAAACGCGGCGACCTGCTGGACGAACGGGTTCTGCTCCGCGGTGGCGAGGTCGCTTTCGGCGACGTTGCACGCAAAGAGCACCGGCTTCGCGGTGAGCAGCTGGAAGAGCTTCATCATCTTCTGCTCGTCCTCGGTGGCGGTGAGCAGATTGGCGGTCTTGCCGGCGTTGAGGTGCGGCTCGAGACGCTGGAGGAGGGCGATCTCGGCCTGGGCTTCTTTGTCGCCGGACTTCGCCTTCTTCTGTGACTTTTCGATGCGTTTGATCACGGCGTCGAGGTCAGCGAGCACGAGCTCGGTCGTGATGACCTCAATGTCGCGCACCGGGTCGACCTTGCCCATGGTATGGACGATGTCGGGATCCTCGAAGCAGCGCACGACCTGCACGATGGCGTCGACCTCGCGAATGTTGGCCAGGAACTGGTTGCCCAAGCCTTCGCCCTTGCTGGCGCCGGCCACGAGCCCGGCGATGTCGACGAACTCGATCGCCGCCGGGATCACGACGCCGGTCTTGGCGATGCGCTGGAGGACGGCGAGGCGCTCGTCGGGCACCATGACCACGCCGACGTTGGGATCGATGGTGCAGAACGGGTAGTTGGCGGCCTCGGCCTTTCGCGAGCGGGTGAGGGCGTTGAAGAGGGTGGACTTGCCCACGTTGGGCAGACCGACGATGCCGGCTTTGAGCATAAGGGGCGGAGGAAGCTGGCGGAACAGGGGCTTGACAAGCTGATTGTCGGTTCGTGTCCTCTTCGGTTTTTCCAAGCAAGAACCGCTCCGCAATCGTCTCCTACATGGCCCTTAAAATCCGCCTCACCAAGGTTGGCTCCGTGCACCAGCCGCTCTATCGCGTGGTCGTCGCCGAAGCGCGTTCCCGTCGCGACGGAGCCGCCGTCGAGAATCTCGGCACCTACACGCCGCGCACCAAGGGCAATCCGATCAAGATCAACCTGGAGCGCGTCGACTACTGGTTGAGCAAGGGCGCCACGCCCTCCGACACGATGCACGCCATGATCAAGAAGGCGCGTCGTTCGGCCGCCGCGGCGAGCTGAGCAGGTCCAATCTCTCTCAACATCGCCCGGTTCCCCGGGCGATTTTTTTTGCCCGCGTACTTCCCCATGGCCCTCCGAATCGACGTCCTGACGTTATTCCCGCGCATGCTGGACGGCTTTCTCGCCGAAAGCATCCTCGGCAAGGGCATCGCGGCCGGGCACCTCGCCGTCGGAGTGCATGATCTGCGGGATTGGACGACGGACAAGCACCGCACCGCGGACGACCGGCCGTTCGGCGGCGGCGCCGTCATGGTGCTCAAGCCGGAGCCCGTCTTCGCCGCGATCGAACAGCTCCAGACGCCGGGTTGCCGGCGGATCTATCTGACTCCGGACGGACAACCCTTCTCCACCGCACTGGCGGAGGAGCTTTCGCGCGAGCGGCACCTCGTGATGCTGAGCGGACATTACGAGGGTATCGACCAGCGCATTCGCGACCGGATCATAGACCAGGAGATCTCGATCGGGGATTACGTGCTCACCAACGGCACGCTGGCGGCCGCCGTGGTGATTGATGCGCTCGCCCGTTTCATTCCCGGAGTGCTCGGGGAGGAAAAGTCGTTGACGCACGAATCCTTCACCCGCAAGTTGCTCGACTTTCCTCAATACACGCGTCCCGCCGAGTTTCGGGGCATGTCCGTTCCCGGGGTTCTGCTCTCCGGCAACCATGCCGAAATCGAGAAATGGCGGCTCGCGCGTCAGGAGGAAAAGACCCGGCTCGTCCGACCAGACTTACTCAACTAACTCACTGCCATGAATCCGATCATCAAGGAGATCACCGCCCACCAGGTGAAGAATGACATTACGCCGTTCAAAGTCGGCGACGGCGTGCGCGTGCACACCAAGGTCCGTGAGGGAGACAAGGAGCGGGTTCAGGTTTATGCCGGCATCGTGATCGCCCGGAAGGGTTCCGGCATTCACGAGACCTTCACCGTGCGCCGCCTCAGCTACGGCGAGGGCGTGGAGCGTGTTTTCCCGGTCAACTCGCCTAATATCGAGAAGATCGAGGTCGAGCGCGAGTCCGAGGCCATGCGCGCCCGTCTTTATTACCTGCGTCAGCGCACCGGTAAGGCCGCGGTCGCCATCAAGGAAAAGGACCGCGCCGCGGAGATCCACGCCCAGCACGAGGCCGAGAAGGTCGCCAAGGCCGCCACGGCCGCGCCGGCTCCCGCTACCGCCAGCTGAGGATTCTTTCGCTTTTTCTAAGGCGGACCCCACCGGGTCCGCCTTTGTTGTTTTACCCGCCCGTGACCTCGGATCCCGACTGTCAGGCATGGCCGGGGAAATTCATGCTTTCCCGATCCGTCGACGGTCTGTACTCCTAAAAAGTTTTTCAGCATGACCCTGCAAACGCTCCTCCTCGGCAAAGCCGCCAATCAGGCCCGCGGTCTCGCGATCGACGCGGTCCACGCCTGCTCCTCCGGACATCTCGGGCTTCCGCTCGGGGCGGCGGAGATCGGCGCCGTGCTTTTCGGCCACGCTCTGGTGCACAACCCGGAACGTCCGCAGTGGATCAACCGCGACCGGTTTGTCCTCTCTGCCGGCCATGGATCGATGTTCCTCTACGCTTGGCTGCACCTGAGTGGGTACGACGTGCCGCTCGAGCAGGTGCGCAAGTTCCGCTCGCTGCACAGCGTCACCCCGGGCCATCCGGAGTTCCGTGAGACTCCCGGCGTCGAGTCGACCACCGGTCCGCTGGGTCAGGGCATCGGCAACGCCGTCGGTATGGCGCTCGCCGGCAAGATGGCGGCCGCGCGTTTCAACACGCCCGAGCACACGCTTCTCGATTACCATGTGGTCTGCCTCGCGGGCGACGGTTGCATGCAGGAGGGTGTTGCCATGGAGGCGGTGGCCTTCGCCGGCCACCAGCAGCTCGACAACCTCATCCTGATTTACGACGCCAACGACGTCACCCTCGACGCCATGGCAGCGAAGACGCAGAGCGAAAACGCCGCGCTTCGCTTCAAGTCCATCGGCTGGGATGTCCAGACGATCGACGGCCATGACCTCGCGGCGATTCTCAAGGCCTTCAACAAGGCCAAGAAGACCAAATCCGGCCGGCCCCAGCTGATCATCGCGCGCACCCAGATCGGGCGCGGCATCCCCGAGGTGGCCGGCACCGCCAAGGGCCACGGCGAGGGCGGCGCGAAGTTTGCGGAGTCGGCGCGCGCCGGCCTCGGGCTTCCGGCTGATCAACACTTCTTTGTCAGCGATGATGTCCGTGCCTACTTCGATGGCCATCGCCAGCGCCTGATCCGCGCGTGCAACAAGTGGTCGCGGGTGCAGAAGGCGTGGCGCGCCGCGAATCCGGCGCTCGCGGAACTGCTCGATTCCGCTTCGCCCGACCGCGCCCCTACGGCCGCCGCTTTGCTCGAGGCCGTGCCGGCGTTCCCGGCCGATGCCAAGCTCGCCACCCGCGCCGCTGGTCGCGACGTCCTCCAGCCGCTCGCGGCCAAGCTGCCCCTCCTCATCGGCGGCAGCGCTGACCTTTACGGTTCGACACTCAACTACATCGCGGCCGACAAGGACTTCGAGCCTGGGTGCCGCACGGGTCGCAACGTCCGCTTCGGCATTCGCGAGCACGGCATGGCGGCGATCGCCAACGGCATCGCTTACGACGGGACGTTCCGTCCGAGCGTCGCGACGTTCCTCGTGTTCGCCGACTACTCGCGGCCGGCGATGCGC
Source organism: Opitutales bacterium (assembly GCA_964229935.1). Lineage (GTDB taxonomy): Bacteria > Verrucomicrobiota > Verrucomicrobiia > Opitutales > Opitutaceae > ER46. The sequence continues at coordinate 13,183 of CAXRGI010000397.1, forward strand.
ATCGCCGCGCTGGCGCGCCTGCCGGTTGTTTACATTTACACGCACGACTCCGTCGGAGTTGGCGAGGACGGCCCGACCCATCAGCCGGTCGAGACGATCGCCGGCCTGCGCGTGATCCCGAACCTCGATGTCATCCGTCCGGCGGACCCGGAGGAGACCTCCGGCGCCTTCGCGTCGGCGCTAGCGCGCACGGACGGACCTACCTTGCTGGCGCTAACCCGGCAGGCGCTGCCGACCCTAAACGAGATCCCGGTGCAAACGCGCCGGGAGGGAGTGCTCAAGGGCGGTTACGTTGCCCTGCGCGAAACGGGCCCGCTCACCCACATCATCATCAGCACGGGCAGCGAGCTGCAGCTCGCGCTGGGCGCGGCGAAGACTTTGGGTGGCGGAGTGCGTGTCGTGTCGATGCCCTCCACGCAGATCTTCGACCGGCAGTCGGCGGAATATCGCGAGTCGGTGCTGCCGTCCTCCTGCCGTCGCCGCGTAGCGGTGGAGGCCGGTGTCACCATCGGCTGGCACAAGTACGTCGGCCTCGATGGTCGCGTGGTGGGAATTGATCGTTTCGGGCTTAGTGCGCCCGCTCCGGTCGTGTTCAAGGAACTTGGGCTGACGGTGGAAGCCGTGGTGGCGGCCGCTCAGGCGGTCTGAGGTCTCTCCAGTCTCCTCCGCCTGCTTCTCGGCTCTCCGAGCCGGTCTAATAGAGTGCCAGCCTGCTTGCCTCGGTCGTTAGTCTCCTGACTATCTGCCGCCTTATTTCCTGCGATGCCGCTATTGATGCTCAAGGACCTGCCGCGCTACGAGTGCCTGCTCAAGGCGGCGCAAGCGCATCCGGAATTGGATCCTTCCGCGGCGGAAGTCTTCCTCCACTTGCTTCGTTCCGGAGATGAGGTCTTCCGGGTAGTTGATCGCCACCTTGCCCGGCACCACATCTCGGAGGGACGCTTCGGCGTGTTGATGGCCCTCTGGAGCAGCGCAGAAAAGCCGGGCGGTGATGGCCGTCGGGCTTTGTCCCCGGCGGAACTCGCCGACCGGACCGGAGTGACGCGTGCGACCATCACCGGGCTCGTCGACACCCTGGAACGCGACGGCCTCGTGGCCCGTTCGTCCAACTCGGAGGACCGTCGCATGCGCTCCGTTTCCCTCACCTCCCAAGGAAGCGAACTGTTGCGCGAGATCCTGCCAGAACATTTCCGCCGGATGGCGTGGCTGATGGCGACGCTCGACGAGCAGGAGCGGGTCACGCTGGTGCGTCTGCTAGGCAAGGTGATGCAGCGGGCCTCCGAGGAGACGGAGGAGAGCGCTGCCGGCACTCCCGAAGCCGCCCCCCTTGCGTCCGGCGCAGTCGTCGCCTCCCGCGCCATCTGAATTTTTCGATCCTCCTTTTCCAGATCATGCTCAAGAAGTTCCTCGTCACGCTCGGCGGTTTCGTCGCCGTCTTCCTCGTGCTCGGCGGCGTCAAGGCCGCGCAGGTCAAGAAGGCCGCCTCCTCGCCGCATACCTTGCCGCCGATCGGAGTCGCGACCTTCGAGACCCGCGCCGAAACGTGGCGCCCGGCGTTGAACGCCATCGGCACGCTGGCGCCCGTGCAGGGCGTGACAATCAGCGCCGAGATCGACGGCACCGTCGTGCGCGTCGCCGCGGAGAACGGCGCCACCGTCAAGGCGGGCGACCTGCTCGTCGAGCTGGACACCTCGGTGGAGCGCTCCCAGCTGGCCGCGGTTGAGGCCCGCTCCGAGCTGGCGAAGATCAACATCGACCGCACGCGCGATCTCCTTGAGCAGAAGGCGATCTCGCGGTCGGAGTTCGACGCCGCGACGGCCGCTTACAAGCAAGCCGGGGCGGAGGTCGCCGCCCTCCGGGCCGTGATCGCGAAAAAGCAGGTGCGGGCGCCTTTCGACGGGCGCGTCGGCATCCGGGTCGTCAATCTGGGGCAGTACGTCGGACGCGGGGCGCCGCTCCTGCCGCTGCAGCGGTTGGATCCGGTCTACGTCAATTTCAGCCTGCCCCAGCGGCATCTGCCGGCGCTCGCGATCGGGCAGCGGCTCGGGTTGCAGGTCGACGCCTTCCCCGGCCGGCGCTTCGACGCCACGGTTTCGGCGATCAACGCGGAGGTCGATCCGGTCACTCGCAACATCGCCGCGCAGGCCACCGTGCCAAACCCGCGCGAGGAGTTGCGCGCGGGCATGTTCGCGCGCGTCGAGGTCGAGTTGCCCGGCGGTGACGCCGTGGTGGTCGTGCCGTCCACCGCGATCGCCTACGCGTCCTACGGCAACTCCGTCTTCGTCGTGGAGCGCATGAAGGGTCCGGGTGGCGCCGAGTACCTGGGCGTGCGACAGCAGTTCGTGAAGCTCGGCGCCACGCGCGGCGACCTCGTGGGGATCGTTGACGGTTTGAAGCCCGGCCAGACGATCGTTTCCACCGGCGTTTTTAAGCTCCGCAACGGCGCGGAGGTGCAGGTCAACAACTCCGTCCAACCGGCCGCGAGCCCCGCTCCGCGCCTGCCCAACACCTGACGCGCCGGCCGGGTCCGCCCGGCCCTCCACCGCCATGGTCTCCAAGAGCTTCACCGACCTTTTCATCCGGCGCCCGGTCATCGCGCTGGTGGTCAATATCATCATCCTCGTTGTCGGCCTGGTCTCCGTCTTCCGGCTGAACACGCGTCAGTACCCGCGCAGCGACAGCGCGGTGGTGAAGGTCACCACGCTCTACTTCGGAGCCAGCGCGGAAACGGTGCGCGGGTACATCACCACGCAGCTCGAGCGCGTGATCGCGAGCGCCGACGGCATCGACTACATTCAGTCCAACAGTCGGGCCGGCCTGAGCACGATTGAGGTCTTCCTGCGCCTGAATTACGATACGAACGCTGCGCTCGCTCAGATCAGCTCGAAGATCGACCAGGTGCGCAGTGAACTGCCGCCAGAGGCGGAGGCGCCCACCATCAGCGTCGAGTCGAGCGACAACCAGTTCGCCTCGAT
>CAXRGI010000398.1:0-3462 GCA_964229935.1 Opitutales bacterium
GGTGGTCGCACGGGAAACGACCGCCCTGAAGCGCGCATGGAAAAAGCTCGGCTGCCGCGTGCCCTACCTGGGGTTCAATTTGCTCCCGCTCTCCGTGATCCCGGAGCTGCGGCTCACCGACCGCGGGCTGGTTCACGTGACCACGCTACGGGTTCTTCCGCTATTCGCTCCGGCGACGTGATCCCCCGCCGGAGGTAAAGAGGAAATAAAAAAGGCAGGACCCGGAGGTCCTGCCTTGGAGTCGCCCGTGGCGTGCGGGTCAGAACTTGAACGAGACCTTCGAGTAGTAGAAGGCGCCGTTGAATCCGAACGGCGAGATGCCGTTGTACGGGAAGATGCCGACATTGTCGCTTCCCTGGAAGGCGGTCGTCGAACGGATGTTCGTCGTCGGATAGACGTCGAACAGGTTGTTCGCACCAATCGCGAAGGAGAACCGCCGGCCGTAGCGGTAGGAGACCTCGAAGTCGGTCACCCACTTGGCGTCGTACGTCTGCAGCACCTGCTTCTGGGTGGTCGCCACCGGGGCGCCCGAGGCGTTGATGCTCGGAACCGCCGGCTCGAACGCCACCTTGTAGCCAGGCGTGAGCGCGTCGATGCGGGCCTGGGCCCAGCCGCTGTTGTCCGTGGCCGAACCGGTGACTTCCCCGTAGCGCACGAAACGCAGATTCGTCGACCACTGCTTGGTCGGCTCCCAACGGAAGGCCACGTTGAAGTTGTCACGCGGCTGACCCTTTTCCATGCGGGTGCGCTCAGTCACGTCGAACAACGGGATGAGCGTGAGGGCCTGCAGCGCGGACGGCGTCGCGGCGGCGCGGGTCACCTTGGTGCGGTTGTGGTTAGCGCCGAGGTTGAAGGTCATCTTGCCCAGGCCGACCGGATTGATGGTGTAGTGCAGGTCGAGGTCGACACCCTGGGTGCGGGTATCCACGGCGTTGGTGAAGAAGCGGCCGCCGATCGCCTGAGACTGCCCGTTGCGGGCGAGGAAGTCCTTGATGAGCGTGACACCGCTCGGATCGATGAAGGTCGAGGAGAGAACAATCCGGTCCTCAATCGACACCTCGTAGAAATCGAGCGCGAGGGAGAAGCCCTTGGCCGCGTAGGTCGTGCCGATCGAGTAATTGACCGAGGACTCGTTCTTCAGGGGCTTCGCTCCCATCAGCTGGGCGACCGGATCAGCCACCGGGAAGGTCTTATTGTCGAACGGCACACCACCAATGAAGTTCGTCGCCGTGGACGAGAACCATTGCTGAGCGAGGTGCGGAGCGCGGAAACCGGTGCTGGCCGAGCCGCGGATGGCGGCGGCCTTGGTCAAAGCGAGACGGCCGGAGGTCTTGAAAGTGGCCTTCGAGCCGAAGTCCGTGTAATCCTCAAAGCGCGCCGCGAGAGTGCCGGTGAATTTTTCCGCTAAATCGTTCTCCATATCAATGTAGTAGGCCCAGTTCTGACGCGCCTTGCTGGTGGCGTCGCTCGGACGGAAGCCGGGGAACACTTGGGCGCCAGGAGCGGCCAGGTTGCCCGAATTGGGACCGTCGGCGATGCGCACGCCACCGTCGCGGTAGGAATCGGGCTCGCCCGCTTGGATCTGGTAACGATCGCGGCGAAGTTCTGCCCCGAGGGCGACCTTGACGGGCGTGCGGAAACCGAGGTCGGCCGCGCCGGTGAAGTCGAGGTTGTTAACCAGCTGGGAGAAGAGCAAGCGGCCAGCGTGGAAACGGTTCTTGCTGCCGGGCCCGATGGTGGCGTTAGCGGTGTCGGTGATGGTGAAGCCGAACTCGTTGGCACCCCAGACCGAGCTAACGTCCCAGTTCCACGCCCCGGCCTTGCCCTTGAGGCCACCACCGAGCGAATCGTCGATGATGTCGGAATTGATCTTCGGAAGGAAGCCGTCCGGGTAAATCGCGCGGACCGTGCGATCGTCGCCGGGGCGGCGGAAGAAGCCGGCCGACTTGCCGTCGCGCTTGGTGGTGCCACCGAAGAGATAGGCGGTGACGCCGCCATCCACCGGCAGCTCGGCGTTCACGAAGAGACCGTTGTCCCGGGTCTCGGAATCGCCCTGCCAGTGGTTGAGGCGATTGATGGAGGCCTCGCGCGGGTCGAGGGTGTAGGTCGCGTTGACCGGGGCGAGGCCGGAGCCGAAATTACCATTGAGGGTATTGAGCGCTCCGGTGGCGGTCACGCGGCCGAAGTACTGCTGGCGGGTATCGGGCAACGAGCGGTTGGTGCCGCCGCGGTTGCGGGAGAAGATCGATGTGAAGATGAAGCCGTCCTTGCCGAGCGGGGCGCCGTAATAGGCGGAGGCCTCACGCACAATGCCATCGCCCTCCTTGGTGAAACCATAGGTGGCGTTGAGGCCGTAACCCATGGTGCGGTCGAGCACCACATTCAGCACGCCGGCGATGGCATCGGATCCATATTGTGCCGAAGCGCCGTCACGGAGCACCTCGACGCGCCCGATAGCGGAGCCGGGGATGGCGTTGAGGTCGATCGAAACGGAGCCGCGGCCGACGAAGCCGTTCACGTTCACCAGCGCGCTGGTGTGGCGGCGCTTGCCGTTGACGAGCAACAGCGTCTGGTCGGGCGCGAGGCCACGCAGCGTGGCCGGACGAATGTGGTCCGTGCCGTCACCGATCGTGGCGCGCGGAAAATTGAAGGAGGGCACCAGCGCTTGGAGCATTTGGGCCGGCTCGGTGTACCCGCCGAGGTTGAGGTCGAGGTTCGTGAGCACGTCGATCGGCACGATCGACTCGGTGACCGTACGCGGATTGAAGCGCGTGCCGGCGGTGACGACCGCGTCGAGCTTCACGACTTCACCCTCGCCGCGGGGATTGGCGGCAGGGGCTTGGGCACCGATCAACGCGGGGCAGACGGAAAGCGCGGCCACCGGAAGGAGGCCCGCTCGCAGGAAACGCCCGGCTAAGCGGGCGCAGTCAGGCAGTGCGGAGTACATGGTGACGCCAACAATAAGCGGTACCCGGCAAGCGCAACCGCAGCGGACTGATTTTGCCCTCGGGAAAAGCCCAAAAAAAGCCGCCCGGCGCGGGGCCGGGCGGCTTGGGATTCGTTCGACTGAGCCGGACTAGGCCGGACGGGTCACTCCTTCTTGCGCGCCTCGTCGAGGATGTCGCCGAGGGTCATCATGTCGTTGCTCGCGCTGCGGTTGAGCGCCTCGTAGGCCGAGGTCTCGGCGGCGAGCTCCGCGTCGGAGTAGTTGGCGGCCTTGATCGAGAGCCCGAGACGGCGCTCCTCGCGGTCGATCTTCACGACGCGCGCGGTGACCTCCTGGCCGGGCTTGAGGACGTCCTTCACCTTGTCGATGCGGTCCTCGCTGATTTGCGAGATGTGCACCAGACCGTCGATGCCATCCTTCAGCTCCACGAAAGCGCCGAAGGAAGTGATCTTGGTGACGGTGCCCTTCACGACGTCGCCGATCTTGAAGAACGAGTCGATGTCGCTCCACGGGTC
>CAXRGI010000399.1:0-4975 GCA_964229935.1 Opitutales bacterium
CCGCTCCCCCGGCCCAACCGCGGCATCACCGCGATCACCCTCGATGCCCGCCGGATCTACCTCGCGGGCGGCTACGAGGGCGGCGATCCCGGGTTCGTGAGCCACGCGCTGATCTTCAACCCGGAAACCCCCGGGTATCGTCCATCCACGCCGCTGCCCTACGCCGGGATGGTCTCGCTGGTTAAGCTGGGGAATTGGGTCTACTGCCTCGGCGGCGAGGACCGGATGCGTCACCGGAGCGCGGCGGTGCACCGCATCGCGGCGGACCAACTCTGAGCCGCTACTAACCCCACCTCGCCAGCAGCGCGGCGAGGCGTTCGCGGCGACGCGGGTCGAGGGTGAGCGGCAGATCGCGCTCCAATTGCTCCATGGTCGGAACGACGCCCCACGCGGTGGGCGAGAAGACCTCATGCGCCCGACCGGCCGGCAACCCGAGCTCGCGGGCCTGACGGTCGAAACGGGCGCGGAGTTTTCCCTTCCACGCCGCGAGGTCGGCGGTGGGCTCAAGGTGGTGGCGCGCAACCCACGGCAGCCACTCGTTGATCTGGCTCTGATGGCACCACGACTGCGCGGCGATGAGGTCGAAGGCGGGCTCGACGTCGACGACGAGTTCACCCGCGTTGTCGCCCGCCATGTAGCCGTCGTAGGTGTTGAGGATCACGGGCGTGCGGATCCAGCGGGAGCTCGTCTCGTCGGCCACGGGATACTCCTCGAGGAACTCGTGAGGGACGTTGATCAGGTAGGCGATGCGCCGCACCGCATCGGCCACCGTGATGTGGTCGGGGTGCACGCCGGCGCGCGGATCCGCCGGCAGCGGCGGACAGAAAAGATAGTCGGGCTCGAAGTCGCGGATGGCCTTCCAGAGGGCGGCGAGAAGATCGCGCGTCACAAAATGCGCGGCCCCGGTAAACGGCCGTCCATCGGGTTTGCGCAGCAACTTGAACTCGTAACCGCCAAGGCGCGCGCTCGCCTCCTGCTCGGCGAAGCGCAGGTCGGCGGTCTCTTCGCGGGTGCGGAATTGGTGCCCGGAGCGGCTGTCGGTGCACACGATCACCCGCGCGCGGAAATCGGGCAGATTGCGCCGGCGGAGGAGCTCAAAGGTGCCGGCCGCCACGAACTCGAAGTCGTCGAAGTGGGCATGGACACAGAGCACGCGCATGGGGGTGTGTTTCCGCGGCGGCACGGCGGATGACAACCCGAAAGCCGGCGGCACCGACGCGACGCGTTGAGACCGGCCTTGTGCCGCCGCGGCCGCTCGGGTTCGCTCTCACCCGTGGCGACGAGCGCCACCGCGTTTTCCCCACCGCCCCGCCCATGAAATCCGACCGTCGTTCGTTCCTCACCGCCTCCGCCGCGGCCGCCGCCGCCAGTCTGCTGGGCGGCGCCGGCACCGTCGCCGCCACACCCGCGCCCGCACGCCGCGGCCGCACGAAGCTCGCCGTCGCCACCTATTCCTACTGGCACTTCAAGACCACGAAGGTGCCGGTTGAGACCGTGATGGATCGCGCCGCCGAACTCGGCGCCGAGGGCGTCGACATCCTGCATCGCCAGATGGACATCGGGGAGCGCGCGCCGCTCGATGCCGCCGGCCGTGCCTACCTGCGCCGGCTGAAGCGCCATGCGTTCAGCCGCGGGCTTTCGATCTGTTGCCTCTCGACCCACCAGAGCTTCGTGAAGGCCGACCGCGCGGAACTGGCGAAGGAGGTCGAGCACACGCGCAAATGCATCGAGCTCGCGCACGAGCTCGGCTGTCCGTCGATCCGCATCAATACCGGCCGCTGGGGCACGACGCGCAGCTTCGACGCGTTGATGGCCAACCGCGGCATCGAGCCGGTGCTGCCGGGGCACACGGAGGACGAGGGTTTCAAATGGTGCATCGACGGCATCACCCAATGCCTCGCGAAGGCCGAGGAATGCGGCGTGGTGCTCGCCCTGGAGAACCACTGGGGGCTGGCCCGCACCGCCGCGGGGCTCCTGCGCATCCTCGACGCGATCAAGTCGCCGTGGCTCGGGGCGTTGATGGACACCGGGAACTTCCTCGAGGACCCCTATCCGCAACTGGAGGCGATGGCCCCGCGGACCGTCTACGTGCAGGCCAAGACCTACCACGGCGGCGGCGAGTGGTACACGCTCGACCTCGATTATCCGCGCATCGCCGGAATCCTGGCGCGCGCCGGCTACACGGGATGGGTCGGGCTCGAGATGGAGGGCAAGGAGGACGCCGCCACCGCGGTGCCCAAGAGTCTCGCCACCCTGCGGGCGGCTTTCGGCTGAGGAGGAGGGCGGGATGCTCCGGCGCTAAGAGTGACCCGCTTCAGCGCGATGAAGCCCGGACTCTTCCTTTTCCTCATCACCGTGCTCGGCGGCACCCTGTCCGCCCGGGCCGCCGATTGGCGCCCAGTGAACGTGCCCGGGCCGCGCTCCGATGACGAACGCACCGCGGTCGCGGCCGCGGGAGGTTTCGCCTGGTACCGCACGTGGGTGAAGGTGGACCCGTCGTTTTTCACCCGCCATGAGCGCAACCTGTACGAGGAATCCGTCGGCATCCACTTCCGCGATCTCACGGGTGCGCACGAGGTCTGGGTGAACGGCGTGCGGCTTGGGATTGGTGGGGCGTTTCCTCCGGACTACCGCAGCGGCCGCGCCGCTTTTCACCGCCACAAGGTCCCCGTGGGCACGCTGCGCAAAGGCGAGTGGAACGAGATCGCGCTGCGCGTCTACACCCCACCGATGCCGGAACCCCACGGGTTTCTCGGCGACGCGCCGTTCATCATGAACTATTTCATGGAATGCGTGCTCGCCGGGCCATGGGAATTCCTCCCGGGCGCCGACTACTCCCCCGGGGCCGCGCGGCCAGAGCGCCCGGCCACATCCTCATTCGAAACTTTCCGTGAATCCAACCGCACCCTCGGCCGCGCCGTGCAAGTCCCGGGCGCGCGATTGACCCCAACAGAATCCGCCGCCCGCCTCGCCGCGGCTCCCGGTCTCCGCGCGGAATTGCTGCTGCACGAACCGCAGGTCGCCCAGCCGTTCCACTTCAGCTTCGACGAACGTGGGCGGCTCTGGGTCACCCACTCTCGGCAATATCCCTACCCCGCCGGTGTTACCATGGTGAGCCGCGACAAATATTACCGCTCCCACTACGACAAGGTGCCGCCCGCGCCGCCGAACCACGACCGGGGGGCCGATGTCATCTCGATCCACGAGTCATCCCGGGGCGACGGCACTCTTGACCGTCACAAGGTGTTCGCCGACGGCCTCAATATGGCCAACGCCGCCCTGCGCGGCCACGGCGGCGTGTGGGTCATGCACACCCCGCACCTGCTCTTCTATCCCGACGCCGACGGCGACGACATCCCCGACGGCCCTCCGGAAACACGGCTGACCGGCTTCGGGCTCGAGGACACCCACTCCATCGCGAACGGCCTGGTTTGGGGACCGGACGGCTGGCTCTATGGCGCGCAAGGGAGCACCACCTCGAGCCGGGTAACGCGTCCCGGCCTCGATCCCGCGGATGCGCCGGGCGTGCATTTCGAAGGCTGCATGGTCTGGCGCTACCATCCGCGCTCCCGCGCCTACGAAATTTTCGCGGAGGGCGGCGGCAACACCTTCGGCCTCGAGTTCGACGCGCACGGCCGCCTCTACTCCGGTCACAACGGCGGCGGCACCCGCGGTTGGCACTTTGTGCAGGGCGGTTTCTATCTGATGCAGGGCGTCGATCCCGGGAAATTCGGACCGCCCCGCAACCCCTACGCCTTCGGCGACCTGCCGATGATGGCGACGAAGGACCCGGTGGCGCGGTTCACGCATTTCGGGGCTTTCGCCGCGGGCACCGCTCTTCCCGCGCCGTGGGCCGGGCGGCTCTTCGCCCTCGCCCCCCTGCACAACACCATTCTCACCAGCGAGCGGCTCCCGCGCGGCGCGACGTTCACCACGGCCGATCGCGGCGCCGCGCTCACGAGCACCGATCCGGCGTTTCGTCCGGTCTACATCGCCAACGCACCCGACGGATCACTCGTCGTGGCCGACATGTACGACTTCTACGTCGCCCACGGCCAACATTACCAAAACCAGATCGATACCTCGACCGGTCGAATCTACCGCATCCGCGCGGAAAACGCCCCGCTGGAGCGGGACGTGAATCTCGCCGCCAAGAACGCCGCGGAACTCGTCGCTCTTCTCTCGCATCCCAACAAGTGGCACCGGCACACGTCGGTACGCCTGCTCGGCGAACGTCGCGACCCCTCCGCCACACCGCTTCTGCGCGCGCTGCTGGGTACCGAATCCGACGTGGGCGCCCTTCACGCACTCTGGGCGCTGCACCAATCCGCCGGACTTTCGGAAAGTGACGCCCTTTCCGGCCTCCGCCACAGAAACACCGTCGTCCGCGCCTGGACCGCCCGCCTGCTGGGCGACGAATGGGGGCGACACCGGAAGCTCGGCGCGGGACGACACTCATCCGCCGAACGCGCGTTGGTGCCTGTCCCCCTCTTCACGGCGCTGCAGACGCAGGCGTCCGTCGAGCCCGATGCCGAAACACTCGCGCAATTCGCGAGCACCGCCCGACGCCTGGATCCGCCGCAGGCGCTGCCCCTCGCCGTCGCCCTGCTGGCGCGCCGCGAAGTGGCGCAGGACCCCTACATCCCACGGCTGGTCTGGTGGGTGTTCGAAGCCCATCTTCCCGCGTCGACGGAAAAGATCCTGGAACTTTTCCTCACTCCCGGGCTTTGGGATGAACCCATGGCCCGGGAGCACGTGTTACCGCGGCTCGCGCGCCGGCTCGCAGTCGATGGTCGCCGTTCGGAGCTCAAACTGCTCAGCCGTCTTTTCGCCCAAGCGCCTTCACCCAGCCATGCGGCCCCCCTACTCGCGGGTCTGGAGGAAGCCTACCGCGGCCGCGCGATGAACGATCTGCCGGAGGACCTCGTCGCGCGCCTGCGCAGCCAGGGACAGGTTCCGCTCGCACTGCGCCTGC
>CAXRGI010000400.1:0-3804 GCA_964229935.1 Opitutales bacterium
GCGCCCGTGCGCTTGAACTCCGCCATCACGGCGCGGACACGGGCGGGGTCGCGGCCCTCGGAGAAATAGAGGAACCGCTCGAAGTTCGACGCCACCTGGATGTCCATTGAAGGCGCGAGGCTGGGCCGCACCTCGCCGACACGGTATTCACCGGTGGTAAAAAGACGGTAAAGGATGTCGTTCTGGTTCGTGGCGACGCGGAACCCGCGGATCGGAACCCCCATCCGCTGGAGCATCCAGCCGGCGAGCACGTTGCCGAAATTTCCCGTGGGCACGACGAACTCGACGTTCCCCCGCTCCGACTCCGGCAGCCGAAGCCAAGCGTGCAGGTAGTACACGCATTGGGCTAGAACCCGCGCGAGGTTGATCGAGTTCACCGCCGATAGGCGGTGTCGCGTGCGGAACCCCTGGTCGGCGAAAACTTCCTTCAACGCGGTCTGCGCGTCGTCGAACGTGCCGTCGATCGCGAGCGCGAACACGTTCTCCGCGCCGGTGCAGGCCATCTGGCGCTCCTGCAGCGGCGAGACGCGGCCGTCGGGATAGAGGATAAAGATCGCGGTGCCCGGACGACCAATGAGCCCGTGGATGGCGGCCGCGCCGGTGTCGCCCGACGTCGCCCCGAGGACATTGATCGACTCGTGGCGCGTGGCGCATTGGTAGGCGTAGAGGTTGCCCAGGAGCTGCAACGCGAAGTCCTTGAATGCGAGCGTGGGCCCGTGCCAGAGCTCCAGCACGTAGAGCCCCTTGGCCAGCGGGCGCAGCGGCGCGATCGCCGGGTCGGTGAATCGCGTGTAGCTTGCCGCCACGATGCGGCGGAGGGTTTCCGCCGGGATATCCGTCGCGAACACCCGCATGAACTCGAAGCACAGCGAGGCGTAATCCAGCCCCTCCAAGCGGCGCAGGTCTCCGGAAAGGTCCGGCATGCGGTCGGGCAGGTAGAGCCCGCCGTCGGGCGCGAGTCCGGTCGCGACGGCGTCGGAAAACCCGAGCGCGGGCGTCTCGCCGCGGGTGGAGATGAAACGCATCGGCCGTGGGACGCCGGCCGCTCGGGCCGGCGCCGGGAAAGGCGTCAGGCCCGCTCCAGCCCGAAGGCCGCGTGGACGGCGCGCGCGGCCTCGTCGGCCTTGTCCTTGGCGATCACGACCGAGATCTTGATCTCGGAGGTGCTGATCAACTCGAGGTTGGCGCCGACCTTGGCGAGCGCGTCGAACAACGCCGCCGCCACGCCGCTGTGGGTGCGCATGCCGACGCCGACGACAGAGAGCTTGGCGATCTTCTCGTCGAAGGTGGCGTCGCCGCCGACGTCCTTGAGCGCCGGGGCCAGGGCGTGCACGGCCTTGTCCTTCTCGGAAAGCGGCACCGTGAACGTGAGGTTGGCCACGCCGCCGCGGCCGACGTTCTGCACGATCATGTCGACGTTGATGTTGGCGTCGGCGAGCGCGCGGAATACACGGGCCGCGGTGCCGGGCTTGTCGGCGACATTGCTCACCACGACCTTGGCCTGGTCCTTGTCCACGGCCACGCCGCGGACGACGACCTTCTCCATGTAGGCGACTTCTTGTTTCACGATGGTTCCTGGGTTCTGGTTGAAGGAGGAGCGGACCTCGAAGATCACGCCGTACTTGGAGGCGAATTCCACGGAGCGGGTCTGCATGACCTTGGAGCCGAGCGAGGCGAGCTCGAGCATCTCGTCGTAGCTGATCTCATCGAGCTTGCGGGCGTCCTTCACCACGCGGGGATCGGCGGTGTAGACGCCGTCGACGTCGGTGTAGATCTCGCACTTGTCGGCCTTGATGGCGGCGGCGAGGGCGATGGCGGTGAGGTCGGAGCCGCCGCGACCGAGCGTGGTGACCTGGCCGTCGTCGTCGATGCCCTGGAAGCCGGCGACGATGATGACGTTGCCCGCGCTCAGATCCTTCTCGAGCGGCTTGGCGTCGATGGTGCGGATCTTCGCCTTGGTGTGGACCTTGTCGGTGAAGATGCCGGCCTGAGCGCCGGTGTAGCTCACGGCGGGGACGCCAAGGCCGTGCAGGGCCATCGCGGTGAGGGCGATGGTCTCCTGCTCGCCGATGGCCAGCAACTGGTCCATCTCGCGCTCGCTCGGCAGGGCGCAGACCGCCTTGGCCTTGGCGATGAGCTCGTTGGTCACGCCGGCGCGCGCGGACACGACCACGACGACCTCGTGGCCGGCGTCGCGGGTCAACTTCACGCGGTTCGCGACGTTCTTGATGCGGTCGACGTCACCCACCGAGGTGCCGCCGTATTTCTGGACGATGCGTGCCATGACGGAAAATTCTCAGGAATCGAAGTCGCCGATGCGCAGCAGCACCGGCTCCTCGAGCACGGTCGCGAGCGAGCGCAGGCGGCGAAGCGTGCGACCGATGGCGCGTTCGTCGCTCTCGTGGGTCGTCAGGATGAGGGAGGCCGCGCGCGGACGCTCCGCGGGCCCTTGGATCACGGTGGCGATGCTCACCCGATGCCGGGCCATCTCGGAGGCGACACGCGCGAGCACGCCCGGCTGGTCCTTGACCGTGAGACGCACGTAATAGCGGCCACGGATGCTCTCCGGAGGCGCGAGGCGCGAGCGGGAGGGAGCGACCGGTTCCTCGCCGAGCAGATGGGCGCCCTTGCCGTGGCGGAGAAGGGAGGCGGCGTCGGCAATGTCGCTGATCACGGCGCTCGCGGTGGCGTCACGTCCGGCCCCCCGGCCACTGTAGAGCGTCGTGCCCACGACGTCGCCCGAGACGGAGATCGCGTTGAAGACGCCGTTGACGTTGGCGATGACGTTGCCCGCCGGTAGCAGCGTGGGGTGCACGCGCACGCTCAGCTCGTCGCGCCGGAAGTCGCGTGTGATCACGGCGAGCAGTTTGATCCCGAAACCCAGGGTGGCGGCGTTGCGGATGTCAGCCGGCGTGATCCGCGAGATGCCCTCGACGATCATCTGGTCGGTGCGCACCCAGACCCCGTGGGCGAGCCACGCGAGGACGGCGGCCTTGTGCGCGGTGTCCCAACCGTCGACATCCAGCGACTCGTCCGCTTCGGCGTAACCCAGCCGCTTGGCGTCGGCGAGAACCTCGGCGTAGGGGGCGTTCTGCTCCTTCATCCGGGTGAGGATGTAATTGCAGGTGCCGTTCAGGATCCCGTAAATCCGCGGAAAGCGGTTGGCGACGAGGCCCTCGCGGAGGGCCTTGATGATCGGGATGCCGCCGGCGACCGAGGCCTCGAAGAAGAAATGTCCGCCATGGCGGCGGGCCGCCGCCATGATCTCGGCGCCGTGCTCGCAGATCAGGGCCTTGTTGGCCGAGACGACCACCTTGCCGGCGCGAAGGGCCGTGAGGGTGACCTGCCGGGCGGCCGTCGTGCCGCCCATCAGCTCGCACACGATGTCGATGGAAGGATCGCGCGCGATCGAGAGCGCGTCGTCGGTGAGCAGACGGCGCGGGATACGGACATCGCGCGGACGACGGAGATCGCGGACGGCAGCGCGCGCGAGGTTGAGGCGCACACCGAGACGCGACTCCAGCCGGGCGCGGTTGGCGGAAAGGTGCTTCCAGACGCCCTGGCCGACCGTGCCGAAGCCGCAGATACCGATGTTGAGAACGGAGTTGTTCATGCCGGGGACGAGGGCGCGGCGGGCGGCTTGGAGCCGACCTTGGACTCCGTGCCGGCCAGCAACCGCGAGATGTTGGCGCGGTGGCGCAGGATCACGAACGAGGCGATGGCGGCGGTGACGATCACGACCACCAGCGACCGGCCCAGCGCGATGGCGGAGACAACGAGCGTCACGGCCGCGAGCATCGAGGA
>CAXRGI010000401.1:0-8166 GCA_964229935.1 Opitutales bacterium
AATGGGAGCGGCTGACGGCCGGCGTCACCTGGAAGGGCCGGCACGAGCACTCGGCGTATGTCTTTGAAGATCGCCTCTGGGTGGCCGGCGGTCACGCGCGCCCTCTCTCGGCCGAAGTGTGGTCGCTGCACGTGCCGGAGGCTTTTTTCGCGCGGGGCCGCTGAGAAGGCTCGGCGGAAGCTGGTCCCGGCGGGCAGGGTTCGTACCGCCGGACGGTTCAACACTTCGCCGAACGGAAGCCTGTCCATGGCCGGGGCCACCGGGCCCCGGCTACAGCGACGGACACCGTCCAAGTGGAACATCGCGATTCTTCCGAGGCTTCAGCCTCGGCTACACCAATGCCGCGAATATCCCGCTCCGAGAGCTCGGCTCGAGGCTCCGTTTACTCAGGGTGCCGAATTCGGGCCGGCCCACCGGCCGCCCCTCCTCACTTCGCTCTGTTCACCTCGGCCCAGAGGCGCTCGAGCACGGGGCGGATGACAGCGGTGAATGCCTCGTAGGCGGGAGGGTGGAAGTGCAGCTTGTCCTTTTGGTAGAGCTCGAGTCGCGGATGGCCGTTCTCGTCGACGAGCGCGGGGTTGATGTCGATGAAGTGGTGATGCGGGGTCGCCGCGCAATGGGCGCGCACGAGCGCATTGTAGTGGTCGACCTGCTCCCACTTCCGCACGCGGTCGGGTGAACGGGTGGACGTGACGTAAACGACGCGCGTTTCCGGCGACCAGCGGCGGACGCGGTCGGAGAATTCCTTGAACCGCGCGAAGATCGCCGGCGGCGCGTCGGCGTCCTTCGCGTTGAGGTCGTTGCTGCCACAGTAGTAAACGACGATCCGCGGCGCGTAACGCGGCACGAGCTGGTCGAAGCGCGCAAGCTGGTCGCCGGTGCGCGAGCCGCCGAACGCGCGGTTCAACACCGGCAGGGGCGCCATCTGGTCGGCGACGGTCGTCCACTGGCGGAAGATGCTGCTGCCCACGAACAGGATACCGCCCTTGGCGAAGGGTTTGGCCGCGTCCTGCTCCGCGAACGCCTTGAACGACGCCTCGTATTGCTCCCAACGCTTGGCGGCGTCGTCGGCCGCGCGCGAAAAGAACGGCGCCAGCAGGAGGAGGATGGCGAGGAGGCGGAGCTTTTTCATGGGACGAAAAAACGGAGGCAGAATTGGCAGAACAGCGCGCCGACGGGGACCATCGCGAAGCCCCAAGCGAGCATCTGGCGAAACAGCCGCGCGGACCCGGCGCCTTCGGGCACCCCCGCGATGCAGAGCGCGCCGATGGTGGAAAGCGGCGAAACGTCCACGATGGCCGCGCCGACGTTGATGCTGAGCGCGACCTGCAACGCGTCACCTCCGCCGAGCTTATCCACCAATCCCGGCACCGTCGGCAAAAAGGCGGGATACACGACGCCCGAGGTGGAACTGTACGTGGAGATTAGGCCGGTGACGAACGCCATGGCGCCGTTGGCCGTGCCGGGCGTCGCGATGCGCGCGAGCAGTCCGGTCATCAGGTCCATGCCGCCCGTCTTTTCGAGCACGCCGACCAGCAAGCTCACGCCGGAGACCATGAGCAAGACGGCCCACGGCACCCCGCGGATCGGCGCTTCGTCCTCGGCGCAGCGCGCCAAGATGAGCAAAGCCGCCGCGGCGAACGCCGAAAGTCCCGGGTTCAGGCGGAAGAAAACCACGCCCGCCACCCAAAGCCCCAGCACCACGAGCGTGGCGAGTTGGCGACGGTCGAGCGAAGGCGCGGAGTCGCCGGCCTCTCCCGCCGCCTGGGGCGCCCTTGCCTTCCGCCAGAGGGAGAGCCCGCCGAAAAGCAGGTAGGCCGCGGCCGCAACCAGCGCGTGGGCCGTGAAGTTGGCGGCGAACACGGTCCAGTCATGGCCGGCGAGCCCGGCCTTCGCCATGCCGGCCTGCACGATCACGCCGACCGCGCTGAACGGGGACAGGTTGCCGGCGTTGCCGCCGTTGGCGACCATCAGCGCCATCAGCAGTGGCGAGACACCCGCGGTGGCGCCGGCCGACATCGCGAGCGGCGCGACGAGCGCGGTGGCGGCGATGGCACCGGGGCCGACCGAAGAGATCACCCCGGCGAGCAGGAAAAAGAACAGCGGCAGCACGGCGGGGGCGCCACCGCAGAGCCGTACGCCCTTCCGCGCAACGAAGCCGAGTGTGCCGTTGGCCTGCGCCACCCCAAAGAGCAGCGTGACCCCGGCGAGCGTGAGGAACAGACCCGAGGGAAACAGCGCGAGCAGGGCGTCGGCCTTCCAGCCCGCCGCGAAGACCGCCACCGGGAACGCGAGGGCGACGGCGAGGATGCCGACGTTGATGCGCGAGGTGAGGCTGAGGACGATGACCGCCAGGAGCGCGAGCAGCGAGAGCGTGGCGGGACTCATGGCCTCACTCCCGCCACTTCGGCAGCAGGTGCTTCTGCACCTTGCCCAGCGCGGTGCGCGGCAGGGCTTCGACCCGCACAAAGGCGCGCGGCAATTTGAATGAGGCCAGCTGCGTGCGCAGCCGCGCACCCACCGCACCCTCGTCGAAGGCCGCGGGATCGACGACGACATACGCCACCGGGAGCTCGCCGCGCACCGGATCCGGCACGCCGACGACCACCGCCTCGCGCACACCCGGCTGCTCGAGGATGAGCTCCTCGATCTCGCGCGGGTAGATGTTGAAACCGCCGGAGATGATCAGGTCGCTCCGCCGGCCCTGCAGCGTGATGTAGCCGTCGGCCGCGCGCACGCCCACGTCGCCGGTGCGGAACCATCCGTCGCGCCACGCCGCCGCGGTCGCCTCGGGCCGCCGCCAATAGCCGGCGCAGACATTCGGGCCCTTCACCCAGACCTCGCCCGTCACGCCGTCCGCCACGGGCGCACCGGCCTCGTCGCGGATGCTCACCGCCACGTGCGGTAGCGGCAAACCGACCGTACCCGGCCGGCGCTCGCCCTCGTAGGGGTTGCCGACGTTCATGAGCGTCTCGGTCATGCCGTAGCGCTCGAGGATCACGGAGCCGTACAGCTGGCGGAACTTCTCGTGCACCTCGGCGGGCAACGGCGCGGAACCTGACACCGCGAGCCGCAACCGTGCGCCAATCGCGCGCGCCTGCTCCAGCGGCAATTCCAGCAGCCGCACGTACATCGCCGGCACGCCGAAAAAGAGCGTGGGCCGGAAGTCCTCGAACCAAGCGGCGGCCTTCGCGTGCTCGAAGCGCTCGTGCAGGCGCATCACGCAGCCGCTCACCAGCCAGCAATGGATGCCGTTGCCCAGTCCGTGGACGTGGAACAACGGCAGCGCGCAGAGAAACCGGTCCGCCGCGGTGATGCCCCAGCCGGTCACAAGCGCGAGCGCGTTGGTCGCGAAGTTGCCCTGGGTCAGGACCGCGCCCTTGGATGCGCCGGTGGTGCCCGAGGTGTAGATGAGCGACATCGGGGTGTCGGCGTCGGCCGGCACCGCGACCCGCCCCGCGGGCTGGCCCGCGGCCTCGGCGGAGAGCGCGTCGACATCCCACACCGGCACGCCGGCCGGGATGAAGGCCGCGAGATCGCGCGACGTGACGACGGCCGTCGGCGCGGAATCCGTCAGGATGTGGCGCAATTCACGCTCCCGGTAGAGCACGTTCACCGGCACGACGATCAGGCCCAGTTTTGCGCCCGCGAGCCAGAGGTCGATGACCTCCACCCGGTTCTGGAGGAAAAACGCGAGACGGTCGCCGGTCTTCAGGCCGCGGGCGAGCAGGAGCCGCGCGAGTCGGTCGCTGCGGGCGTCGAGTTCACCGAAGGTGAACGTGGCGAGGGAGCCGTCAGGACGCGCGAACTCGAGGCCAGGCACGGCCGCGCGTCCGCGCAGCGAGAGGTCGAACAGGGGAAGCAGGGACATCCGGGTAAGACGCGGGGCAGCGAGGCCCCGCGGGCGACGCGAGGCAACGCCCAAAGCGCCAGTGCGGCCCCGCGGTCGCGCCGGCGCCGGGCGGGATCAGAAGCGGGTGCTCACGCCGAGTCGGAAGCTGCGGAGGTCACCCTTGCTCTGCAGGCCCTCCATGATCTTCCGGTTGGCGGCGTTGCGCACGGTGGCGGTGAGCGAGTACGCGCGCCCGAAAAGCTTGCCGTTGTAACCGGCGCCGAAGTCGAGGCGGGTGTAACCAGGGATGAAGTTCGTCACCTGGCCCGTGGTGCCGCTGATGCTGTCGGCGCGTTTGCCGTCGACCCACACGATCGCGTTGTTCAGCGAGAAGCCGCGCAGCGCGCCCGACGGGAAGGTGTACTTGTGGAACACGCTGCCGTTCGCCCGCGGCCGGCCGGTGATGGGGCCGCCGTTGCGGATGCGGTTGTCGGGGGCGACCAACCGGGTGCGGACGTTGGCGTACGTCACCGACACCTGGTAGCCGTCGACCGGACGCGCCATCGCCTGCACTTCGAAGCCGCGGGAGTCCTCCCCGTTGTCCTGCGTGCTGCGCGCGCCACTCGGGAGGAAACCAAGGATGGAGATGATCTCGGAGTCGGCCAACTGGCGGCGGGTGTTTTTGCGATCCAGTTCAAAAACCGCGGCCTCGAGCGTGAGGCGGCCGCCCAGCAGCGCGGACTTCACGCCGGCCTCGAGGGATTCGCCCGACTCCGGTTTGTCGAGGAGCTTGCCGTAGACGTCGATGCCCGTGGGCACGCCGGAGAAAGAGTCGCTCGCTGAAACGTAGAACGAGATCGGACGAGCCGGACGGAACAGCAGACCAACCGTGGATGAGGTGGCGTTCTCGACCGGCAGCGCCTGCGGCGAGAGTGTCGCGGAGGTCGTGCCGGTGAGCGCGCGGTTGTCGCCGTGATCGCGCCGCACGCCGGCCAGGAGGTGCCACCGTTCGTCGCGGGTGCTCACAACGTTGGTGAAAGAAACGGCGCCGCGCGTCAGGGTCTGGTCGACCCACGAGTTGGGGCTGGTGTAGCGGGTGACATCGGTCATCTCGCGCCACGCCGGCTGGAACGAGCCGGCGGGCAGCGCGCCGACCGCGGACGTGGGGAACTTGTAACGCGTGAGGGCGTTCGGGTTCGTCGAAGGCGCGGCGCCGAGGGCGGTGCTGCTCGAGTTCGGGGTGTCGGTGCGGTCGCGCCAGTTGCGGGACTCGATGCGCTCCAGGCCGAGGATGGCCTCGTGTTTCAAGCCCCAGTAGTTGAACTGCCCGCGCAGGTCCAATTGGTAGGTCCAGATATCCCAGCGCTCGTCATCCTTCGTGGCCGACCAGCGGATCTCGTCGGCGACGACGTTGCCGGCGACGTTGCCGAGGGCGGGATTGAGGAAGCGCGCGATGATCGTGGAGGCGCTGCCGGAAAGCCGGAGGTCGCGGCGATCGCTGAGCGACCAGTTGGTCGTGGCACGGGCCGAGAAGGTGTCGTTGAACTTGTGCTGCAGCTCCAACCCGGCGCGGTAGACCTCCTGCGTGCGGAGGTTGCTCGGGCCGAAGGGATTGAAATCCCACGGCACGATCTCCTCCGGCACGTAGCCGAACGCGTAGGCGCCGGCGGCCGGCGAGGCGGTCGCGCTCGTCGCCGTCGCCGAGGTCGGGATACGGATGCCGGGAATGGCGATAGCCACGTTACCCTCGTAGCGGATGCTCTCGCCGCGGAGGTTGAGGATCGTGGACGGCGTCAGACGGTACACCGCCGCGGCGTAGGCGACCTTGCGCTTGCTCGATTCCCAAGGGCGCCAGCTGTTGCCGTCCTGGAACGCCACGGCCGTGCGGAGCGCGAAGCGGCTGGAGGGCGCGACGGAGGCGTCGAGCTCGGCGCGCACGTAGTCCCAGGAGCCTACGCTGAGCTTGGCCGAGATCTCATTGCGGGCGCGCGGGCGCTTGCTGATCTGATTGATCATGCCGCCCGGCTCGACGACACCCGCGAGGAGCGAACTCGGGCCGCGGAGCGACTCGATGCGGTCGACGGTGAGCGTGTCGCTGATCATGCCAACGAACCCCTCCTTCACACCGTCACGGTAATGACGGTTCTGCCGCATGCCGCGCACGGTGAAGGTGTTGTTGTCGAAAACGGCGTCCTGCTTGCCCTGCGAGGTTACACCGGTGAGGAAGGCCGCGGCGTCGGACATGTTATCGGCGCCGAGGTCGGCGAGAAACTCGCTGGTGAGCACCTGCACCGAACGGGCAAGATTCTGGATCGGGACGTTGGTGCGCGTGCCGGACATCGAGCTCGCGGCGACCCACGAGTTGTCGGTCGAGGCCGAGACCGAGAACTCCGGCAACGCGATCACCTCATCGGGAGGCGGCGTCGGAGCCGAGGCGGCCCGCGCCAGCGCGGCGAAGGCAACGAACAGACAGGAGCGAACGACTTGGGATTGCATGGTTGAAACAGAGGTACGGGGATAACCACGAAGCCCCCGAAATGCCACGAAAAGGTTCGGACGGATCGGCCGCGGGACACCCGGAGCGGCTTCGCCGCAATCGAAGCTTCATTCAGGCTGCGCCGCGCTGGGAGATGCGAGCGCCCCTGCTTCACAGGCCTAGAGCCGAGAGGGAGTGAGCGGGAAGGGGCGGAAGGAGGTTCCGACGATCCGAGGGAGCCCGCCTGAGGCGGGTAAACACCCTCGGCTACATCGCACGCGTTTCTTGCATGAAAGTCGGTCGGGTATTTCCGGACGAAAGGCATCCCGAGTAGGCGCGGCCGCCCCCGCGGATCACAGGGAAAGGAGACGACCGAAGGCTTCCCGCTTTTCCCGGCCTTGCTTTTCCAATCTCCCTCCGGCGACTCATGCGATTTTCGCGGCCGATTGCAGGGGCGGCCCCCTGCGTCCGGACGCGCCGAAACGGCTCGACCGCGCCGGAGCGCGCCGGCCAACCTGCGCCCGATGTCCGGCCCCGCCCGCCTCTTCCCGCTGCATCGTGCGCTCAGCCTTTTGCTGCCCGTGTTCGCGCTGCTCGGGTGCAGCTCCACCAAGGCTCCGGGCCCGAAGCCGCTGTTTACCCCGCCGCCGATCCTCGATGAGCCGCCGCGCGGCGCCGTGTTCCCCGTGATGCTCGGCATCGACGTACTGGAGGCGGACGGCTTCGCGGCCGTGAAGGGCAAGCGGATCGGACTCCTCTCCCATCCTGCCGGCGTGAACCGCCGGGGTGTGCCCACGGTCGAGGTGCTGCGCCGCGCCCCCGGCGTGAAGCTCGTGACGCTGTTCGGACCCGAGCATGGCATCCATGGTGACGCCCCCGCCTCGGCAAAGGTGCCCGACTCCACCGATAAGCGCACCGGCCTGCCCGTTTACTCCCTTTTCCCTCCGCGCCGCCCGACCAAGGCGATGCTCAAGGATATCGATGCCCTGGTCATCGACCTGCAGGACATCGGCACGCGCAGCTACACGTTCGCCGCGGCGATGCGCTGGGCGATGGAGGGCTGTTTCCAAAACGGCGTGGAGGTCATCGTGCTCGACCGCCCCAACCCCCTCGGCGGTCTGAAGGTCGACGGCCCGCCCCTTGACCTGCGCTGGTCACGCCAGAACTACGTCGGCGCCTTCCGCGTCCCGTATGTGCACGGGCTGACGATCGGCGAACTGGCCCGCATGGCCAAGGAAGCGCCGGGCGTGCTGGAAATTTCCGACGAGGAGCGCGCCAAGGGCCGCCTGCGCGTGATCCCGATGCGTGGCTGGACGCGAGCGATGCGCTGGCCCGACACCGGGCTGAAATTCATCCCGACCTCGGGCCTCATCCAGGACTTCGAGGCGGTGCAGGGTTACCCGATGACCGGGCTCGGCTCTTATTTCGATCCCAACCCCAAGGTGAACTTCGACCTCGGCTTCCGCACGGGGGTCGGCCCGGCGCACCCCTTCCGCGGCCTCTCCCATCGGCGCGTGCCGCTGGAGGCGTTGGAGAAGGAACTGGCGGCGATCCAACCCAAGTTGCCGGGAATCCGTTTCCAGCGGATCACGATCCCGAACACGAAGACGGGTCGGAACGGCACCGGCATCTACATCCAGATCACGGACCCGGAAGCGTGGCGACCCGTCGAGTTGAACTTTTGGATGATGAAGCTCGCCTGTAAGTTCTCGCCGCAAAACCCCTTTCGGCCCGGGCCAAACCGCGACGTCAGCGGCTTCCTGCGCCACATGGGCTCGCAGGCGTTCCTCGACGACATCGTCGCCCGCGGCGCGCAGGTCGACGTCGAGAAGTGGCTCGCGCAATGGCGCGAGCAGGC
>CAXRGI010000402.1:0-5110 GCA_964229935.1 Opitutales bacterium
GCGGACGGTGGTTTGCCAGGCTTTGAGTTGGCTGGAAGAGATGGCAGGTTCCATCGTGCGGAGGCCCGGCTCCTGCCGCCGGATCGCGTCACCGTGGAGGCGGCGGAGGTGCCGGCGCCGGCGGCGGTGCGTTACGCGTGGGCGGACTGGATCGAGCCGGCGGTCACGCTGCGCAACGCCTCGGGCCTGCCGGCGGAGCCCTTTGCCCTGCCGGTGCGGGCCGGAAAGGCGGGACAGCCGTGAGGCGCCTCCTGCTGTTTCTGGCGGGGCTGCCCGGCCTCCTGCCGGCGGCTGACTTTGGCCGCGACATCCGCCCGCTGCTCGAGCGGCGCTGTGTGGAGTGTCACGGCCCGGCGAAGCAGAAGGGCGACCTGCGCCTCGATGCGCGCGTCTTCGCCTTCAAGGGCGGCCACGATGGTCCGGCCCTTGTGGCGGGGAACCCGGCGGCGAGCCCGCTGTTCCAGCGGGTGATCTCGGACGATACGGAGGAGCGGATGCCGGCTAAGGCGGACCCGTTGCCGGCGGAGGAAGTCGCCCTGCTCAAGGCGTGGATCGAGGCCGGCGCGCCGTGGCCGGAGGACGAGGCGGACCGGGTGGCGGCCGCGGATCCGCGGCGCGACCATTGGTCCGTGCGACAGGTCCGGAAGGATTTTCCGGCGGACGCGAAGATCGACGGTTTCATTGCCGCGCGGCTCGCGGCGCAGGGACTGGTGCCCGCCCCGTCGGCCGATCGGCGCACGCTGATCCGCCGTCTGACATTCGACCTGCACGGTCTGCCGCCGGACCCGCGCCGCGTGGAGCGTTTCGTCGCGGACCCCGATCCGGCGGCCTACGAGCGGTTGGTCGACGAATTGCTCGCCTCTCCCCATTACGGTGAGCGGTGGGCGCGCCACTGGCTCGATATCGCCCATTACGCGGACACGCACGGATTCGAGCGCGACCAGCTCCGGCCCCACGCCTGGCGTTATCGCGACTGGGTGATCGATGCCCTTAACGCGGGGATGCCCTACGACAGATTCCTCCGGGAGCAGATCGCCGGCGATGTGATCGCGCCCGGGGATCCCGCCGCGCTGGTCGCCACCGGTTTCCTCGCCGCGGGGCCCTGGGACTTCGTGGGCCACGTCGAGACCAAAAGCGACCAGCTCAAGCGCGCCGCCCGCGCCGGCGATCTCGACGACATGGTCACGCAGGTCGTCACGGCGACGATGGGTGTGACGATCCACTGCGCGCGTTGCCACGACCATAAGTTGGATCCCATTCCGCAACGGGATTATTACCGCCTCTGGTCGGTTTTCTCCGGCGTGCGGCGCGACAACCGCGAGGTGGACGCCACGGAGAGCCGGCGGCTTCGCGCCGAGCGCGAGCGGCTGCGGAAGCTTCATGCGGGCGTGCAGGCGGAGCTGCTGCGGCTGTCCGGCGAGGTGTTGGACCTGGCGGACATGGTCGGCGGCGGCGACGGGCACGGCTCCGGGAAAAAGGGCGCGGGTCTGGTGCTTGAGACCGGTGAGTCAGAGACGACCAAACTCGGCCTGCACCGTAACGTGAAGCCCAACCGGCTGGCGCCGAACCGCATCGCGTTGCCGGATGCCAACGCGTCACGCTTCGTGAAGGGGGTGTTCCTGCCGAACGGCGGTCCCGACGGGAAGGGCCGCATCGCACTCGCACCCGACGTCGTATTGAAGGATCTCCCGCCGACGAGCGGGCTCGCGTGGGACGCGGTCCGGAACGGGCGGCTCAACGCGCAGGCCCACGCGCGGATCGACGGGGTCGACTACGAGGAGGAGGGACGTTCCGTGCTCGGCCTGCACGCCAACGCGGCGGTCGTCTTCGACCTGGCGGCCCTGCGCGAGGCCTACGGGCTTGGCGCGCTGCGGTTGACCGGGGTGGTGGGATTTGGCGCGAAGCAGGGCGCGGCGCCGACCAAGGCCGACTTCGCGGTGTATCTCGACGCCGAGCGCGTGGTGCACCGCGCGGGTCTGGCGAAGACGGAGTCGCTGGCCCTCGAGGTGCCGGTGCCCGCCGGCGCCCGTTTCCTCACCCTGATGGCGACCGATGGCGGCGACGGGGTGGGATCGGATCTGCTTTTCATCGGTGATGCTCGCCTTCGGTCCGAGGCCCCGGCGACAGGCCCGGCCGGGAACGATCGCGCGCGGATCGCGGAATTGAACGCCGCGGTGGCCGCAGTGCAGCGGGAACTCCGGGAATTGCCGGAGGCCCCGCAGGTATTCGCCATCCGCAGCACGGAGCGACCGCCTCCTACGCGCATGCACCGCCGTGGGGATCCCGAGGACGAAGGCGCGGCGGTCCTTCCCGGAGCCTTCACGTGGGCCGGCCACGCCCCCGCCGATTTCGGTGACGACACGACCCCGGAGGGCGAGCGCCGGCGGCGGCTGGCCGACTGGATCACGCACCCTGACAACCCGCTCACCCCGCGGGTGCTGGTGAACCGGCTGTGGCACCACCATTTCGGGCAGGGCATCGTGGCGACCCCGAGCGACTTCGGGCTGGGCGGTTCGCCGCCGTCGCATCCCGAACTGCTGGACTGGCTGGCCGCGGAATTCCTCCGGAGCGGCGGTTCGCTGAAGCACCTCCATCGTCTGATCGTCACGAGCGCGGCCTACCGGCGGGATTCCCGCGCCGAGGATCCCGCGGCGGTCCGCGTGGACGCGCAGAACCGTCTCCTGTGGCGGCAGAACCCGCGCCGGCTGGACGCCGAGTCGCTGCGGGACGCCGTGCTGACCGTGGCGGGCACTCTCAATCCGGAGCGGGGTGGTCCGGGGTACCGGGATTTCAAATACACGGAGGCCTACGCGCCGTTGTACGACTACGTCACGCCGGACGAGCCCGCGCTCTGGCGCCGCAGTATCTACCGTTTCATCGTGCGCACGACCCCGCACCAGTTCCTGTCGACCCTCGATTGCCCGGATCCGGCGAATCTCACGCCGGCGCGCGTGCGGAC
Organism: Opitutales bacterium; assembly: GCA_964229935.1. Classification (GTDB taxonomy): domain Bacteria; phylum Verrucomicrobiota; class Verrucomicrobiia; order Opitutales; family Opitutaceae; genus ER46. Next base: position 2,960 of record CAXRGI010000402.1, read on the forward strand.
GACGACGGCCCTGCAGGCCCTGGCGCTGGCCAACAACGACTTCATGCTGCGGCAGGCGCGGCGTCTGGCCGAACGGGCCGAACGGGAGGCGGGCGCGGGTGAGGCCGCGGTGCGCCGGGCGATCGCGCTCGCGTTCCAGCGGGACGCGACCCCGGCGGAGGCGCGGGCGGGCGCGGAGTTGGCGGCGGCCCGGGGATTGTTCGCCGTCTGCCGCGCGCTGCTGAACGCGAACGAGTTCGTGCACATCGACTGAACCATGAGCGCACCTTCCGCCTTTCCGTGCCGCGGCCACCGCCCGCCGGTGTCGCGCCGTGACTTTCTCCGGGAACTGGGGGGAGGTCTCGGGGGCGTCGCGCTCGCCGCCCTGCTGCACCAGGAGTCCCGGGCGGCCGCGAATCCCCTCGCGCCCCGGCGCGGCCATCATCCGGCGAAGGCGCGGGCGGTGATCCAGATCTTCTGTCCCGGAGGGCTAAGCCACCTGGATTCGTGGGATCACAAGCCGGAGCTGACAAAGCGCAACGGCCGGCCCTTCGATCCCGACGGCAAGCTGCAGTTCTTCGCTTCGAAGCCGGGGAATTGCCAAGGGAGCTGGTGGCCGTTCCGCCAGCACGGCGAGTGCGGGCGCTGGATCAGCGACCTATTCCCCGGTCTCGCGGGTCACGTCGACGACCTGGCGTTCATCCACTCGATGCAGAGCAAGAGCGCGTTGCACGGGCCGGCGATGTTCATGGCCAACAGCGGGTTCATCCTGCCGGGCTTCCCCGCGATGGGAGCGTGGGTCACCTACGGCCTCGGGAGCGAGAACGAGAACCTGCCGGCCTTCGTGGTGCTTCCGGATCCGCGCGGCCTGCCACCGGGCGGGGTGGTTAATTGGGGCGCTGGCTTCCTGCCGGCGGTGCACCAGGGGACGACGATTGCCGCAGGTGGCGACCGGGCGCCGATCGCCGACCTCTTCCCGGAAGGCGAGTTCGCGGCGTTGCGGGGTGAGCCGGAGCGGGCCGGCCGGGATTTCCTGCAGGAGCTGAACCGGGCGCATCGCGCGGAACGTCCGGGGCAGACGGAGCTCGATGCCCGCATCTCGGCCTACGAGCTGGCGGCGCGGCTGCAGCTGAGCGCGCCCGAGGCGACGGAACTCCGGGGGGAGAGCGAGGCCACGCGGCGACTGTACCGCCTGGAGCACGAGGACATCGGGCCCTTCGGGCGCCAATGCCTGCTCGCCCGCCGTCTCGTCGAGCGCGGGGTCAGGTTTGTTCAGGTTTTCTGCGGCGCGGAGAACACGGCGACGAAGAAGATCCGGCCCAACTGGGACAGTCACGAGGACGTCGTGCGCGACCACGGCTACTGGGGGCCGATCCTAGACTCCGGGGCGGCGGCGCTGCTCACCGATTTGAAATCCCGCGGCCTCTTGGAAAGCACGCTCGTGATCTGCACGACGGAGTTTGGTCGCCAACCCGGCGCGCAAGGCGGGGGTGGCAAGGGCCGGGACCACAACCCCGCAGCCTTCACCGCCTGGATTGCGGGCGGAGGGATCCAGGGCGGCACCACCCATGGCGCGACCGACGAGCTCGGCTTCAAGGCCGTGGTGGATCCCGCCTACTGCTACGACCTGCACGCGACGGCACTGCACTTGCTAGGCCTCGATCACGAGAAACTCTCGTTCTATCACAACGGCATCAACCGCCGCCTCACCGACGTGCACGGGCACGTGATCCGCGGGATTTTGGGCTGAGCGGCTCAGCGCGGCTCCGCTGCAACCGAAGCTTCGTCCGGGCTGCGTCGCGCTGGGAGGGATGAGTGTGAGCTGAAGGGAATAGGGGGATGGGGCGGAAAGAGTTTCCGACGATCCGAGGGTGGCGCCCTCAGCTACCGCGCATGCGTTTCCTGACGAAAGTCGGTCCGGTATTTCCGGACGAAAGGCATCCGGTGCCGCCGCGGCCGGTTACTGGGGATCAAGTTGGAGCCGTGACCGGCGGTGATCGTCCCAAAGTAACACGATTCCGAGGTGCCGTACCACAGAGCGTGGTTTCACGCGGGGATTGCCAAGCGCGCGGACGCTCCTGCTACTGGTGAGCTCGTTTTCGCGCATGTCTTCCGCTGCATCCGTTCCTTCCGCCGTTCCTTCCTGCGCCACCGCGCGTCTTGGCATCATCG
>CAXRGI010000403.1:0-32449 GCA_964229935.1 Opitutales bacterium
GGCATGGCCGTTCTCATGGGTATCCCAGTTCAGGAACGGGATGTACTCGGTGGTGACCTCGATGAAGCGCGCCCCGACCTCGCAGAGGCGGCGGGCGAGCAGGCAGCCCAAGCCGAAGCGGCCGACCATGCCCTCCTCGTACTTCGCGCCGAAGCGGTCCCGCGGCGCGTCGAAGCGCATGCCCGGCTGGTAGCCGGGAAAATAACGGCGGACACTCTCGAGGGGCTCGAGGGCGAGGTCGAAGGCCTTGGCGGCGGGCGAACTCAGCAGGCGATGGGCATTGTCCATGGCGCGCCGTAGCGACTCCTGCTGGTAGCCGCTGGCTTCCCGGGCCATGGGGCTGGCGGCGATCAACTCGCGGTAGAACTTCTCGCGGTCGGCGAAGCGGCCCGGGCCCATCCCGGCGGGGGGGCGGACCGCGTCGGCCGCCTGTTCCGGGAAGGCGACGTTGAAGGGCCCGAATTCGCTGCCGAGAAATCCGGCGGTGGTGAAGGCCTTCAGCTCCTCCCCCTCGCCGAGATCGAAGCGTTGGCCGATGTTGATGAACGCCGGTACTGCCGGCTCGAGTGGCCCGAGTGTCCGCGCGATCCAGGAGCCCAGGTGCGGGGCGGCCACGGTCTGCGGCGGGACGTAGCCGGTGTGCCAGTGGAACTGGTGGCGCGAGTGCAGGATGAAGCCGAGATCCGCGGCCTGCATGCCCCGGATCAGCGTGCCTCGGTCCATGACGCGGGCGATGTTCTCGAGTCCGGCGGAGAAGCGCAGGCCGTCGACGCACGTCGGGATCGAAGGGAACGTGCTAAGGACATCGTTCGCCTTCATGCCCGGGGTGAAGGGTATGTAGCGCTTGGGATCGAAGGTCTCGGTGTGGGCCATGCCGCCGCCCATCCAGAGGACGATCACGCGGTCCGCGGTCGACTTGAGCCGCTGCTGGGACACGGCCGCGCGTAGGCGGGGCGTCCCGGCGGCCAGTGCCGCGAGGGTCGCGGCGCCGGCCGTCCGGAGGAAGTCGCGGCGGCCGCCGTCGTGGGCGCGGCGGTGAGCGTGCGGGGGGAGGAGGTGGCGGAGGTTCATGGCCGTGCTCTCAGCGGATGAGTTGAAATTCGGGCAGCAACACCAGGATCCAGAGGAGGTCCTCCAGCCCGGCTGCCGTGACCGGGGTGCCCGTGACCTGCGCGGCGAGGCGCGTTTCTTCCGGCGTCGGGGGCCGACTGAGACCGTGGAGGTAGAGGCGTTCGACCAGGGGGCCCGGTGCCGCCCTCCCGTCCCGGAGAAGCGCCTCGGCCGCCTGCCGCAACAGCGCGGCCAGAGTGGCGCCGTTCGTCAGCTCAAGCGCCTGCAGGGTGGTGGCGGTGGTCTGGCGGGTGGTTATCACCTGTTCCCGGTTCGGCCGGCCGAGCGCGACCTGGAGTGGGGTCGCGGCCAGCAGCGAGGCGCGCTCCACAGGCAGCGTATCCCGGGGCGCGCTGGCCACCTCGGCGAAGGCGGCACCGAGCCGCCAGGGAGCGAGGTCCACGCCGCCGAGCTCCACGGCGCTCACCGCGGTGGCGTCGGCTGACTTGCGGGTTGCCTCCCAGGAGGCGTCGGACGCGATATCCATGACCTGGTCCCCGACCCGGAGGCGGGCGTAGAGAATGAGGCCGGCGGGCGAGGCGGACTCGGCGATGGCGCCCGCCTTCACCGCGATCAGCCGGCCCTCATCCGGAGGCAGGTTGGCGACCGTCACCTCGATCACATTGTCGCCCGCCTGGAACAGGCTGCGGGCATCCACCGTGCGGATCTGGGTGCTGTTGCGCCTGGAATTGCCGGCGGCCTTGCCGTTGACCTTCAGGGCGAAGGTGTCATCGGCGCAAAGGATGATCTCGGCATCGGTGGGCGCCGCCGCGAGCCGGACGGTGCGGCGGAAGACGAACGTTTCCGGGGCGACCCCGGAGGCGGCTCCGGCCTGGCCCCAGATCCAGCGGGGCGCCGCCGGTAGCTCCGCCGGCGAGGGGGCCAGCGCCGCGGGTCGCTTCAGCCGGGCATCCATGCCCGGATAGGCCAGTCCGGCGAGGTGCATGACCCCGTCCGAAAACACCTCAGCCTCGAGCCGGCGGACCGACGGGCCGCGGAACGTGTAGCGTTCCTCGTCGGCGGGGGCGTCCACGGCGGGCAGCTGGTAGGCGCGGGAGGTCAGGATCCGCTCCATCGTGTGCTTGAGGTCGTAGCCGTGCGCGACCAGGTCCTCGGCCAGCCAATCCAGCAGGTCCGGGCTCCAGGCCGGATGGTCCATCTCGTCGACGGGCTCCACCAGACCGTGGCCGAGGAAGCGCTGCCAGAGCCGGTTGACGATGGTGCGGGCCAGCCGCCCATTGGGTTTCCCGGTGATGATCTCGGCCAGCCGAGCCCGCCGGACGGCGGGATCGCCCGACTCGGAGATCGTGCCGAGGCCGGCGTAGAGGAACTTCACCTTTGCCTGCCGTCCCGTCGGTTTGTCGCACTCGGCGATTTCCAGCGGGCCGTCGGCATAGACCGCCGCGAGCCCGTAGGCGTCTTGGAGCGTGTATTCGTTGATGAAGCTGTCGTGGCAGGAGGCGCACTTGAGGTTCACGCCCAGGAAGACTTGCGACACCGCCTGGGCCGCCTGCATGGGGGGAACCATGCTGGCGTTCACGGCGCCGCGCCACAGGATGCCGCGGGTGAAACCCTCTGCTTCCGCTCCCGGATTGACCAGTTCCGCGACGAAACGGTCGTAGGGAAGGTTGCGCACGAGGGCCGCGTAGATCCAGCCGGTGATCTGCTTGCGCCCGCCATCAATGTAGCCGGTGCCCTTGTAGTCGTTGCGGAGGAGGTCGTTCCAGAAGCTCAGCCAGTGCTCCGCGTAGCGTTGCGAATCCCCAAGCAGCCGGCGCACCAGGCGGGCGCGCTTGTCGGGTGCCGGGTCGCCGAGGAAACGTTCCAGTTCCGCCGGCGTGGGCAGCAGCCCGACCGTGTCCAACCAGACGCGGCGGGCGTAGCGGCGGTCATCGACCGGTTCACCCCAAGCGAGACCCTGCTGGGCAAAATAGCGTCCGACCACCTCGTCGATGGGGTTGGCCGAAGGATCCTTGGGCGATACGGCGATCGCCCGTGGGTTGAGGTTGGCCGGCTCGTGCTTGAGGAACGTGATGCTCTCCGGCCAGGCCATTCCCTGATCGATCCAGGCCCGGAAGAGCCCGACCTGCTCCGGAGTCAGCTTCCGGCCCTTTTTGGGCATGATGGTCTCCGGATCGAGGCCCGCGACCATCGCGAGCACCGGGCTGTCTGCGCCCTTGCCCGGGACGGCCGCGGCACCGGACTCCCCTCCGTCGAGGAAGTCAGCCCGGGTCTCCAGGCTGAACCCACCCTTGTTCTTGCCCCGGGCGTGACACTGCACGCAGCTCGCCTCGAAGATCGGCTGGATATCCCGCGCAAAGTCCACCGGGCGGCTGGCCGCCGGCGGCAGGGGAGCCGAAGGAGCCGCCGCGGTAGCGAGCCTCGGCAGTTGGCAGGCGGCCAGGGTGACGAAAAGCAGGGGACGCATGCGCATTAGGCAACCAGGTAGGGGGCGGCAGCAAGACGAACGCGCAAGGAGGGAGCGTCGGATCATGGGACTGGGTTTGAGGAGTCTCCGTTGGAAGAAAGGAGGGAGGGAATTTGCACGCTGACCTTCGCGCGGGTACCGGGGCAAAAGACCACGGAGGTTGGGTGCGACGAGGGTTCGGGAGAACGCGGGCGAGGTTTCGCGGACGGGAGCGAGCGACGGCGATCGTCGACCCACAGGACTTCGTGCGGTACCCAGCCGAAGCCGCCAAGAACTCCGTTAGTTAACCCGTTACTCAAGCTTGCGTCGCCCGCACCTTCGGTTGGCGATTATTCACCACCCGCCATGAAGCGGTCGATTCAACTGCAGCCAACCGGAGGTCCCGACCATGCCTGTGACCATGCGTGAGGTGGCCGCGCGGGCCAAAGTCTCGGTCGCGACGGTGAGCAAGAGCCTGCGCGGCGCCGCGAGCATCCCAGCGGGGACGCGGGCCAAGGTGGCGAAGATCGCGGAGGAGATGGGCTACCGCACCCATCCCTACGTTTCCGCCCTGATGCAGGCCCGGAGGCAGCGCGCGGAACCCGGCCGGCCTCCGCCGCTGGCCTTCATCACGGCATACGAAACCGCGAACGGGTGGAGGAAGACTCCCACGCCGTTCCTACCTCTGGTCTACGAGGGCGCCCGGCAGCGTGCCGAGGAACGCGGCTACCCGATTTCCCACTTCTGGCTCCATCAGGACGACATGAGCCACCGGCGGGTGAGCGAGGTGCTGCAGGCGCGGGGCGTGCGCGGCATACTGCTCCCGCCGATGCCGCGACCCGACATGGAGATCGATCTGGCGTGGAGGGATTTTTCCGTCGTTTCGGTGGGGGCTAAGCTGGTCCGGCCCGTCTTCCACTGCGTCTCGAACGATCACTACCAGTCGATGCAACTCGCGATGGAGGCTTGCTGGCGCAGCGGTTGCCGCCGTCCCGGGTTTGCCGTCGACCAGTGGGTGAACCGGCGGATTGACCGGCGCTGGGAAGCCTCGTTCGAACTCGCACGGGCGGAACACGCATTCGAGCGGGACGTGCCGACGTTCAAGTTCGCGCAGTGGGACCCGGCGGCGTTGGCCCATTGGATCAAACGAGAAAGACCCGACGCAGTCCTCTCGGTGTTTTCCGAGGCCCAGCTCGGTCAATTGCGTGATCAGGGCCTCCGGATCCCCGAGGAGGTCGGGATCGTGAGCCTCTCGGTCCATGCGGAGGAGAGCCCACTGAGTGGCATCCGCCAGCACGCCAAGCGGCTTGGAGCGGCGGCAGTGGATCAGCTGATCTCCCTTGTCGATCGCAACGAGACCGGCATCCCGGAGCATCCCATCACGCTCACGATCAAGGGCACTTGGAATGCCGGGAGCACCCTCCGCAATTCCACTCCGTTCGATCTTCCCGGGCATCTCGGCCCCTGAGGCCCCTTGGGCGAGGAGGCGCCCGGTCGGTGGAAAAGGCCTCCTTTCCGGGCGCGAGTTCACGTGACTGGGGCCGGACTTTCGGCCCAACCGCACCCGCTAAAATAACGGATTAACAAAACAGCGGCTTGGCGCGGCCCGAAAAACCGGCTCGAACAGTAACCGGAAGCCTCCCCCCAACCCCATGGCGTCAACGACTCGGTTCGTCCTTCTTATCAGCTGCCTCCTAGCCGCCGCGCGGCTCGCCGCGCAACCCGCCGCCCCCGGCGCGATCGAGGGCCGGGTCTTCGACGAGGGCCGCGGCGAATACCTCGAGCGCGCCCGCCTCGTCGTCGAGGGCACGCGGCTCGAGGCGTTCTCCGAGACCGGCGGACGCTACCGCATCACCGAAGTACCGGCGGGCGAGGCCCGGGTGCGCGTGTTCTTCACCGGTCTCCCCGAACGCACCTTGGCCGTCACCGTGGCGGCCGGGCAGACCGCGCAGCTCGACATCACCTTCGGCATCTCGGGCAAGGAACCGGCGGCGAAGGGCGGCGCGATCCGGCTGGACCAGTTCGTGGTCGCGACCTCGAAGGAGATGGACGGCGCGGCGATCGCGATCAACGAGCAGCGCTTCGCCCGCAACATCGTGAACGTCGTGGCGGCGGACGAGTTCGGCACGGTGGTCGACGGCACCCCGGGCGAGGTGATGAAGTTCCTGCCCGGCGTGACGCTGGACTACAGCGCGGGCGAGGCGCGGAACGTCTCGATGAACGGCGTGCCGGCCGCGAACGTGCCCATCACCATCGGCGGCTTCGATCTCGCCAGCGCCGCGGGCAACGGCACCGGCCGCGTCACCAACCTCGACCAGTTCTCGGTCAACAGCATCTCGCGCATCGAGGTGCACCACTCGCCCACCCCGGAATCGAGCGGCTCCGCCCTCGCCGGATCCGTCAACATGGTGCCCCGGTCCGCCTTCGAGCGCTCGCGCCAGCAGCATAACCTCAGCGTCTTCCTCACCCTCAAGGACGGTGACCGGAGCCTGCACCCGACCCCGGGCCCGCTCAATCGGCCGACCCGGAAGGTCACGCCGGGCTTCAACTTCTCCTCGGTCGTGCCCGTGAACCGCCGCTTTGGTTTCACGCTCTCCGGCAACCACGTCGACCAATACAGCTATGAGAACGTCGCGACGAGCACGTGGCGCGGCAACGGCTTCGCGACCAACGTGGCCGCGAACGCCATCACCGGCCTGCCCGACACCACGCCGGACAAACCGTATCTCACCGACTTCGCGCTGCGCGACAGCACCCGCGGCAACCGCGCGGACTCCATCGGCACGACGATGGACTACCGCCCCTACGCCAACGCCACACTCTCGTTCTCGTTCCTCTGGAACTGGATCGGCGTGGTGCACAACAACCGCACCTTCTCGTTTTTCGTGAACCGCGTGCTGCCGGGCGAGTGGGGTCCGACTTTCACCAACGGTGCCCCGCTCCCCGCCGGCACCGCCGGCACCCCGGGAGGGTTTGGCCCGGCGGGAGGCTTCGGCGAAGCGCGGATCAACGGCGGCGCGCAGGACTGGTACGGGACCACCTACACGCCCTCGCTCGTGTGGCGCCACGACGGACCGGTCTGGAAAATGGATGCGGGCGTCGGTTTCTCCCGCGCCAGTCTCCACACCCGCAACGTCGACAAGGGTTTCTTCGGCGCCTCCCAGGCGCGCCGCACCGGCGTGCGGGTTTCGTTCTCCGATATTTTTTATCTGCGGCCCAACACGATCACCGTCACCGGCGCCGACGGCCAGCCGGTAGACCCGTACCGCCTCGACAACTACGCCCTCGACACTGCCAACGGCGTCGTTCGCGACTCGTACGACCTGAAGCGCAGCGCCCGCTTTAATCTCCGCCGCGACCTCGCGGTGCAGGGCGTGCCGGTGTCGCTGAAGACGGGCGCCGAGTTCCGCAGCATGGAACGCGACCTGCGGGCGACGACCGACACCTACACCTTCGTGGGGCGGGACGGTGTGAACAGCTTCGCCGCGAACGCGCCCCTGCGCGGCGACGACAACGCGGGGATCGTGCTCGACGAGGAATTTTCGCGGCGCGTCGGCGCCTACGGCTTCCCGCGGATCCAGTGGATCTCGAACGATGACTACCACGACCTGTACCGGTTCAGCCCCGCCCATTTCACCACCAACGAGAACAACAACTACCGCTCGGGCATCGGCGCCTCGAAGTACGCCCGCGAGATGATCTCGGCCGCCTACTTCCGCGGCGACGCGGCGTTCTTCAACCGCCGGCTCCAGTTCGTGGGCGGGTTGCGCGCCGAGCAGACCAACATCAACGCGCAGGGACCGCTGACCGATCCCTCGCGCAATTTCCAGCGTGATGCCACCGGCAACGTCATCCCGCGCCGCGATGCCGCCGGCAACATCCTGCGCAACTCCGCGGGCGCGCCGTTGCCGGCGCTGATCGTGCCGACGACGGATGCGCTGGGATTATCAAAGCTCACTTACATCGACCGCGGCCAGAGCACGACGAAAGAGTACCTGCGGCTCTTCCCGAACCTCAACGTGAGCTACCTGCTCCGCGAGAACCTCACCGCGCGCCTCGCGTACTACCAGAGCGTGGGCCGGCCCGACTTCAACCAGTACGCCGGCGGGCTCACCCTGCCCGACACCTCGGCGCCCGTGACCTCAAGCACGGTGATCTCGGTCAACAACGCGGGCATCAAGGCGTGGACCGCAGAGAGCTACAAATTCCGCCTGGAGTACTACTTCGACCGGGTCGGCGCGCTGAACATCGGCGGGTTCCGCCGCGAGTTCCGGAACTTCTTCGGGAGCGTGCGCTTCCCCGCCACGCCCGAGTTCCTCGCGTTCTACGACCTGGATCCCGACGAGTACGGGATCTACGAGGTCTCCACGAACCACAACCTGTCGACGAAGGTGCTCATGACCGGGATGGAATTCGACTACAAGCAGGCCCTCACCTTCCTGCCGCACTGGGCGCGCGGCGTGCAGGTCTTCGCCAACGCCAGCGCGATCCGCGCGACGGGCGACGGTGCGGCGAACTTCGCCGGGTTCATCCCGCGCAGCGGCAGCTGGGGCTGGAGCCTCACCCGGCCGAAGTACGTCCTGCGCATGAACTGGAACTACCGCGGGGCCCAGCGGCGCGGCATCATCGCCACCGGCCGCAGCATCGAGCCCAACACGTACAATTGGGGTTCCAAGCGCCTCTACATCGACGTCAACGCCGACTACGTGCTGAGCCGCCGCTTCACGTTGTTCGGCGGCATGCGCAACATCCACAACCAGACGGAAGATTCGAAGGTCCACGGGCCGAACACGCCCGCCTACGCGAAGTTCCGCCAACGCGTCGATTACGGCTCCGCCTGGACCTTCGGCCTCCGCGGTACGTTCTGAACGCGCCGCGGACGGGTAACGACGCCCGGAGCCGAGCCGGGCATAACCTCAGATTTCTCAGATACCGCAGATCAGGCTTTCGGAGCCTGCTTTCCCCTCAAGTGCATCTGAGTGATCTGCGAGATCTGAGGTACGAGGCTCGGGCTTTCTGAAGCGCCTTCGGCCGTAGAGCCAGCGGTAGGGTCCGCGGCAGGCGGCCGCGGCTACATCCGAGCCCTCTTCATTCGTGTGCCTTGGTGTCCACTCGTGGTTCACTCGCCGGCGGCGACCGAGGGACGAAGGGACCAATGGACTAACGGACCAAGGATCCACCGAATCCGTGTTTATCCGCGTCCATCCGTGGTTGCTCCACCGCGAAGCGATTCCGGCACGCGTTCCAATCCGCAGGTTATCGAACAACAAGACCGGTAAGTTCGGCGATGCAGGCGGACTTTCCTCATCCGCCTCATCCGCAAGATCAGCGGTTAATCCGAGGAATTCAGGAGCGCCTTCGGCCGTTGAGCCGGCGGTATGGTCCGCGGCGGCCCTCCTTCGCCGGGCCTTCGGAGGACAAAACGGCGGTCACGGTTTCAGCATAGTCCGCGGCGAACGGCCGCGGCTACATCCGAGCCCTCTTCATTCGTGTCCCTTCGTGTCTATTCGTGGTTCACTCGCCGGTAAGCGACCAAGGAATCGAATCCGTGTTTATCCGTGTCCATCCGTGGTTGATCCCGGTTTGAACTCCATCGCGCAGCGGCGCGGTTCTCATTCGTGGTTCACGACCACGAAGCATCGCCTACGCCGAAGGGCGCTTGCGCGCTTTCATCCACTTCCGGAACTCCCCGCCGCGCCACTCGGGCAACGTGCGCTTGGCGGCCCACGCTTGCAGCGCGGGCACGGGGATCAGTTTCACCGGCAGGTGGTTGATGATGCGTCCACCCGCCAGCGCCGCCTTCCAGACCGCCGGCTGCGCCGCGAGCAGCGCCCACGGGCCCATCGGCGGCGATCCGGGTGACGGCACGTTCTCCTCCTTCGCGCGCGCGCGCAGGCGCAGCAGCAGGTCGGGAATCGGGATGTTCACCGGGCACACCTCGTGGCAGGCGCCGCAGAGCGACGACGCCTTCGGCAGATCCGCCTTTTGCGGGAAACGCTCGCCCATCAGCAGCGGCGACAACACCGCGCCAACCGGGCCGGGGTAGACACTGCGGTAGGCGTGGCCGCTCGCCTGCCGGTAGATCGGGCAGACATTCAGGCAGGCGCCGCAACGGATGCAGCGCAGGATCTCCCGGCAATCGCTCGCGAGGACTTCCGTGCGGCCGTTGTCGACGAAGATGACGTGCATCTCCTCCGGTCCGTCGGGCTGACCGGCACGGCGCGGACCACCGATGAACTCGGTGTAAACGGTGAGGTCCTGCGCGGTACCGGAGCGCCCGAGCAGGTTAAGCAGCACGGCCAAGTCGCGATCGCGCGGCACGATCTTCTCGATGCCCACCAGCACGATGTGGCAGCGGGTGGCGGCGAGGCAGAAGCGGGAGTTGCCCTCGTTGGTCACCAGCACGCTCCGGCCGCTCTCGGCCGAGACGAAGTTGGCGCCCGTCAGGCCGACGTCGGCCGCGAGGTACTTGTGGCGCAGGTGGTGGCGCGCGCGGCGCGTGATCGTGGCGGGATCGTCGTTGTAGGCCCCGAGGCCCTCCCGCTCGAAGCTCGTGGCGATCTCGCGGCGATTCTTGTGGATGATCGGCCGCACGATGTGGCTCGGGTGGTCGTCATCGATCTGCACGATGAATTCGCCCAAGTCGGTCTCCACCGCCTCCAACCCGTGTCCCTCTAGAAAGCGCGCGAGCTCGATCTCCTCGCTCACCATCGTCTTCGCCTTGACCATCCGCGTCGCGCCGCGATCCCGCATGATGCGCAGCACCGCCTGGCAGGCCGCCTGCCCCGTTGACGCCCAATGCACCTGCGCACCGGCCGCCCGCAGGCGCTCCTCCACCTGCGGCAGGTAGGTGTCCAGGTTCTCGATCGCGTGCTGCTTGATGTCGCCGGCGAGGCGGCGGAGCCGGTCGGGATCGCCGAACTGGTCGAAGAGCAGACGCGTGCGTTTCTCGTGCGTCGTCTTCGTGCTCTGGTAAACGGAGGCTCGTTTATCGGCCGGCAGACGAGCGGCGAACTGGTCGATGGGCTGGGACATCGCAGGGGGCGCTTCAGCCGCGGGGACCGCCCTTGAGGGCGTCGCGCAACACCTGGGCGAGGTGGCGCGTGCGGATCGGCTTGCCCTCGGCCTGGGCGAGGCCGCCCAAGTGCATGAGGCAGCTCATGTCGGGCGAGACGTATTCGTCGGGCGTGACGGCCCGCACATGCTCGAGCTTCAGCTCGCCCATGGCGGAGGAGAGATGGGGAAAGGTGACGGCGAACGTGCCGCCGAAACCGCAACATTGCTCCGCCTCGCCGAATTCGACCAGCGAGAGACCAGCGATCGAGCCCAGCAGCGCCTGCGCCGCCGGAACCGTCTCCGTGCCGCGGGAGTGGCAGGAGCGGTGCAGCGCCACGCGGGCCTCGTAGCGACCCGGCCAGGTCTTCACGCCGAGGCCGTTCACGATGAAATCCGCCAACTCCCACGTCCGCCGCCCGAGCGCGCCCACCTCGGCGGCGTCGGGCTCGCGCTCGAATTCCAGCACCGCGCCATGGAACATCATCGCGGCGCACGAGGCGCTCGGGATGACGACGGGGTCCTCGCCGGCGAAGGTGCGCACCGTGTGCCGCACGACCTTGCGCGAAGCCGCCCAGTCCCCGCCGTTGAAGGCCGGCTGGCCGCAGCAGGTCTGGCCCTCGGGAAACACCACCTCGACGCCGAGGTGCTCCAGCACCTCCACCGTCGCAGCGGCGACGTCGTCATAGAAGGCGTCGCACAGGCACGTGGCCATGAGTTGCACCTTCCTACCCGTGACGGGCGCTCGCTCGGCGTTCAGCATTTTGAGATTGGAAAACCGTGGGTGCGCCGGACTTTCTGGCAATTGGAAATGTCCGATATGTCCCGCTCCGTTCACACCGTCGCCCTCGACTTCGGCGCCACCAGCGGCCGCGTTATTCTCGGAAGCTGGTCCGGCGGCCGGCTTTCCCTCCGCGAAGTCCACCGCTTCCCCAACGCGTTCCGTTCGCTCAATGGCCACGATTACTGGGAGATCGGCACCCTCTGGCACGAGGCGCTGGCCGGCCTGAAGAAGGCGGCCGAGGCCCTGCCCCGCGGCGCCGCGATCGCCTCCGTGGGCGTCGACTGCTGGGGCGTGGACTACGTGCTGCTCGACGACACCGGCCGGCTGGTCTTTCCGGTGCACGCCTACCGCGACGCCCGCACGCAACCCGGGCTACGGCGTCTCGCCAACACCCGCGCCGCACTCGACCGCGTGTACGCGGCCACCGGCATTCCCAACGTTTTCTACAACTCTTCCCTGCAATTGGCCGAGGCCGTGGCCTCCTGCCCGGCGATCGAGGACCTCGTGACGCGCTGTCTCTTCCTGCCCGACTATTTCAATTACCTCCTGTCGGGCCGCATGGAGAACGAGTTCACGATCGCGAGCACATCGCAATTGATCGACGTGCGGTCCACCGGCTGGTCCCGCGCCGCGCTCGATTACTTTCGCATCCCGCCGCGCTGGTTCACCCCTCCCCTGCTTTCCGGCGCGCGCCTCGGGCGTCTCCGCAAGGAGATCGTCGCCGGTTCCCCCGCCCTCGCCCGCGCGCAGGTCATCGCCGTGCCCGGCCATGACACCGCCTGCGCCTACGACGCAATGCCGGCGGCGCCCGACGGCGGCGACCTCTTCCTCAGCTCAGGCACCTGGTCGCTCGTCGGTTTCGAAAGCGACACCCCGGTGCTCGGTCCGGACGCGATGGCCGCGCGCATCTCCAACGAGCGCATCGGCGACGGCCGTTACCGCCCGCTCACCAACGTCATCGGTCTCTGGCTCCTCGAGGGCACGATGAAGGATTTCGCCGCGCGGCCGGAGGGCGATCGCGCGTGGCAGGCCCTGATCAACGCGGCCGAGCGCCTCCCCGCACCGAAGGGTCTCCACGACGTGACCGATCCCGCCTTCGCGAACCCACCCTCGATGAAGGCGGCGATCGACGGCCACCTGAAGCGCCGGAAGCTCGCGCGGCCGGCCAACCTCGCCGGCTACGTTCGCCTCATCTGCGACTCGCTGGGCCGCGGGCATGCCGACGCCATGCGCGCGTTCGAGCGTATGACGGGCAGGAAATTCCGACGCATCCTGATGGTCGGAGGCGGCTCCAAGAACCGCCTCCTCTGCGCCGCCACGGCCCGCGAGGCCGGTGTGCCGGTGGTGAGCTTCGCGCTCGAGGGCACCGCGGTGGGTAACATCGCCAGCCAACTGATCTCGCTGCGCGCGGTGAAGGACCTGCCGACTTTCCGGCGCCTCCTTGGGGCTGACCTGAAACAGGTCACCTACCGGCCCTGAGCCAGGGAGCGGCTAGTCCTGCTGCAGCGCCGCCGACTCGGCGCCGCGCGGCGACGGCGCGGAGGGCATTGCATGGACATCAATTCGCCGGTTGGAAAAGCGAAGGGTGTCGGTCGTGAGCTGGCGCGCGGCGTCATCCCGCAGCGAGCGGTCGACCACCAGGTACACGCTGGCGTTGGAAACCTGCTCCCGGGTCAAAGCCGCCCCGCGGTAGAAGAAGTCCGAAGCCTGCGCGGCCCGGCGGGCGAGCAACGGGCCGTTGAGAACATAGTGATGGCCCTCCAGCCAGAGCCGTCGCTCGGAAAGGGCGGAGTAGTAGAAGTGCACCCCGAGCAGCGTGCGATCCAGCGCTCCCCAGTGGTCGCGTCGCGTGTTCTCGGGGGTCCACGCGTTGGCCACCAACACCGCATCCCGTTCCGTGTGATGCCGGATCCAGAGCATAGCCTCCGCGAGGTCCCGGGTGTCCGCGTCGATCCGCGTTTCCGCGGGCGACCGCAGCCAACCGGCGAACAGCGGCGCGTTACGGATTGTCCAGACTGAGATCTGGAGCAGCAGCGACGCGGCGATGATCCCGGCGGCCGCCGCCGGCCATGCCGGAGAACGGAACGCCGGCCCGGAGCCCGCCAGGGCTCTCCGATCGCGGACGCGCCGCGTCACTTCAACCATGAATCCCGCCGCGAGCACGGCCATCGGCAGGCGCATCATCAGCAGCACGTAGATCTCGCCGAAACTGTTGAGTTCGAGGAGCAGCCCCATCCCCACGGCGGCGGCCAGAAAGGCCCCGAGCAGACGCGCCAGACCATGATCCCGACGCCGCGCGTCACTCCACGCCAGGTACGGCAACGCGAGCAGTCGCACGCCGGCCGTGCCCGCGAAAATCACGATCCCGCACAACGCTTCCGCGGCCGCACGCGCCGCCGCGGGCGGCAGGATCGAACGCAGGCCCGCCTCGCAGACCTCCAGCCATTCCCGCCAAAAACCCGTCATCTCGAAAATGTGGAACGGGTTGAGGCGCGCCCCGCC
Source organism: Opitutales bacterium (assembly GCA_964229935.1). GTDB lineage: Bacteria > Verrucomicrobiota > Verrucomicrobiia > Opitutales > Opitutaceae > ER46. The sequence goes on from CAXRGI010000403.1 coordinate 13,857, forward strand.
GGAGCGCCACGCCAGCATCGTCGGGAGGTAGACCACGGCGAAAGCGACCAGCAACACGACCGCCGCCAGTCCGGCGCGGTAGGCCAGCAAGCCGGGACGCCGAAGGCCGCCCAGCGCCAGCAGCACCAGCGTCGCCACGATCACCGGGACAAGGGTGCCCTTGGCGCCCGTGCCTCCGACGCCCAGCAGCAGCACGAAGGCGATTCCCCGCCACGAGTGCGCGCGCCGGCCCAGCACCTCGCGCAACACGAGCAGGAGCGCACCGGCGAAGACCATCCCGAGAAAAAAGGTGGGGCTGACAAAGAGCCAGCGGGAGAAGACACCAAGGTAGTGGCTTTCGCCGTAGCTGGTGGAGAACGACAGCTCGCTGGTGACAAAAAACAGCACGCAGGCCGCCACTCCACCCCACGGTGACCGGCACACCGCGCGCCCCAGCAGAAAGACCTGCGCCAGCAAAGCCAAGGCGAGCGGGGGGTACACCAGTCGCAACAAGACGGTCGAGATCTCCAAGCCCGTCGTCCACGACGCCGCCGCGGCGTGAACCATCATGAAGTAATGATACTGCAGCGGCGTGCCCGCGAGGCTCGGATCCTCAAGGGGCCAGTGGTTCTTGATGACCCCCGCGCGGCTGATCAGGTAAACCCAGTCGTGGAAGATCGCGCGCGCGGGTAACCCCTGGGCCAAGGGTGACTCGGAGAACATCTGGCCCGCGGCGAGCGCCAGCACACCCGAGAAAATCGCCGCGAGAAACGCAGCCACGCCCGCATGATGCGCGGAGAGGCGCATCCGCCAGACCCGGCCGCCGCGCATCCGCCATAGCAGCAGCGCCAGCCAGGCGACCGGACTCCACGCATGCCAGCCCTTGGCGCCGATCGCCGCGAGCGCGAGGAACTGCAGCGCCTCCAGCGCGAACCCGGCCGGCAACCCGAGCGCCAGCAACCGGCCCGGCCCCACGGGACGTGAATCGAGCCACTGCAGCGCCACGAAGCCAGGCAGCACGATATGCGCGAGGAAGTAGGCCGCGTAGGTCCCGGGCACCGCGGCGGCGTAGCCGCAGGCGCGCAAAACAAGCAGCGTCGAGGCGGCGCCGAAAAGCAGCGCGATTCGCCAATGGGAGTCGGCGGAAAGACCGCGCGTGGGTACGCGCGCGACGTGTCGCAGCGGAAGAATCAAGGTGGTGGGGTTAACACCGGCTCGCTCGCGCGGGCCGGCCTTCTCCGGGGGACCATCCGTATCCGCTTCCGCTCCCCGCACCTCCAGCGGGATTGAATGACGTTTAGGTCATGCCCGGTTCCGCGCGCGGCCGAGGCTCGCCACCCGGCGTTCCCCGTGGCCATCATCCCGCCGTGTTCTCCCTTACCGCACGCTTCCTCCGCCTCGCCGGCACGCTTGGTGTATTGGTGGCGGCCGGCCTACCGTCTCAGGCGGCGGACCGGGCATCCGCCGGGCTCCGCGGAGCGTTCGTGATCAACGAGGATAACAGTCACTTTTTCGGCACCCGGCCCCCTGAGGCCATGAACCTCGCCGGCCTCCATGCTTTCATCGACCAATACGCCGGAACGAAGGTCACGCACCTCTTCCTGAGCCCCACCTCGATGCGGGCGAGTTTCCGGAGCCGCACGCGGGACGCCATCTGGGACCCCGTGGAGGGCCGCGAGCCCGAAGGACTCTGGCCGCGCAACGCCCGCCGTCTGCACGAGGCCGGGCTCGATCCCTACGCAGTCTGGATCGCGCGGTGCCGCGAGCGGGGAATCTCGCCCTGGCTCTCGATGCGGATGAACGACGTGCACAACGCCGACGACCCCGCGAGCTACATGCACTCGGAATTCTGGCGCCGCCACCCGGAGCTGCGCCGCGTGCCGGGGGGCGCCGGCCAGCCCTGGACCAACCACGCGCTGAACTACGCCCATGCCGCGGTGCGTGACCATCAGCTGGCCTTTGTGCGCGAGTTGCTGGAACGCTACGATCCCGACGGACTCGAGCTCGATTGGATGCGCTTCGGCCACCACCTCACTCCGGGACGCGAGCAGGAGGAATCGCACCTTATCACCGCGTTCATGCGCGAGGTGCGCGAGCTCACTCGATCATGGTCCGCGCGGCGCGGCCGCCCCATCCTCCTCGGGGTCCGCGCGGCCGCGCATCCCGACGCCGCGGCGGGACTCGGCGTCGATGCCGCCCGCTGGGCGCGCGAAGGCCTCGTCGACCTGATTGTGCCGGCGCCCTTCTGGTCGTCGTCGGACTTCGACATTCCCGTGGAGTTCTGGCGCGAGAAAATCGGCGCCGCCGCGGAACGCGCGACCGTGCTCCCCGCGTTGGAGCACAACGCGCGCGCCTGGATCCGCGGCGCCACCGTGGCCAACGACCTCGCGAGCGCCTACGGGTTCGCCGCGACCGCCCTTCACCGGGGCGCCGACGGCGTCTATCTTTTCAACTGGATGGACAGCCAGACGCGTCCGGTGAACGAAGCCGATTACGCCCGGCTGCTGCGCACCGGCTTCTCCCCCGTTGCGGTGGCGGACGAGCCGCGCCGCCACCCGGTGACTTTCCGCGACACCGTCCCCCCGGGCTTTCCCAACGGCACGCAGCTGCCGATCAAACTGCCGGGCAAGGGAACGGTGCGATTGCACCTCGGGCCCGGCGATGGCGGCGGTTCCGCCCACACCGTCGTGGGATTGGCTTCGGCCACCGGCGATATCGCCCGCCTGAGGGTGCGGTTGAACGGCCGCGAACTGATCCCCGCCGGGGAAGTTTCCGACCGCCGCCTGATCGCCGGCGCCGCCCGCGCCCCTCGTTTCGCCTGTCCCCCGGGCTCGGTCCGACCCGGCGAAAACAACCTGGAAATCACGGCTCCCGACGGCGCCGATCCGCTGGAAATCGTTTGGGTGGAGATCCGCGTCGCTCCCCGCTGAGCCTCATGGCCGCCGAACGCGAGTCCCCGCCGGATCCGGCGGCGATGCGCCGCCAGTACGGCCGCGCGGCGCTGCGTGAGGAGGACGTCGCGTCCGAGCCACTCGCGCAATTCACGGCCTGGTTCCGGGAGGCGATCGACGGGGGCTTGGCCGAGCCGAACGCCATGACGCTGGCGACCGCGGGAGCGGACGGTTTCCCCGCGGCGCGGACCGTTCTGCTGAAGCACTTCGACGAGCGCGGCTTCGTCTTCTTCACCAATCTGGAGAGCGAGAAGGCGCGCCAGCTGCGCGAGAACCCCCGAGCCGCCCTGCTTTTCCCCTGGCTCGGACTGGAGCGACAGGTCGTGGTTCGCGGAGGCGTTGAACGTCTCTCCACCGCCGAGACCCTGCGGTATTTCCTGACCCGGCCGCGTGACAGCCAAATCGCGGCGTGGGCCTCGAAGCAAAGCGCGCCGCTGTCCTCGCGCCAGGTGCTGGAAATGGAGTGGCAGTCCCTCAAGCGGAAGTTCGCCGCGGGCGAGGTGCCGTTGCCGGACTTTTGGGGCGGCTACCGCGTCGTTCCCGCGACGATCGAGTTCTGGCAGGGCGGACGCGACCGGCTCCATGACCGACTGATGTACACCCGGCAACCTGCCGGTGGCTGGTCCATCGGTCGGCTCGCGCCGTAGCAACGCGGCCTTTACCCGGGAATCGAGCCCCGGAACAAAGAGCGCGCGGGAACGTGCACCGCGGGTTTCACCAAGGCGTCACAGAGGCACGAAGCGGGCGACGGAGAGTGTTGCGTGGAACAACTCCGACCATTCGGGCTTACCAAACCTGTCCTCGTCCCCTCCGTGTCTCGGTGGTGAAATGACCTCAGCCGCTCGGCGGTTGGAACGGCATGCTGGTTCCCACGCTTCGATTTTAGGGCGGACGAACTTCAGCGCCGCAGCCGCAAAAGGCGTTCGCCCGCGGCGTGCAGCGTGGCGGGCCGCTTCGCGAAATTGAGCCGGACGTAGCGATTCTCAGCGCCGGCGAAGAAGGAGGACCCCGGCACGGGTGCGACGCCGATCTCGCGCGTCATCCAGTGCGCGAACTCGACGTCGCTGGCGTAGCCGAAGGGCGAGATGTCGAGCATCACAAAGTAGGCGCCCTCCGGCCGCGTGTACGAGAGCCCCGTGCGGTCGAGGTAACCGAGCAGCACGTCGCGCGAAGCCGCGTATTCGGCGGCGAGGCCGTCGTAGTAGGTCGCGGGGAAGTTCAACGCCGTCACCACCGCGTGCTGCAGCGGAGCCGCCGCGCCCACCGTGAGGAAATCGTGCACCTTGCGCGCCTGCGCGATCACGTCCGGCGCCGCGTGCACGTACCCGAGCCGCCAGCCGGTGATCGAGAAGGTCTTCGAGAGCGAGGAACACATCAGCGTGCGACCCGCCATGCCCGGCAGCGTGCAGAAATAAGTGTGCCGGTGCGGCGGGAAGACGATGTGCTCGTACACCTCGTCGGTGAGCACCCACACGTCGTGCTCCTCCGCCAACGCCGCGATCGTCGCCAGCTCCTCCCGCGTGAAGACCCGCCCGCAGGGATTGGACGGGTTGCACAGCACGAAGGCCTTCAGGCCCGACTCGAAGGCCCGCCGCAGTTCATCCGGATCGAAGCGGTAATGCGGCGGATGCAGCGGCACGAGCACCGGCTCCGCGCCGGTGAGGATCGCGTCGGCCCGGTAGTTCTCATAGAACGGAGAAAACAGTCCGACGCGGTCGCCCGGATCGCACACGGTCATCATCGCGACCATCATCGCCTCGGTCGCGCCGCATGTGACGACGAGCTCGCGCTCGGCGTCCACCGGCGTCCCGAGAAACCGGGTGAGTTTCGCGCCCAGCGCACCGCGCAGCTCGGGCGCCCCCCACGTCACGGCGTATTGGTGCCGGTGGGCGTCCATCGCTTCCTTGCCCGCCGCCACCAGCTCCGCCGGCGGATCCCAGTCGGGAAACCCCTGCGCGAGGTTGATGGCGCCGTGCCGCGCCGCGACGCGCGACATCTCACGGATCAGCGACTCGGTGAAAACGGACGTGCGGCGCGACGTGCGGGGCATGGACGGAAACGGCACGCGCCGCTCACGGGATCCGCAGCACCATGCCGATCCGCAGCGGAGTCGAGGCGGACGGCACCTGCGCGCGGTTGGCGGCGACGAGGTCGGCGACGGAGACGTTGTAGCGGCGCGAAAGCGAGAAAAGCGTGTCCCTGGCGGCCACGGTGTGCGTTCGCCCCGGGGCGGCCTTGGGCGCGGCGGCGGAGGGCGCGGGACGCCCGGGCAAGGGGGCCGGCTCGATCACCGGCGCGGGTCCGGGCTCGACGGCGACGGGGGCTCCGGAAGCGTCAACCACACTCGCGACCGGCGGCGCCACCGTCGCCGCGCGCGGCTGCATCTCCGCCGGCAGCGAGATCATCCGCGGGGCACGGGGCGCGGGCACGCCGGCGCTGCCGCGAAACACGGCGACCTCGGCCCGCAACTCCTCGTTCTCCCGCCGGAGCCGGCGGACCTCCTCATCGTGTCCGAGCCGCACCGACTGGTCGTCGAGCGGCCGGCCGGGCAACGAGGCCGCGAATTCGCGCCGTGCGGCCTCGATCTGCCCCAGCACGTAGGGCGCCTGCTTCGTGTTCGGGTGAACCTTGAGGTAACGCCGCAAGTGGTAGATCGCGGCCAGCGGGTCCTTGGTGTGGTGCAGGGAGATCAAGCCCACCTCGAGGTGAGACTCGGGCGAAGGGTTCTCCCCGCGCCGGTCGATCACCTTCAGAAAAGCGTTCAAGGCCTCGGTGTGGCGCGACTGTTTCTGCAGCTGCTTTCCCTGCACGTAGAACGGATCGTCGGTCTCCGCCGGCAACTGCGCCCGGTCCCGGTCCCCGCAGCCCGCCAGCGCGAACCCCAGCAGGGCGGCGAGCAGGGCGGGAAGGCGGCGGAGTTTCCTCATCAAAAGGGAAAGAATTTGAAGGTCAGGAAGATCGCCGTACGTTCCGCCCCTCGTTTCCTCGACTCAAATCCTAAATGGCGATCCCGTCCCCAACCGCCCTCGCTCGCGCCCGTTCCTGCCTGCGCGTCGAGCGTGAGGCCCTCGCGGCGACCGCCCGCCGGCTCGACGCCTCCTTCGTCGCCACCGCCCGCGCCGTCGAGCGGGCCCTCGCGGCCGGGGGTAAGCTCATCTTCACTGGCGTCGGCAAGAACGCCCCGATCGCCGCCAAGATCGCCGCCACCTTCAACAGCACCGGCGCGCCCTCCTGCTTCCTCGACGCCACCCAGGCCCTCCACGGCGACCTGGGACTCGTCGCCAAGGGTGACCTCGCCTTCCTGCTCAGCAACAGCGGGCAGTCCGAGGAAATCCTCCGGCTCCTGCCGATGCTCCGCCGCTTCGGCGTCACCATCGTCGCCTTCTCGAGCCACCCCGGGTCCGATCTCGTCCGCCGCGCCGACCTGCGGCTGCTCTACGCGGTGCCCCGCGAGGCCTGCCCGCTCCGCCTCGCGCCCACCGCGAGCACCACCGCCGCCCTCGCGTTGGGCGACGCTCTCGCGATGGTGCTGCTCGAGGCCCGCGGCCTCACCCGCGACGACTTCGCGCGATATCACCCCGCCGGAAACCTCGGCCGGGTCCTCTTGCTCCGCGTCGGCGACATCATGCGCACGGGCGAACGGCTCCCGGTCGCGCGCGACAACGTTCCCCTCCAGGAGGCGATCCTCGCCATGACCCACGCGCGCAGCGGCAGCATCGCCCTTGTCGAGCGCCGGGGAGGCCGCCTGTCCGGCATCCTCACCGACGGGGACTTCCGCCGCGCGGCGCTTTCCGGTCCGGGTTTTTTGTCGCGACCGGTCTCCCGCTTCATGACCCGCCGGCCCAAGACGATCGCGGCCGACGCCCTTGTCGTCGACGCGCTGCGGGTCTTTGAGGCCCACCGCATCGACGATCTGATCGCGGTCGACGGCCGCGGCCGGCCGGTGGGGCTGGTCGACTCGCAGGATCTTCCAAAGCTCCGGCTCGTGTGATGCATCCGGTCCGCGTCGCGATCATCGGCATGGGCGGGTTCGCCGGCGCCCACCACCGCACGATCGCCGCGCTCGAGGAACGCGGCCTCGCCCGCCTGGTCTCCACCTGCGATCCCCGCCCCGGCGACTTCACGCGCGAGACGCGCGAATGGCGGTTGGACGAGAGACGAGTGCGGGTCTTCGCGAACTACCGCGACATGCTCGAGGCCTGCCATGCCGCGCTGGATCTCGTGGTGGTTCCAACGCCCATCCCGCTGCACGCCGAGATGCACGCGGCCGCGGCGGCGCGGGGGCTCGGCGTCTACCTTGAGAAGCCGCCCACCCTGGACCACGAGGAACTGGAGCGGATGATCGCCGCCGACGACCGGGCGCCCCGCCGCGCGCTGGTCGGCTTCAACTTCATCATCGAGCAGCCGAGGCTCGCCCTCAAACGGCGTCTCCTCGCCGGCGAGTTCGGCTCCGCGCGCGTGGCGACGCTGCAGGCGCTCTGGCCCCGGCCCACCGCGTACTTCCGCCGCAACCCATGGGCCGGCCGCCTGCTGCTCGAGGACGGGCGCGTCGTCGCCGACTCCTGCTTCGGCAACGCGATGTCGCACCATGTGCACAATCTCCTCTTCTGGGCGGGTGCGCCGGGACTCCACGCGTGGACGCCGCTCGCCGCCGTGCGCGCCGAGCTTTACCGCGCCCACGAGATCGGGGGCGCCGACACCTTTTTCGTCGAGGCCGACACGCCCGGCGGCGTGACCCTCCGGCTGGCCACCTCGCACGCGTGCTCCGGCGCCAGCAGGCAGTGCGAGACCATCCACTGCGAACGCGCCATCATCCGGTACATGGTGGGCGGTCATTGGGAAGTGCGCTGGAACGACGGCCGGGTCGAGCGAGACGCGCTGGGGCCTTTCGACGCGTTGGAGGCGAACCACCTCGAGTACCACCGCTACCTGCGCGGGGAGAGCGCGCGGCCCGCCACGACACTCGCGGACTGCCGGCCCTTCGTGGCGTTGAACAGCCTCGCGTACGTTTCCAGCGGAACGATCCACCGGTTTCCGCCCGAAGCGGTGGTGCCGGTGCGCGATGAAAAGGAGCAATTGGATTATCTGAACGTGCCGCAACTACCGGCGGCGCAGGAACAGGTCCTCGAGCGCGGCGTCTGGCCGGGCGGAGCCCGCTGGGGTCGCGCCCCCGGCGAAGTCGCGACGATGCCCGACCTGGCGCGTTTCGGGGACGTGGTGCGCGCGATGGCGGGAAGTTGAGGCGGCGGACTCCTTCCAACGCCACCAACGAGGTTGATTTCTCAGCTGTGACTCCCGCGCCTCTTGGCGGCCATCTCCTGATTGGCTCCCCAAGAGGCTCAGGACGCGCAGCGGTGAGGTTGGAACCGTGAGGCCGGGAAGTTCGAAGAGGAATCGGCCGGGGTCGCCGGCCCCCGGCTACAGCGACCGAAGCATTCCTCATCCGTGTTTATCCCTGTCCATCCGTGGTTGCCCCTCGCGGAGCGATTCAGGACCGCCTTCGGCCGCACGCCCCTCGACATTGTCCGCGGCTGGCAGCCGCGGCTACACCAAGCCCTCCTCGTTCGTGTCCCTGAGTGAGCATTCGTGGTTGCCCACCAGCAGAGGGTCCGAGCCCAGCTTTGCCCCGCTGCTTTACACCGCGCGTGAACCACGCGAACTTTTCACCCCATGGCCACGCCCCCTTTCGTCTATCAGGATCCGTTTCCGCTCGGTCCCGACACGACCGGCTACCGCTTGCTCTCAAGCGAGGGTATCAGCACCTCGACGTTCGAGGGGCGTGAGATCCTGAAGGTCGCGCCGGAGGCGCTCAGCTACCTCGCCCGCCAGGCCTTCCACGATACCTCGTTTTTCCTGCGGACCGATCACCTGCGCCAAGTGGCGGCGATCCTGGATGATCCCGAGGCCTCTGCCAACGACCGCTACGTCGCCCTCACGCTCCTGAAGAACGCCGAGATCGCGGCGGAGGGAATCCTCCCGATGTGCCAGGACACGGGCACGGCCGCCATCATGGCGAAAAAGGGCCAGGAAGTCTGGACCGGCGCCAACGACGCCGAATGGCTCTCCCGCGGTGTGTATGAATGCTACACCCGCGAGAACCTGCGTTACTCGCAAACGGCGCCCCTCGACATGTGGCGCGAGGTGAACACCGGCACCAATCTGCCCGCGCAGATCGACATCCTCGCGACGGAGGGAGCCAAGTACGACTTCCTGTTCGTGGCCAAGGGTGGCGGCTCGGCGAACAAGATGTACCTGTTCCAAGAGACGAAAGCGCTGCTCAATCCGCGGAGCTTCGAGAAGTTCGTCGCGGACAAACTGCCGCTGCTCGGGACGTCGGCCTGCCCGCCCTACCACCTCGTCTTCGTGGTCGGCGGCACCAGCGCCGAGTCGTGCATGAAGGTGCTGAAGCTCGCCTCCGCGCGCTACCTCGACGCGCTTCCGGTCACCGGTAACGAGCACGGCCGCGCGTTCCGCGACCTCGCGATGGAGGAGCAGGTCCTCAAGATCGCGCGCGCCACCGGGATCGGCGCCCAGTTCGGCGGCAAATACTTCGCGCTCGATGTCCGCGTGGTGCGCCTCCCCCGCCACGGCGCCAGCTGCCCCGTCGCCATGGGCGTCTCGTGCAGCGCCGACCGCAACATCCGCGGCAAGATCACCCGCGACGGCATCTTCCTCGAGCAGCTCGAGACCAAGCCGGGGCGTTTCATCCCCGCCGCCAGCCGGATGTGGAAGGACGACTCCATCGTGCGGATCGACCTGAACCGTCCGATGCGGGAGATCCTTGCCGAGCTCTCGCGGCATCCGGTCACCACGCGCGTCTCGCTTACCGGTCCGCTCATCGTCGCCCGCGATATCGCCCACGCGAAACTCACGGAGCGACTCGATGCCGGCCAGAGCTTGCCGCAGTACCTGAAGGATCATCCGGTTTATTACGCCGGTCCGGCCAAGACGCCGACCGGCTACGCTTCGGGGTCGTTCGGCCCCACGACGGCCGGCCGCATGGACAGCTACGTCGATCTCTTCCAATCCCACGGCGGCTCGATGGTGATGCTCGCCAAGGGCAATCGTGGCCCGGCCGTCACCCAGGCCTGCCGCAAGCACGGCGGTTTCTACCTCGGCAGCATCGGCGGTCCGGCCGCGATCCTCGCGAAAGAAAATATCCGCAAGGTCGATCTCCTCGAATATCCCGAGCTGGGCATGGAGGCGGTCTGGAAGATCGAGGTGGAGGACTTCCCCGCGTTCATCCTCGTCGACGACAAGGGCAACGACTTCTTCGTGAACGGCTGCGGCGCCTGCCTGCCCGCCAAGGGCTGAGCGGCACGCTCTCGCCGGGCAGTCCGGGGGCGTCTCCGGCAAACTCCGGCTCGCCGGAGCGGGGCTCTTTTCGCAAGCATCCCGCGATGCGCTCCCCTACCCCGTTCCGATTGATCCGCTCGTTGCTGGCTCCCGGCGCGCTCGCGATCCTGCTGCTCGCGGCCGATCCGCTCAAGGCGGCGAGCACCCAGCGCACCGGCGCCACCACCACCGCCCTCGACCGCTACGTCGCCGCCCCGGATCCCAATTTTTCCTGGAAGCGGACCGGCGGGCTCGAGGCGGAGGGCGTCAGCGCCGACGTGCTCGACGTCATTTCCCAGCACTGGACCCCGCCGGGCGGCGCGCAGCCCGTGCCATGGCAACACTGGGTGACCATCATCCGTCCGCCGATGATCGAGCACTCCGCCGTGCTGCTCTTCATCTCCGGCGGCTCCAACCGCCCGGGTCCGGCGCCACGACCGTCGCGCGAGCTCGTCGAGGTTGCCAAGGCCACGCGCTCGATCGTCGCGGAGGTGCGCAACATCCCGAACCAGCCGCTCACACTCGAGGGCGACGGCCAGGAACGGAAGGAGGACGACTTCATCGCCCGCACCTGGCTGCGCTTCCTCGAGACCGGGGACGAACGCTGGCCCGCCCGCCTTCCCATGACCAAGGCGGTGGTCCGCGCCATGGACGCTGTCACCGCGTTCCTCGCGAGCCCGGAGGGCGGCGGGCGCAAGACCGGGCAGTTCGTCGTGGCCGGCGCCTCCAAGCGCGGCTGGACGGCGTGGACGACCGCGATCGTCGACCCCCGGGTCATCGCGGTCTGCCCGCTGGTGATCGACATCCTGAACGTCGAGAAATCGATGGATCACCACCACCGCGCCTACGGCTTCTTCGCGCCGGCCGTCGGCGACTACTTCCGCCAGGGCATCATGGGCTGGAGCGGCACACCCGAGGCGCGCGCGCTCTACCACATCGAGGATCCGTTCTCGTACCGCGACCGCCTCGCATTGCCCAAGCTCATGATCAATGCCTGCGGCGACCAGTTCTTCCTGCCCGACTCGTCGCAGTTCTACTTCGCGGACTTACCGGGACCGAAGTACCTGCGCTACATCCCCAACACGGACCACTCGCTGAAGAACAGCGACGCCCCGAACACCATTGCCGCCTGGCACCACGCGATCGTCACCGGCGCCCGCTTGCCCCAGCTTTCCTGGCGGCACGATGCCGGCGCCCTCGTCGTTTCAACCGGAGGCCGCCCGCGGCAAGCCCGCCTCTGGCGCGCGACGAACCCCGCGGCGCGCGACTTCCGCCTCGAGACCTTCGGCGCAAAATGGACCTCCGAGCCTCTCGACGCCGCCGGCTCCGAGATCCGCGCCACCGTGCCGGAGCCGGCCGCCGGCTGGACCGCCTACCTGGTGGAATTGGAATACGATCTCGGCGGACCGGCGCCCCTGAAACTCACCACCGAGGTCACGGTCACGCCGCGCACCCTGCCGTTCGGCGCCTTTCCCTCCACGCGGCCGAAGGGATTCCTCTCCCAATGAGATCCCACCACGCGTCCGGCTCGTGGCCGCGGAACACCTGCCTCGCGTTGGTCGCGATCCTGCTTCTGTCCGGCTGCACATCAGTCAGGTTCTCGACCGCACCCGTGCGGGCACCCGAGTGCTGGATCGACCTCACGCGCGGCGAGGAGGCTGACCACGCCGACGTCATCGCCGACCTCGCCAAGGCCGACGTGGTCTACGTGGGCGAGGCGCACACCCTCCGGCGTCACCATGAGCTCCAGTTGCGTCTGCTGCAGGAACTGTTCGCGCTGGGACGGCCCTTGACGCTCTGCCTCGAGCAGCTCGAGGCGCGGGACCAGCCGGCGGTCGACCGCTACGCCCGAGGTGAAATCGCCTTCGCGGCGCTGGCCGCTGAGATCGAATGGGAGAAAAAGTGGCGGAATTACCGGGACTACGAGGCGCTTTGTGAATTCGCGCGCACGCACCGTCTGCCGATCCGTGCGCTGAACGCGCCCGCCGCCGTGATCCGCGCGGTGAGCCGCGGCGGCGGACTGGCGAAACTGCCCGCGGAGCAGCGGGCGCAACTCCCGGCCGAAGTCCACCTAGACGACCCGGCCTACGAGCGCCTGATGCAGCTCGAACTCGCGGTGCACATGGCGGTCGACCCCGCTAACCTGCGGCCGATGTTCGAAGCCCAGGCCAGCCGCGACGAGGCGATGGCGGCCAACATCGTCGCCGCGCTCCGTCCGACGAACGGCGCGAAACGCGTCGCCTTCGTTGTGGCGGGGGCGGGGCATGTGCGCTTCGGCCTGGGCACGGCCGAGCGCGTGCGCCGACGCTTGCCGGAAGTCACGGAGCGCATCGTGCTCATCACGGAGAGCGGTGAGCTCACTCTCTCCGCCGCCGACAAGGCCGCGAGCCGCGAGGTGACCATCTCCCATGCCGACCTGCGTGCGCTCGGCCGTCCGCCCGGCGACTTCCTGCGCGTGCTGCCGAAAGTCGCCCTGCCGCCCGGACACCCTCCGCTCGCGCGTTGAAGAGGCCCGGCGAGGGTTGAACGGGAAGATTGGAAATTCCGGGGAGAACCGTGTCCGTTTTTTTCGCGCCATCCGCCACCCAGTCAAAGCGCAGAGCCCAACCTCGTAGAAGCGATGTCGAACGGCCCGAGCCTGGAAACAGGAGCAAACGGAGGTAACGGAGGGCGGAGGAACCACCGAATCCGTGTTTATCTGTGTCCATCCGTGGTTGCTCCACCGCGAAGCGATTCCGGCGCGCATCACGATCCCCAGGTTACCGAACAGCGAGACCGGGAAGTTCGGCGATGCAGACGGATTTTTCTCATCCGCAAAATCCGCGGTTAGACCGAGGAATTAAGAAGCGCCTTCGGCCGTCGGTCTCTCGGTATGGTCCGCGGCGATCGGCCGCGGCTACACCAAGCCCCCCTCATTCGTGTGCCTTGGTGTCCATTCGCGGTTCATTTCCGACGAGGGGCGATCAACCGCCCTCCTCCTAAATCCCTCTCACTTTTCCTCATTCCTCCCGGTGCGCGCGTGGAGGGCGGAAAGCATCTGCTCGAGGCGCGCGGTGATCTTCTCGGCGGCGGCCACCTCGAGGTAGCTGCTGCGGGCGCGCCACGTCTCGTAGCCGCCCGCCGCGTGATGCTCCGCCGTAGGGAGGTAGCCGTTGTAGCCGTTGCCGAGCGAAACCGTGAAATGCCGCTCAAACGGCGTCGTCCGTTTGAGGCGCAGCCCGATCTCCACGAACACCTCGCAGGGGATGCTGGCGATGCTGAGCGCGCCCACGCGGTGCACCTGCAGAGGCACCGGCACACGATCCGGATAATCGGCCAGCTTCACCGCCTCCCGGGCGTAGATGGCCTTGCGGTCGCTGAACTGCCCGTCCTTGTCGCGCGGCGTCTTCTCCAGCGTGAGCCGCGCCAGCCGCAGTTCCTCGGCCGTGGCCTTGCGCACCCCGAGCTCCAGCTCGGCCGCCTCGCTGTCGAGCGCCAGACCCGCCTGCCATTTGATCGCGCCGTACGCGGACATCGCGGCGTCAGCGACGCTGCGCGCCACGACGCGGATCTGCTCGCCGGGCGCACGATTGACGCGGCCGGGCAGCGCGAAGTTCACGTTGTTGATGTCCCCGCTGGTGCCGTTCGACATGATGCCGACAAAAGCGGGCCGGCCCTGCGGAGGGCCTGATGGCTCGAGGCGGCGCGCCAGCTCGCGCGCGAATTCGCCAAAATAATCCGCGCTGATCGCCGGATTACCGCCCACGTAATGCAGGCTGTAGTTGGCCAAAAGCCCGAGGGGGCGTTTGTCCGCCACGGCCCGCACAGCCAGCACGGCCACATCGGGATCGACGGGCCCGATCGGCACGGAAGTCTTCGGGTTGGCCTGACCGGGATTCATCCACGCGCGATCGGCGCGGCTGCCGAAGGGATTCTCATAGTCGGCCCCCGCTTTCACCCACCAGCGGCGGTTGAAGACCTGGGTGGGGTCGCTGCCGAACGCCCAGCCGATCTCGGCGGGCTCGAGGTTGCGGAGCGCCTGCAGGATGCCCTTGGCGATCAGCGCCGGGACCGCGCGCACGTAGGCGGGATCCTCGTCGCTCTGGAAGACAGGAGTCAGCGTCGCCGCCGAATGCGTGTGCGTGGCCGAGATCAGGATATCCTCGGGACGCACGCCCGCCTCCGCCTGCACGAGACGCTTCGCCTCCACGACGACCTCGCGCGGCACCATGCAGGCGTCGATCACGCAGAACACGAGCGCGCGCCGGCCGTCGTGTAGCGCGAGCGCGCGCGCGTGCATCGGGTCGTTCACCGCCTTGGCGAAGTTTCCCTTCATGCTCCCGTTCACGGGAGTGGGGAAAACGGTGGGGGAGATATCCTGCGCGAAAGCGCCGGCGCGGAACGCAGCCCGCACAGGGGCCACGGAGACGGCGAGACACAGGGCGACAAGGACGAACCGAACACGGGTCATGCTCATGGGGTTTGGGAACGGAGCCGGCCTGCGGCGCCGTGGAGATAGGCTCGGACTCGCCGGGGCGCCGGTCAAGGCGGCGGCCGGATGCGGGCCAATTTCCTTGAGGGAGCATGCGACCACGGCTGTTTTCTACGCGGCGCGACCGCACCTGCAAACCTCACGGCCGCGACCGACCAACCATGACTGCAAACCCCCGTCTGATCCGCTTCGTCCCGCCCCTCCTGCTCGCGCTTGCCTTGATGCTGGAGCCCGCGAGCACCTTCGCCCAAGCCGCCCCCGGTACCATCCAGGGCCGCGTGCTCAATCCCCGCACCGGGGAATACCTGGAGGGCGCGCGTCTCACGGTCGCCGGCACCTCCCTCGAGGCCTTCACCGACTCGGCCGGTTCCTACCGACTCGCGCCGGTCCCGGCGGGCGCCGCCGACGTGACGGTCTTCTACACCGGCTCCGCCCCGCAGACGGTGCGCGTGGAGGTCACGTCCGGAGCCACCGCGACCCGTGATTTTTCGCTCGGCGGCTCGCCCTCGCGCCCCGACGGCTCGACGGTCAAACTCGACGCCTTCCGCGTGGAGACGAGCCGCGAGATGGACGCCGCGGCCCTCGCGATCAACGAGCAGCGTTTCTCGTCCAACATCAAGAACGTGCTCTCCACCGAGGAGTTCGGCAATGTCTCGGAGGGCAACGTCGCCGAGTTTCTAAAGTTCCTCCCGGGGGTCACCATCGATTACACCGGCGGCAACGCCCGCGACATTTCCATCAACGGCGTGCCGTCCGACAACGTGCCGGTGACGCTGGACGGATTCAGCATCGCCTCCGCCCCTGGCGCCGCCACGGGCCGCTCCGTCGCGTCAGACATGATCTCGGTCAACAATCTGTCCCGCATCGAGATCTCCTATTCCCCCACGCCCGAGTCGCAGGGCTCCGCTCTCGCCGGTTCGGTGAACATGGTGCCGCGCAGCGCGTTCGAGCGCGTCCGGCCCGTGCTCAACGCGAGCATGTACTTCATCCTGCGCGACAACGCCCGGGAGTTCCACAAGGTCCCCGGGCCCAAGCCAAGCCCAACACGCAACGTCCATCCCGGTTTCGACATCTCCTACGTGGCCCCGGTGAACAAGCGCTTCGGCTACACGCTGTCGGCCGGCACCTCGACCAATTACTCGCCGCAGGACAACTCGACGATGACGTGGCGCGGGGTCCAGTCCGCCACGAACGGCACCACTTTCCCGCACACCACGCCCGGCAACCCCTACCTTTCCCAATATCTCGTCCAGGACGCCCCGAAGGTGACCACCCGCCGCTCGTTCGGCGTCAGCGTCGACTACAAGTTCACCGAGCGCGACCGCGTCACGCTCGGCTTCCAATACTCCTCGTTCGACGGGCAGTACCTCGTGTCGAACGTCACCTTCAACGTGGGCGCCGTCGCCCCCGGGGCGTTCAGCGTCGATGCCGTGCGCGGCACCGCGGGCGCCGGCGTGCTCACCTCGGCCCATCAGGAGCGGAACCGTTTCAACCGCACCCGCATGCCCACCATCGTGTGGCGCCACGACGGCCCCGTCTGGAAAGGCGACCTCGGTTTCGGCTACTCGCTGCAGGACGACGGCAACCCGGACCTGAGGCAGGGCTACTTCCGCAACGTCACGATGCAGCGTTCCAACGTGACCATCGACTTCAACCGCATCTTCTATCTGCGGCCCGGGGAGATCGCGGTGCGAGACGGCCAAAGCGGCGCGACGGTGGATCCCTACGCGCTCGCGAACTACGCCCTCGCGTCCACCACCACCCAGGACGACGTGAACGTGGACCGGCAGCGCTCCGCCTACGGCAGTCTGCGTCGGAGCTTCGCCACCCGTCTGCCCTTCAGCCTCAAGGCCGGTTTCGATCTGCGCCAAAGCATGCGCGACCTGCGCGGCGGCACCGGCACCTACAGCTTCCTTGGCCGGGACGGCCGGGCCAGCACCGTGCCGGCGGGTGGCGACGACAGTCCGGTGCCGTTCTTCGACCCGATCTATTCGCAGCGCGTGCTGCCGTTCGGATTCCCCCGGCTGGAGACCCCGAGCAACCGCAAGATCTACGAGCATTGGGTGGCCAATCCCGGGCAATACTCCCTCAACACGAACACGTTCTACCGGAACCAGGTCGCCGCCTCGAAGCGCGCCGAGGAGCTCATTTCCTCCCTCTATGTGCGCGGGGACCTCGGATTGCTGCAGAACCGACTCAAGCTGGTGGGCGGCATCCGCGCCGAGCAGACCAACGTCGAGGGCGAGGGACCGCTGAGCGACCCCACCCTGAACTACCAGCGTGACGCTCAGGGCCGGATCCTCCGCGGCGCCACCGGCGCACCGCTGCTCGTCCTGCCGACCACAAACGCGCTCGGCGTCTCGCAGCTCACGTATCTCGATCGCGGCGCCCGCACCACCAAGGAGTACCTGCGGCTGTTTCCCAGCCTCAACGCCAGCTACAACGTGCGCGAGAACCTGATCGCCCGCGTCGCCTACTACCACTCGGTGGGACGCCCCAATTTCAACCAGTATGCCGGCGGCTTCACGCTGCCCGACACGAGCAACCCGCCGTCCTCCGCCAATCGGATCACGCTGAACAACGCCGCGATCAAAGCGTGGAGCGCGCGCACCGTGAACGTGCGTCTCGAGCACTACCTCGAGGGCGTCGGGCAGTTCTCGGTCGGAGCCTTCCGCCGCAACATCGAGAACTTCTTCGGCGCGACGGTCTTCGCGCCCACCCAGGAGTTCCTCGCGCTCTACGACATCGATCCGGGCGAGTACGGCGGCTACGATGTCGCCACGCAGTACAACGTGCCCGGGGTGGTGCGCACCGAGGGTCTCGACTTCAACTACAAGCAGGCGCTCACCTTTCTCCCGCCCTGGGGGCGCGGCGTGCAGGTGTTCGCCAACGCCACGTCCCAGCGCGTCATCGGCGACGCCACCATCTCGTTCCCCGGCTTCATCCCCCGGAGCATGAACTGGGGCGTGAGCTTCACGCGCCCCCGCTACAACGTGCGGGTGAACTGGAATTACCGCGGCACCTCCCGCAACAACTTGGTCACGGGTGCGAGCATCGAGCCCGGCACCTTCAACTGGACCTCCAAGCGCCTGTACGTCGACGTCGTCGGGGAGATCACCCTGCGCCGCGGCATCGCGCTGTTCTACAATTTCCGGAACATCGGCGACGCCACCGAGGACGTGAAGATCTACGGACCGAGCACGCCCGCCGTGGCGCGCTTCCGCCAGCGCGTCGACTACGCCTCCCTTTGGACGATCGGCCTCAAGGGCACCTTTTGATCCATCCTCCCTCCCGCCGCCATGAGCACTCTTACTTGGTCACTCCTCCTTGCCGCCTCGACCAGCCTGCTGTCCGCCGCCGCCCCCGATCCCGCCCGCCCGCACATCGTGCTCGTGATGGCCGACGACATGGGTTGGGGCCAGACCGGCTACCGGGGGCACCCCGTCCTGAAGACGCCGAACCTCGACGCGATGGCCGCGGCGGGACTGCGCTTCGAGCGCTTCTACGCCGGAGCCCCGAACTGCTCGCCGACCCGCGCGACGGTGATGACCGGGCGGACGAATGACCGCGGCGGCGTGGAGAACCACGGCTACGCGTTGCGCCGGCAGGAGAAGACGATCGCGCAGGCCCTGCGGGCCGCCGGCTACGCCACCGCGCATTTCGGCAAATGGCACCTGAACGGCTTCAGCGGCCCCGGCGCGCCGATCCTCGGGACCGATGCGCACAGTCCGGGCGCGTTCGGCTTCGAGGAGTGGCTCTCGGCCACGAACTTTTTCGACCGCGATCCCGTCCTCAGCCGCAAGGGCAAGTGGGAGGAGTTCCGGGGCGACTCTTCTGAAATCGTCGTCGCCGAGGCG
>CAXRGI010000404.1:0-59676 GCA_964229935.1 Opitutales bacterium
CCGACACCGAGCGCATGGCAGAGAACATCCGCGCCGAAGCCAATGCTCGGTGGAGCCGCAGCAAGAGCGGCTACCAGCGTCCACTCGACGAGGAGCTGCTGCGCGCCCTTGAGGAAGTCCAGCTCGAGCGCAACCCCCGCCGCGAGCCGCCCGCCTCCGGCATGGCTGGTCCGTAGAGGACGACAAGCCGACCGACCCCTAGCAGGTTCTCCGCACCAACTACGAGTGCGGCAGGGCCGCTCGGGAGATCGCCATGAAAAACGACATCCTCAAGATGTCCTACGACGAGATCGAGGCGCTGGAGAAGGCCGCCACCGAAGCCGCTGGCCGTTACGACCCCAAATCCACCGACCCGACCAAGGCCGTCCGCACGGCCGCCTTCCAGACCGACATCCGCGAGTTTTACCGCGAGCGCGACGGCAAGGAGTTCGACAGCGACGACGAGGCGCTGCGCTACTTCTTCTCCGACCGCCGATGGAAGGAAAGCAACATCGCCTCGCCGGCCAGTGGCCGGTTCGGCGGCATCCTGCAAGAGATGGCGACGGCCGGCGATATGTCGCCGGACCAGAAGCGCCGGCTCTCCAACCTCCAGACCGTCTATGAGCGCTACCCGTACTTCTGGCAGGAGGGCGGCCGCGGCTGGGCCGAGGGTCTCACCGAAAACCTGATCGCTGGGATACTCGATCCAATCAACCTCGCCCCCGGCGGAGCTGCCGGAGTGGCTGCCGCTCGGGCGGCCAAAGCTGGTCTCTCTGCCCCCGTGCTCCGTGGTCTCGGCCAGGCGGCCAAGATCGACGCCGCCGCGAATGCCGCTGCTTCGGCCGTCAGCGACGTTGCCACACAAGCACGCGACTGGGAAATCGGCGGCACCGACCCCTACCGGCCGGAGCGAACGGCCATCGCGGCGGTGGAGGGTGGCGTCATCGGCGCTGGCCTCGGTGCCGTTATTGGCACGGTCCCCGCAATCCTCGGTGCGCGCAAGGGCGCCGCCGAACGCGCCGCCAATGCTCCCCCGCCTCCGCCCGCGGGTGCCACCACTCAGTCTTCGACCACGACCAGCGCTCCGCCCGCCGTCCAGACCGGGGCGACCCACAACCAGCCGCCGGTCCCGACGCTGCTCGACCGCTTGCGCGTCGACCTTCGCGAGGCCGTGGACGCCGAGTCCGATCCGGCCACCGCCCAGATGCCCAAGGCGGACAGCGAGAACGTCCGCCGCCTGACCACTCTCGACGTCTTGGTGCGCTGGCCGGCGACGCGCGAAGCGATGCTGGCCAAGATCGCCACGCTGGATGGTCCTGCGCAGCTCAAGCAGCAGACGGCCATCACCCGCTTCGACAGCCTCTACAACCGCCTCACGGCGGCCGATACCCTGGTCGAGGCGGAGCGCGTGCTCGACAGCGATCCGACCATCGTCCGGGCACTCGAGACTGGAGAGGTCGCTCCCGCTTCCGCGACCGGAGAGGTCGCCCCCGCCCCGCAGCCGCCGGCCCAAGCAGCCGAAGCGCCCGCTCCCGCCCAGGCTGCTGCCGAGGGGGCTCCGCCGGCGGCTGCGGACCAGGCCGCCGCTCCGCTCGTCGGTCCCGTTGTTGCCGCTGACAGCCCCCTTGGCCGCGACCTCGCGACCCTCGACGCACTCAAGGCGCAGCACGAGGCCGGCAAGGCGGCGGCGGCTGCGAGCCAAGCTCCGCAACCCGCTCCAGGGGGCCAGTCCGCACCGAAGCTGGTAGTTGCACGCCGGCTCGACGATGGCACCATGACCTATGGCAAGCCCGGGCAGATCCACCCCGACCTGGTGCAAGAGGGTGAGAATTACCTCGACGTTGACCCTGAGCAGATGGGCTTCGCTGTTCCTGGTGGCCCGTTCCTAACCCGTCAGGAAGCGCTCGATTTTGTAATCACGAATGAACCGGGTCGAGTTACGACCAAGTCGAAATATGGACTGGAAGCTGGCGATTATGTAGAGGGCGAGGCCCCTGCCGCCACTCCCGAGCTCTCCCGCGACGACGCCCTCGCCGCCCTCGAAGCCATCGGCATCGACCGCAAAGTGGCGGGCGCCCGCCTGCGCCAGGTGGCAGGCACGCTCAAAGGAGAGCGCGGTGCCGAGGCCGCCGCCAAGCGCCGCCAGGCATATGCGAAGACGGTCGAGATCGCGAAGGCCGAAGCCGAGATCAACCAGATCCGCAAGGACGCCTACGACGTCGCGCTCGACGTCCTCGAAGCCGACAAGAGCAACAGCGAATACGGCATCGACCAGATCCTCGACCTCGTTGCCGAGGACATGGCGCCGGAGATGGCCGCCGCCTGGCAGAAGTACGCCGATCTCACCGGCCGCGGTGGCGAGAAGCCGGACCTCGACAAGCTGTTCCGTGGCCAGGTCACCGAGCTGGTCGCCGGCATCGAGGGGCAGAAGGCTGCCCGCAAAACCCTTGACGCTGCCATCGCGCAGGAAGCTGACAGCGCCGCACGCGCGGTGTTGCCGCTGGGCAAGCGCAAGGCATTCATCGAGTTCATCACCAAGAAGCTCAACGTCGACCTGTTCGACGATGGCATCGCCGCTGGCCGTCCGGTCGAGCAGCAGCTTCGCCACATCAAGGCGACCGTCTGGTCGAGGGCTGACAGCATCAATCTTCGTGAGGAGGAGCTGCCGACCCCCGACCCGCGTCGCGGCGTCCAGGACAGCGCCCCGCGCGTGGAAGGTGAGGACAACGCCCTCGCCAACCAGGTCGCGAACGCTCCGCCGAACGCGCTTCGCACCGGCCGCGAGACCCTCGAAGCGCCCATCGTAGACCATCACGTCGACCCCGTGACCGGCGAGGTCACGGAGCGGATGGTCTCGGGTCGCACGCTGACCGACGTAGTCGATCCAAAGACCGGGCAGACTGCCTTCCGTCAGACCGGCGGCGTCCAGGGCGCCCTCCAAGGCAGCAACAAGCAGGGCTTCCAGGGTCCCCCCATCTACGAACGCAATGGCGAGATCCGCGCAGGCGGCAAGAGCCAGGCTGACCTCGAGGCCGAGGCGAGCCGTGAGATGGGTCGCGCCCAGGCCGAGAAGAACGCCAAGGGCCAGCGCGGTGCGCTGCCGGGCGAGGCGACCGACGCGCCCTACAAGATCAAGCTCCCGAGCTTCGCCGCAGCGGAACAGCGCGGAGATCTCAACGTAGAGGTTGGCGTCGCTCCGGTTACGCGCGAGATCCAACCAGACCCTGACCGATACATCAAAAACCCCGAGCTGGCTCACGCGGCCAACGAGCAGAACCAAGAGCCGCGCTCTGGCCTGGCGCTTGAGAAGCGCTACATCCTCGCCGACAAAACGAAAAACAAGGACGGCAAGGAGGTGGCGATCCACGCCGCGCCCGGCGACGAGGTGTGGCTCGATCCCAAGACCGGCAAGGTCTACAAGAACCACCCGAGTGGCACCGAGCCGCCGGCTGCGCGTGCTGAGCGCCCGACTCCCTCGCCGGAGGCCGCCGCCGTATCGCGCGCCCTCGCCAGCGGCGACAAGGCCCAGGCCGCCACTCTCACCAAGCAACTGGTCGCAGCCCGCCGCAAGTCTGTCGGGCTTCCCAGCACTACCGACAGCGCCGCCCCGGCCGCCCAGGCGACGGCGACGGCGACGGCGCCAGAGCCTGCGCCGGGCTCCGCGCCCACCGGCCACTGGGTCGCCATCCGTAAGCGCGACGGCGGCCACACGCGCGTTCTCTCCGTCGCCCAGGCGGCGACCACCAACGAGTTCGACGCTGGCGCCAAAATGCTCGCCGGCAAGTCCCCGCTCGATCAGTTCGACATCGGCTACGCGCCCGCCGGCACCAAGAGCGGCTACGACGTCGCCTTCACGCCGCGCGAGGCGACCACCCCCGTCGAGCCACCGAAGGCGCGCGACACCACGAAGGTGGCCAAGCCGGCGACCTTCGAGACGATCAAGGACCATCCAGTCAAGGTCGGCGACGAGACCATCTCGCTCGGCGAGCTGCACGCCCGCGTTGCCGAGCTGGAAAGCAAGAGCCTGGCTGATCTGGCCACAGCCAGGGCGACCATCGACGCGCTCGACGCGGCGTTGCCGCACCTGCCCGACATGCGCATGCCGACCACGACGCGCGTCCGCTCGATGCGTCAGGTCGGCTACGTCATGAAGTACGCCGGCCCCGAGACCGTCGGCGTCCTCAAGGACATTCTCGCGCGCCTGGGCGGCGGCGGCGACACTGGGCCGCGCATCCGGCGCGGTGAAGCCGACGGCTACGTGGCTGCATCCTCCGATCCGGCGCAGCTCAACACGCTGCGTATGCACGGGAAAGAGGCTGCCGCCGACGGTCCCGCCCTGACCCGCTTTGTCCACGAGCTGGGCCACTGGGCATGGTCGAACCTGATCCCCGCGGCCGACAAGGTCGCGTTCATCCGCTACCTCAAGAACACCTACTTCTCCGACCAGGTCGGCCTCGAAGCCTTCCAGGCGCGCATTGCCCGCGGCACCGACAAGTCGGTGGCCGAGCTGTGGGCCAACCAGTTCGAGGCTTACGTCGCCCAGCGCTTCCGCGGTGGCGCCTATAGCGCCTTCTGGGAGAAGCACGCCGGCGCAGCCCGCCACCTGGTGCAGCACTTCGTCGATCCGCAAAAGAACTTCCTCGACCAGCGCCTGGTTGAAGACTTCTTCGCCAAGCTCCTGCCCGACGAGGTGCTGGATCGGATGACCGACCAGCTCGCCGGCTCCAAGAACGCGACGACCACGACAGGCAAGAAGCTCCAGGGCGTCCACGGCCGCTATGTCTCGCTCCACCAAGCGGTGGAGGACGCGCTCGGTTCTGGCGACATGAATGCGCTCCGCGAGGTCATGCTGGAGAACGCCGGCGACGACGGCGTGCGCACGGCTCTGTTTGGGTTTGCCAAGCACTCCAAGTCTCGAGATCCGAGCCTTCGTAGTCGAGCCAAGAGCCTCAGCGAGCGGCTGGACACCTGGCGCCAGGCTCGGTTCACCGCCGAGAAGGAAGGCCCGCAGGGCGGCGACCTCACCGCTGATGGCATTGCCGTTCGCGACAAGGCTGCCGACGACGAGATCACCGTCTTCGCCGGCGAAGCTCAGTCGCTGCTGGCCGACATCGTCCAGGACTTCAAGCGCGCCTTTGCCGATGTCGAGCGTGGCGCCAAGCCAGGGACACCGGAAGCGCCCGTCCGCGGCGCCGCACAGCGGCGAGCCGACAACCGCCGCACAGCGAAGCGTCTCAAGGCCAAGGCTGCGGAGAAAGACGCCAAGGTCGTCGCTGACGCCAAGGAGGAGCTCGCTCAACGTCCGAAGGCGCAGGCGAAAAACGAGAAGCCGAAGTCCGACGCGCCCGCCTCGTCTCCCCGCCTCGCGACCGACGCCGAGCTGGCCGACGCCATCGCTACCGAGCCCGCCGGCTCGCCCGAGCGCCGCCAGGCGGCGCGCGAGAAGGTGCGCCGCAACAACGCCAAGCCCGAGCCGCCCCCCGGCGCACCCAGCCTTGAAGCGCAAAGCACGCCGACCGCGGTGCTGCTGCGCTCGCTGGCCGATGCTCTCGACGCCGCCGATCCGAAGCGCATCTCCGAGATCTACCTGGAGCTGGCCGAGCGCGGCCTCACCACGCCCCTTAGCGTCAAGTCGTCTGCGATCAAGCACGCCATCGCTGGCGAAGCGCGCGATCACGCCGGCATCACTTTCCAGGACGGGCTGACCCCGCGTGGGCCGGCGACCCTCCAGAACATGCAGGCGATGATCCGCGCCAAGTCTCCCGAGGTGGAAGCCGCGGCGCGCACGATGCTGGAGCGCGCCTGGCGCCTGCTCAATGCTCAGACCCGCGAAGGTCTCGACGACGCGCTGCTTTTCGATCTCTCCACGCTCCATCGCCTGATGGGCACCGAGCCGCCGGCCGGTGCAGTCGGCGGCTTCGTCGACCTGACCCTGTCCTCGCCGCTGCGCGGCCAGCTCCGCAAGTCGGCCATCGCCCTGGTCGAAGGCTCTGCCTCGCCCGTCGCCGCGATGCACGAGATCGCGCACCTCGCGATGCGAACCCTGCCCGACGAGACGCGCGCCTTCGTCCTCGACGCCTTCGGCCGCGCCGATGACGCCAACAAGACCAAGGTGCTCGACAATTACGAGGGCAAGTCGGTTCAGGAGCAGGCCGAGGAGTGGTTCGCCTACAGCTTCGCGGACTATCTCGCCGGCCGTGTCGCCAAGTCCGAGGTGTGGTCAAACAACATCAACAGCGGCCAATTCACCCCTGAGCTCAAGGGTCGTCTCGAGCGTCTCCTCGACGAAATCAAGGAAATCGTCGCCTACTTTGTCAACGGGCTCATCGGCAACAAGTCGATGAAGCAGGTGTTCCGCCAGATCACCTGGTACGGCGATCTGTTCGCCTCCGAGCGGCCCCACCAGCGGCAGCTCGTCGTGCCTGCGAGCGAAGCAGACGCGCACAGCCGCCGCATCCTCAACGCCATGAGCAAGGCGCGCAAGGACGCGATCTTCAACTACACCGGCGACAGCTACGGGCAGTCCCGCGGTGATCCGCTCAAGGTCTTTCATGCGACCCCGCTCTCGCGAGAGCGGGTCACGGCCGACGACTTCCGGCTCGACCCAAGCCTCAAGGGCAATCAGGGTCCGGGCTTCTATGTCTCCGACGACCCATCCGGTGTCGCTTACGACACGCAACCGACATACGGTGCGTGGCAGCGCATGATCATGGATGTCGCCGCCGCCCGCGGCCTTGGTGCAGAGCAGGTCAAAGACATTCTGGATGTCGCTCGCATCATGGTCGACGGCGAGCGCAAAGTTGTCGACCTTATGAGCGTGCTCGAAGAACATCGCCATCTCCGCGATAGGTCAGAGGCCCCTGACGAGGTGGCCATGGCCTGGTCCGAGATCACCGGCGAGACACTGGACGATCCAACCGAGCCTAATCCGACCATGGGCGACGTGCGCGCTGTGTGGGACGGCATGGTCCGCGACCAACTCGATCAGCTCAGTGACTTGCGGGCTGAGCTGGCCGAGTTCGGAGTGTCGACAAAAGACAGCCACGTCGCGCCGCTTTACATGCGCTCGGTCGCTCCGCTGGACCTGCGCGAGAAAGCCATGTACCGGCCGGAGGATGTGGCCTCGCCCGACACCCAAATCGGGCGCCTCATCCTTGAAATGGCCGGCGATGACGTGCCAGACGTGCTCGGCATTGCCGACGACCTTACGCGCGTCGCAACCATGGACCTGGAGCCCGGCGAGGATTTCATTAACGGCTACGATCTGCATCATTACGTCATCCGCAGGATCGGCGGCCTGGCGCTCATGGCGCGCGGTCAAATCAGCCCGGATCTGGATACGGTGAACGCCTACCTCAAAATTGGTGGGCTCATCAACCAAGCAGCTCGTCGTGTTGGATACGACTCCATCGCCGCGACCGAAACGCGCGAACATCTCGGGCAAAAGCAGGAGTTCAAATCCACCAAGTACGACTCCTACACCTTGTTTGAGCGCTCTCAGCTCAAGCACCAGGAGGCGCGGTTCTTCGATCAGGTGGATGACCGCCTTATGCACGCTGTCGACGCCAACCTGGCCGGCGGTCTCGGCGAGCACATGATCGAAGCTGGCGCTCCGGCGCCGGTGGCCGGGGCGAAGATCATGCACGCGCTCGACACTCGCGGCATCCCCGGCGCAGTCGGCCGCCTGGTCGATGGCATTCTCGGCAAGAAGGGCGGCGCCAGCTCGCTCGCCACAGCCGAAACCCTCGGCGGCCTTCAGATCCGCGAGAACTCCTCGCGCATCCGCAAGTACGTCTCCGGCTGGATCGCCGACAAGGTGAAGCCAATCCAGGGCACCGGCCACTACGAGCAGATCGACGAGCAGTTCGCGAAGAAGGTGATGCCGATCATCGAGGCGCTCGACGCCCTTCCCGGCGGCGGCTCCTGGCGGAACGGCCTGCGCGAGGCGAAGTTCTGGGGCGAGATGCCGCAGAGCCGCAGCGAGATCAAGCTGATGCACGCGCTCCGTCGCTGGAACGACCCCTCTGCGCGGGCCAGCCTGTCCGTCGACGAGGCGCGCGTGGCCGAGAACATCATGACGGAGCTGCGTCGCGAGTGGACGCGCCTCCAGGAGGCAGGTGTCGTCACCGGCAAGATCGACGACTTCTTCCCGCAGACCTGGAGAGAAGACGCAATCGCAGCCAAGCCGGACCAGGCCATCGCCGGCTTCGCGCGGTACTTCATCGAGGAGAGCCGCAACGTCCCCGGCCTCACCTTTATCACGCCGGTCGAGGCGCGCGAGAAGGCTGAGCGCCTGGTGCAGAAGCTCACCGATCAGCGCGGTGTGCTGATTGCGCGCGAAGCGTTCAACAACGCCGGCGGCAAGGCCGACAGCCTCGACTACCAGCGCATGATCCGCCTCGAGCAAGACTGGGCCAAGGAAGCCAGGGACATGCTGGAGCCCTTCCTTGAGAACAACCTGCGCGCCACGCTCAGCAAGTATTTCCACACGACCAGCTCTCGCATCTCCTTCGTCGAGCGCTTCGGCGTGCGCGGGCACGCGGTCGACGACTATCTCAACGCTCGCTACGCGGGTAAGGAGGTGGTCAAGGAGCTGCTGAGCAATGGCCGGTCGATGTATCGGATGGCCAAGGCGGTCGTCGATGGTGGGCCGGAGTACCTGCGTAACGAGGTGCCGATGATCAGCGGCCTCGGTTACGACACCGCGAACGCCCTCACCGACCAGATCTACGCCATCGCCAATAGCAACCTCGCCAGTCGCAAGCAGGCCATCACCGACCTCATCGTCGCCAGCCACGACGAGAAGTCGCCGCACCTGCTGCGTCGTGCCGAGGCATTGGCGCAGGCGATCATGGACAACCCGAGCGGCAAGCCGACCTTCGAGCAGGTCGCCACGCCAGAGCTTCAGTTCGTCGAAGGCTTCATCGACAGCATCGAGGGCAAGGGCGCCAACGGCCCTTACCTCGCCATCGCGCGCCGTGTGAGCTCGGCTGTGAAGGCGATCAACAACGTGCGCCTGCTCGGCTTCACCACGTTGACCAGCCTCTCCGACCCGGCGTTCATTTTGGGCCGGTCGGGCGACCTCAAGGCGTTCACCACCGCTCTGACAAAGGCAGCGTCAGACCCCGACCTCCGCCAGGCGATGCGCAACATCGGCCTCGGCGCAGACGCCCTTGTGCAGCAGCACATGAGCTACTTGCACGGCACCGGCCCGAGCCGCTTCGCGCAGGCGTTCTTCCGCGTCAACGGCCTCACGTCGTGGACTAGCTTCATGCGGGAGTTCGCCGGCATCGCGGGATGGGAGAGCATCAAGGCCGCCCAGCGCCGCGCCGCGCGCAACCTGCGCCCGGATGGCACCGGCAACCTCACCTACCGCCAGGCCAAGCGGTTCCTCGAAGATCTCGGCCTGCACGAGTTCGTGCCGCGGCCCGATCAGCCGAGCCCGATGAGCCTCGACGATCAGAGCTTGCTGGCCGGCAACGAGACGGTGCGCCGCGCGCTGCTGCGCTTCGGCAACGAGGCTGTCTTTGCACCGAACAAAAATGACACCCCGCATTGGGTCTCTGCGGTGCCGTTCGCCGACCTCCTGTGGCAGCTCAAGACCTTCCCCGTCATGGCTGGTCGCCACGCGAAGTACGTGCTCCGCGAGCTGAAGGGCGGCGATGACGGCATGCTGAAGGGCGGCAACCCGTGGCCCGCGCTCTACATGCTGACGCTCGGCGTCGGCATGGCCGCTGGCGCACAGTCGGTGAAAGACCTGGTTCAGCACCGCGGCGGCGAGGAGTGGGAAGGCCCGCAGGCCACGCTGCGCGACCGCTCGCTCTCGAAGCTGGCGAAGGAGGTCGGCGTCGACGTGAGCCTTAACGCAGACAGCGACAAGGCCATCGGCTGGTACATCCAGAGCCTGGTCGCACTCGGTGCCTTCGGCGCGATGTTCGACATCGTCTACAACTACGCGCAAGCGGCCGATAACGGCGCCTTCGGTGCCCAGCGGTTCGCTGGCGCGCTGTTCGGCCCGACCATGTCCGGCTTCTTCGATGCCTTCAACGTCGCCGGCGGCGGCTGGGATGCGCTGACCAAGGAGAGCTGGGAGCCGAATGGCAAGCGCCGCAACGCTGTCCGTACCCTGGTCGGTCAGATCCCAGTGGCCGGCGGCTCGAGACTGCTGCGGGAGAAAGTGACCGACGCCATCGCTGGTGAGGCGACCAAGTGAGCGACGTCGCCTACATCCCGACCGTGATCCCTGGCGCCCTCGCGGCCTACAGCAAGGAGGAGGCCGGTCGGCTCATCGACTTTCTCGGCCTCAATGGCTGGGTGCCGTTCGCAATCGGCGAGCCGCTGCTGGGGTGGCGGTTCGACAAGGCGCTCGTGATCGTCGGCAGGTCGACCAAAAGCGAGGCGGAGATGGCGCTCCGCCACGAGTGGGTCGCACACCTCCGCTCCAAGCTCTCGAAAGGCGGCGAGCTCCGGCTCGCTTAAGCGGCCGCTCGCCGAAGCGCCTCGAGGAAGGCGCCGCTATCGAGCTGAACCGGCCGGTCGGTGTGCGAGCCCCACTTGCTGGCCTTCTCGCGAGCCCGCATCACGTCCCGCGGCGAGCCGATCTTCACCTGATTGCGCGGCACCCTGAGCTCGAACCGCCACGGCTTCCTGCGGGAATGCCGCTCCGCCTTGATGGCGCCGAGCTTGTGGAGCGCGCTGATGGCCGTGTTGGCGGTCCCTCGCGCCACGTCGGGCAGCTCGATGCGGCCGACCCAGGGCTCCTTGCCGCCCTTGGTCATGCGGTGGACCTCGTCGTAGACTCGCTTTTGCACGCGAGTGAGGATCAGTGTCTTCATGCGACATCCTTCAACGGTGACGGCTTCCAGCGGTCATCCTCGCCGGTCCTGGTGAGCACGAAGGTCAGCGCGAACAGGATGCAGCAGCCCGCATGCGCGAGATGCGACAGCCCCGTCTCTGGGTCGTTGTCCTCGCCGCGGAGGAAGGCGAAGATGTGTCGGAGCGCAGCCGCGAGCACGCGCCCCCACTTGAAGCCGCCACGCCAATTGTGTGCGTTGTATTTCTTGCGCCCGAAGTCGAGCACCTTGGCGATCTCCTCCAGCGCCTCGCCCGGCAGCAGGTCCATCGCCGGCTTGCCGGTGTCGTGCTTCATGCCGCTCAACCCGTTCATTGATCCACAGTCTCCTTCTGCAACTGCAAAAAACCCTGCTTCGTGTGCTCGATGGCCTGCCACTTCTTCAGCCGGGCCGGGCCACGCTTCGAGCTCCACACTTTCTCTGCTCGCTCGCAGAGATCCTTCCACTGAAGGCTCAGCTCTCGGCTACGCAGAACGGCTTCGGGTGGCCGACCGAGCAAACCCCACACGGGGTCGCGCTGATCGGGCGGGAAGATGAGCGCGTTAAACGCGGGGACCTGGCTCATATCGCCTCCAGTCTGAACACGGCGTGCCAGCAGCCTTGTTCCAAAGCTGACACCACCACGAGCGGCCGTCCTGGGCGCTCGCATGCGCGCAGGTGGAGCACGCTGTTGCGACCTGAGCGCCGCTCCAACACGCCTCTCGCTTGAAGCAGTCCTTGCAGCGCCAATCGGTCTCGCCGGTCGCGACCTTGCGCGCCTCGTTGCGGAGCACGATGTCGATGCGGGCGCGCTGCACGTCCCACAAGTGCTCGTCGAATGCGACCAGCTCGTCGTGGTAGCGCGAGTTGTCCTTGCAGTAGGCGACGAACATGCAGGTGTGGATGCCAGAGAGGCCCATTTCCAGGACCATCTGCTGGTAATACTTCGGCATGGCGTACTTGACGCCGAGCCGCTTCACCTGGGCGAAGCTGTCGCCATTCATCGACTTGATCTCGAGGAGGTGAAACGGGTCGCCGATGTTCACCTGGATCAGGCCGTCGGCCTTCGACTTGATGTGACCGCCGAGCGCCACATAGGTGTATTGCGAGCCGGTGACGGGGTCGCGGTCGAGCACCGTGCAGCCGGCAGACTTCAAGTCGGCGAGGACGTCATCCTCGATCCGATGGCCATCGCGGAAGATGCGCTTGACGTGCGGCGGCGGCGGCGTGTCGGGGAAGCCGCGCAGCGCAAAGGCAAGCAGCGCGTTGCACGGGTTACCCATGACCCCCGCGCTGATAGAGAAGGACGGGCGCCCACGAGGGGCGCCCGCATAGTAGTCGTCGATACGGTCAGAAATGACCCCCATCAGAACGGGATCTCGTCGTCCACGGCAGGGGCGCGACGCGCAGCGCCCGCCGCAGCACCGATGGTCGTGGTGCCGAGCTCCTTCGGATCGAAGTAACCCTGCACCTGGCTGCCGCGCGTGCGCGTCACGCCGTTCTTGTCGACGTAGGTGTTGTCGTCTGCAACGACGGTCACGCCGACGAGCAGGTCGTTGTAGGTGTTGACGTTGCCCGGCTTGTTCGGGTTCGGGTGACCACCGAAAGTCAGACCAGCCTTGATCTTGTCCTTGCCGATGCGCACGGCTTCGGCGCTCGTGTGGTGGTAGATGATGAAATCCTGGATGACGCCCGAGCCGTCAACGGCGGTGAGCGTCCAGTTCAACTGCATCCCACCGCTGCAAGGCTTCACCTTGGCGTCGGAAGTGCGGCACAGATACCGGCCTGGCTTAAGCAGACCGCCGCGAGCGGCCTTCGCTTCGCTACCAGAGAGGTCGAGATCGGCAATGTTTGCAGACATGCGTGCGTCCTTTACGGAAAGGTGGTGGTCATTTGCGCCGGCGGCTTCGGAGCGGCGGGCTTGTTCACCCTCTCCAGCAGCTCGGTCACGTCGTCCGTCTTCTCCCAAAGCCGCAGCGAGCCGAAGGGGTCTCGCGCCTTGGCGAAGAAGCCCTTGTAGCTGCCGGTCAGGAAGAAACGGTCGATGATGGGGTCGGCCGGAGCAGACCCGTCGGCCGGCTGCGGCGAAGGCCGGGCACGGCGCGTGAGGTAGAAGATGTTGTCGAGGATGCCAGGGATCTGTTGCGCCGCGGCCGAGCCCTTGATCATCGGGCCAGCGGCTTCGCCGCCGTTCTCGTCTTGCTTCGTGCGCACCAGCGCCGTGATGCAGACGTGAACCGGCTGGTCGCGGAACCACTTCACCGCCGCGACCATGCGCTCGTTGTAGATCTGGTAGATCTCGAACTTGTTCTTGATCTCTTTCTTCGAGCCGTCGGGGTTGGTCGACAGCTCGTGCATGACGTGCATCATGCAGAGGTCGCCGAGCTCCGTCAGGCTATCGAGCCCGAGCCACTTGTAGCCAAGGGCCTGAAAATCCTTGCTGGAGATCAGCTTGCGGACGTCGACCCACGACCAGTAGCTCTCCTCGCCGGCGTCCGGCTTCGAGCCGCCGTCCCACGAGGTCACGTTCACAAAGTCGAGGTCGACGCCACGCAGCGTGCGCATGCCGGCTTCAAGCGAGAGGATCAGCCCCCTGCCATAACGAGCCTCGAAGTTGCGGAGCTGATAGGTCTTGCCGGCGTTCGGCTCACCGTAGATCAGCGTCTTGGAGATGCTCGACGAGAGGCTGGTCGACGTGCGGAGGGGGGAGAAGATCAGGTTGCTCACGGCGTCACCGCCACCTTGATGGTGGCGGGCGCGACGCCCTTGGTCAGCGCAGCCGCAACCTCTTGCTGTTGTGTCGGCGAGAGCGCCTCATAAGCCTTCTTGTGGATCGTGAGGGTCTGCTTCACATAGTCGGGCATCTGGCCCGAGGCGAACATGCGCTCCAATGCCTCGCTGTCCCACGAGAGCTTCTCGCCGCGCTTCACCGTGACGGTGTACCTGCCGGCGACGCGGATGTGCTCGCCTGGTTCTTCGGGGAAGTGCGCCGCGAGCTTGGTCTTGGTGACCTCGTAGCTTTCCTTCGCGGCATCGAGCATGTCTTTAGCTTTGGTGTATGCCTCAGCGGCATCGGCGACGATCTGGTCTTCCGCCGGGAGGGGGATCAATCCGAGCTGTGTCATGGAGCCTCAGACGTGGAGTGTGGGGTCTAAAGATAATTGAACACCCATCTTGACTGATCGGTCGCCAAAAGGCAACATCCTTCTAGCAACGAAAGTTAGAAGGTGGAGCGGAATGAAGCGGGGCAAACTTGATTTTGTGCGGCTGGTCAATGACTTGGGCGGTGTGATGCGGGTGGTCGCCAAGACCGGCTGCGACCGCGCGACCGTCTACAAGTGGCGACGTGGCGTCGGCCCAGGGCGCGACGGTTTCGAGGCGCTGCTCTCCGCCTTTCCAAAGCTGAACCTGCGCATCTATCTCAAGCGGGGCTAGTCCATGGCCCATGACGCGAAGGCGCACGCTGCCGACGTGCAGTCGGCGGCGCTTCGACGCATCGAAGAAGGTCAGTCGCTGATCCCCATCGGGATTACCTCGAAGAAGCCGCTGATCAAGTGGCTCCACCTTCAGGACCAGCGGCCATCCGAAGAAGACATCGACGGCTGGGTGAGCCAGTTCGGTGACTTCAATCTCGGCATGATTACCGGCGCGATCTCGGGCTTCGTCGTGCTCGACGCCGACAACGCCGAAGCCGTCGAGTGGGTCCGCCAGAAGGGGCTCGCTACCGGCTACGAGGTGCGGACGCGGCGTGGCCGGCACTTCTACTTCCGCCACCCTGGCCATCAGGTGCGGAACGCCAAGAACCTCTGGAACGTGAAGGGCCTCGATCTGCGCGGCGACGGCGGCTACGTGCTCGTCCCGCCCTCGCAGTTCTCGAAGGATGGCGTGATCCTCGACGACGGCTACACACTGGAAGCGAGCGCCGAGGTCGAGGATCTGCCGGAATGGGTCTTCGATGGCGTGGCCGAGCCGGGCGACCCCGTCGACATCTCGCAGCTCGACCTCACCTGGAGTGTGCCGGCCGACGACAAGCAACACTTGTCGGTGAAGGCACGGCTCAAGGGTAAAGACAAGATGGCGCCAGGCTCAGGCCGCGGCACCATGTTGACCCGCTACATCGGCGAGCTGGTAAAGAAGGGTGTGCTCGACCCTGTTGAGCTGACGACCGCCGCCGACGTGTTCATGGACGACTACTTCACCGAGCCATTGCCCGGCGACGAAGTGACCGCCTGCATCCGGGCCTTGCTGCGCGGCGAGCAGCAGCGCCACCCTGAACGCTTTACCGAGAACCTCCAGGCGCCGAAGAAGGTCGCCGACCTGATTGAAGTGGAGGACGAGCGGCCTCTCGCGTCGCCCCCCTCCGAGAAGCCGCCGTTCTTGTTCACGGCCGCCGATCTCGACGATGCCATCAAGAACCTCGGCCGGCGCACCTACCTGATCGAGCCGTGGTTGCCGAAGGGCGCCATCGTCCAGGTCCATGGCTACTCCGGCCACGGCAAGAGCCTGTTCGTCATGGCTGCGCTCTGGGCTGCCGCCGCCGGCCAGGACTTCGGCACCTTCTTGGTCGACCGGCCGGTGCGGACCCTCTATCTCGACTTCGAGAACGGCAGGTCGACGCTGATCGAGCGCATGCGCGACTACCGCTCGCTTGCTCCCAATCCCGGCGACCGCTTCCAGCTCTGGAGCTCGGGCCTCGATCCCGACCGGGTCGATTGGAACTTCCGCGAGCCCGGCGCCATGAAGAAGCTGGACGCCCTGCTCAAGGCGGCGAACCCCGACGTCGTCGTCCTCGACACCACCCGCTCCTCGTTCCCTGGTCTCGAGGAGGCTAGGGCCGAGGCGTGGGCGCCGGTGAATAAGCTGCTCCGCGCGCTCCGCGACCTTGGGCTCTCTGTGATCTTCTTGCACCACTCCCGGAAGCCCGGCGAGGACGGGTTCACCGGCGAGAGCGGGTCAACCTCGCAGCTCATCAACGTCGACACCCAGGTCCAGGTGCTCAAGGTGGTGAGCTGCAAACGCAAGCTGCGCGAGGCGTGGCAGACGGCCAAGCAAGACCTGGATGACGCCAAGGCGTTCGCACCCGGCCGTGTCGAGGAGTGCCAGAAGGCGCTCGACGCTGCCCTCAAGGCCGCTACCCAGGATGCGAAGGAGGAAGCCCGCGGCAAGGCGGCGGTCGCCGACTTCCAAGGTGTCGAGAACCTGCGGGATCACGTCGCGGTGACGCTCGGCAAGGAGTGGTTCCTTCGCACCGTCACGCGCATAAATTACGGCAAGGTTCGCGACGAGACGACCAATCACATCTCAGTCGACGTGGCCTGGGCTTATCACCGCGACACCGGCGCCCTCAAGGTGATCACCGTGCCGGAGATCCCCAAGGCCCGCGCCCTGGTCTACGCCGCGCAGGTGAGCCCCCTCACCGTCAACGAGGCCCGCAACTGGGCGCAGTCGAACGGCGAGAACCTCTACGCCGTCAAGGAATGGATGGGGTTGACGTAGCCAGGGCGTCGAGGTCGCTGCGCCGAAGGATCTGGATCTGCATGTCCTGCCGGAGCCCCTGGCGACGCTCCACGTCATTACGCACGGCCTTCTCGGTGGCGCGCACAGCCGCAGCGACGTAGCGCAGGTCGTGCGCTGCGAGCGCCAGCCTAAAGGCCAGCAGCAAATCCTCGACATCAACCCAGGTTTTCGCCGCGACGTGGGTCGGCAGGAAGTAGAGGTGGGGCTGCTCCCAATGGCGCTGGTCGAGCCGCTCTTTCTCCCAGTTGTAGTTCCACTCGCGACACTCGAGGCCGTAATCCGTGACCGCCCACTGGGCGGTGCTGACGATCACACGGTCGTGAGACATGGCGCAGCTCTCCATTTTGAGGTCGGCCCCCACAACCGCGACGTGCATGCCTGTGTCGCGCGCGTAGGCTACGAGGGATACGAGGGCTTCGTAGGTCTTGCCCCTCGTTACTCCGCCGAAGGCGGCCCCCCTGAAAGGGGGGGCGCCGCTACGGCGGACCAGGGCCAAGACCGGTCGAGTGCCTATTGCCAACCCCCTCGCTCTCTATAGAGATAGGCCCGGAAAGTTGCGTCAAGCGAAATCTTTAGACGCTTGATCTTGCAACTAAATGTGGTGCATCCCGCGCCTAAACCTTTGTATGGCAAACCCCGAATTTGATCCGATTTGCCTCACCAAAGTGCCCTCGACCGGTCTTGGCGGTGGGTCGGAGGGGGCGCTCCCCCCGGCCTCCGGCCGGGGTCCGACCCCCTCCTCCGACACTGGAGCCCACCAGCAGTAGCGTCCATGGTTGCGTCGCATAACAACTTGTGCATAACTACAGCGCATGCCTCGTGCCGCGCTGTCCCCCGAGCAGCTCCGTTGGCTTCAGGAAAACCACAAGCCTGACACGCCCATTCGCGACTTCGCCAGGCACCTGAAGGTCGACCCCGACACCGTCCGCCGCGCCCTGACCAGGCTCGGTCTGCGCGAGTACGAGGGGGCGAAGTTCACGCCGACCCCCTCCAAGCCCAAGACCTGGGATCGCCCGTGCATCCGCTGCCGGGCGAAGGAGACCCGCCCCAAATGGCAGTTCCTCTGCGAAAGCTGCACGAGGTATTCCGACCGCCGCTTCGCCGCCAAGTCCGCCTGTCCCAACCCTCACGAGAGCCAGCCATGAAGACGACCGCCGCCCGTGAGGCTCGCCGCCTCGCGAACTACTACGCGCGCAAGGACGCTGCCGCCGAGGCCCTGGCCAAGCGCATCGCCGCCATGATGGACGGCATCATCCGCCCCGACATCCGCATCGGCCCCGGCAAGCGCTCCTGCGTCGTCGAGATGCGCCGCATCGAGCAGAAGCGCGAGGCGCACCTGCGCCGCATCGCCGCCGGCCGCTGGGCCAATGGGATGGAGCCTACCGTCTACAACACCGGCCCCAACCCCAAGAGCACCTGGCTCGGGCTGTGGCTCCACAGGGCGACCTGATGTCTGACAGCATCTTCATCAAGGACACCGAGGTCGCCCAGATCGCCGGGCGCTCGGTGTCCAACGTCCGCAAGTGGCGGCGCGTCGGCGGCTTCGGGCCGCCCTTCTATCAGACCGGCCCCCGCAAGAACTCGATCCGTTATCGGCGCGAGGAGGTCGAGGCCTGGGCCAAGGCGAACCCCAACCCAGGCCGTGGCCGAAGGAGGAAGACCTGATGAGCGGCCGCGGGCACAAGCAGAAGGGCGACAACTACGAGCGCGAGCTCGCGGCCTTCCTCAACGACAATGTCTTCAAGGGCAGGCTCACCGCCTACCGCGCACCCCTCTCGGGCGGCGGCCGGCTCGAGAGCCATGGCGGCGCCGATCTCGTAGGTACGCCCCTGCTCTTTGTCGAGGCCAAGCGCACCGAGAAGTTCCGCCTCCACGAAGCCATGCGCCAGGCCACCTACAACGCCGGGGTCGCCCGCACCCCGGACTTCCCCGTGGTCATCAACCGCCAGAACCGCATGGCCACCGGCGACAGCATCGTGGCCATCCGCCTCAAGGACTTCTGCCGCATCTACCACGCAGCCCTGGTCGCCTGCGGCGTGCTTCGGGAGGACGACACTCGGACCGATCAGGAGCAGACCAAGGGGACCGCGGCCTAGCCGCAAAACAACTCCCCAAGGAGACCGCCCATGCCCAGCCGTATCGACACCACCCGCCCGACCTCGATCTCCGGCACCTCGCAGAACAGCGAGAGCCGCATGAACTTCACCCGCATCGACGCCTGGCTGAAGATGCGCGCCCCCTACTACGAGACGCAGCAGACGATCTCGGCCGCTGGCGCCATCAGCCCAGACAAGGTCGTGACCCACATCACGCTGACCCAGTCGGCTAACGTCGCCTTCACCCTGGCCGACGCGACCTACGACGGCCAGCTCAAGATCATCTTCCTGAAGACCAAGAGCGGCGCTGGCGACGCGGTCATCACCCCGTCGAACCTGGCGGGCAACACCACCATCACCCTCAACACCGCCAAGGACTGCGTCGTCCTCGAGTTCGTCGACGACCGCTGGGTCGTTGCCGGCAACAGCGGCGCCACCATCGCGTAACGGGCCGGGACACTCGTTATGCGTGCGGGGAGCCGCCACCTCCAGCCGGTGGCTCCCCGCCCCCCCTTGAAGGAGCACCCGCATGGCCGTCAAACGCAACAACCCCGGCAACATCGAGCTCGGCTCCGGCAAGTGGCAGGGGCTCACCCCGGCGCAAGGCCATCGCTTCGCGACCTTCAGCGACGTCACCTGGGGCATTCGCGCCATCGCCGTGACGCTCATCGCCTACCAGGACAAGCATAAGATCCGCACGATCAGCGCCGCCATCTCGCGCTATGCGCCGCCGGACGACGCCAACAACACCCGCAAATACATCGCGAACGTCAGCGCCTGGACCGGCTTCAAGCCGAGCCAGACGCTGAACTTCCACACCTGGGAGCACCTCCGCCCGGTGGTCCGCGCGATCATCACCCAGGAGAGCGGCGTCGATCATGGCGTCAGCGACGCGCAGCTCGACAAGGGCCTGGTCATGGCCGGCGTGCAGCCGCCCGAGCGGCCGTCGCGCACCGTCGCCAGCGCCAAGGTAGCGGCCGCCGCCACCGTCAGCGCCCCGCTCGCGGCGCCCGTCCTCGACATGATCGCGAGCGTGCAGCCGCTCGTCGAGCAGGCCGCCCCCGTGGTCGGGACCCTCCAGTCCGTCGCCAAGATCGCGCCCTGGGCCATGGCCGTCGTCGCCCTCGCCGCCATCGCCTACATCGTCTACGCCCGCATCGACGATAAGCGCCGCGGCCTCCGCTGATCCCATGCTTAGCTGGCTCCTCGCCCTTCCTGGTGCCACGACCGTCCTGAAGTGGGCTGCCATTGCTGCCGCTGTCGCCGCCGTCCTGTTCGGCGCCCGCCTGTCTGGCCGCCACGTCGAGCGCATCGACCGCCTGGAGGGCAACCAGCAGGCCGCCCGTGCGCGCGTGCGCGACGAGATCTCCATCCAGGCCGAGGACGACGAGAAGGTCGACCTCCACCTCAAACCCCCTTCGCGCCGATGACGCGCGCAGCCCCGCCGGCGGGAAGCCGGCATCAAGGAGCATCCCATGCCCAAGAAGCAGAAGCCCAACCCGTTCGGCGCCAAGAAGGCCGCCCCGTTCGGTGCCAAGAAGCCCGTTGCGGGCAAGAAGAAGTAGCGTTTTGGCGCAGGTGGCTGCTGGGCGCGCTCATGCTCGCCCTCTCCGCCTGCGCCAAGCCGCCTCTGCCCGAGATCTGCACGTCGATGCGCCCCGTCTACTTCCCTGACGAGGCGATCCTGGCCCTCCGCCCCTACCGACAGCAGCGCGAGCAGCTCAGCTTGAACAACCAGACCTGGGAGAAATCCTGTGCGCCGCGCCATTGATGTCACCTGGCCCAAGACCGTCCGCGTCGGCTCCGTCGATTGGCGGATCGAGGTAATCGCGCTGCCGCCGAGCTCCCTGGAGAAGCGCCCCCACTACGGCGCCGCCGAAGACCAGCGCCTGATCATCACCATCGACGGCAGCCTGGCCATGCCCCGCGCCGTCGAGACCTTCATGCACGAGCTGCTGCACGCCTGCTTCCGCGAGCGCAGCTTCCCCGACGGCGAGGAAGCCGTCGTGCGCGATCTCTCGCCCTCGCTGCTGTGCCTGTGGCGCGACAATCCTGGGCTCCACGCCTGGATGATGAAGAACCTGACCCGGAGATAGCCATGCCCACCCAAATGCTCGACGCCAACATGCACCCGATCCCTGGCGCTTTCGCGCTCGGCACCAACCAGGTGCTCAGCTCCAGCGCCGCCGCCGCGAACTCCAGCGCCGTCGGCAGCTCGACGACCCTGGTCCGCCTGGTGACGACCACCGCCGTCCACTTCACGACCGGCCGCGCCGCCGCCGTGAAGGCGTCCGGCTTCATTGACTTCTCCGGCCAGCCCTCCCCCAACGACACCATCACGATCAACGGCGTCGTCTTCACCTTCAAGGCGTCCGGCGCGACCGGCAATGAGGTCGACATCGGCGTCGACCTGGCCGCGACCTTGACCGCCACCGCCGCCGTCCTCAACGCCTCGGTCAACGGCAGCGTCTCGGTCGCCACTTACTCTGCCGTCACCGGCCGCCTGAAGGTGCTGCACGACACCGCCGGCGCTGCCGGCAACGCCTTCACCCTGGCGAAGTCCGGCACCAACATGACCGTCACCGGCTCGACCCTCTCTGGCGGCGCCGACGCAGCCGTGGCCACGACCAGCGACCCGATCCTGCCGGTCGATGGCGAGATCCTGCTGCCGATCACTCCGGGCCACCGTGTCTCGGTCATCCGCGTAACCGCCGACGGCAAGGTCAGCGTCACGGAGCTGAAGTGATGGCCGGCTGGATCGGCGTCGATCTCGATGGCACCCTGGCCCTCTGGCCGCCGCGGCAAGGCCAGCAGATCGGCGACCCGATCCCAGCCATGGTCGAGCGCGTCAAGCGATGGCTCGCCGATGGCCGCGACGTCCGCATCATGACGGCCCGCGCCGCCCATTGCGACGAGCGCGACCTCCTCCTCATCCAGGACTGGTGCCAGGAGCACGTCGGCCAGGAGCTGCCCGTCACCTGCTTCAAGGACTTCGGCATGGACGTCCTGTTCGACGACCGCGCTCGCCAGGTCGAGATGAACACCGGCCGCCTGATCGGTCAGCAGGCGCCCCACCACAGCGACTGAGGAGCAGCCCATGAAGCGCGCCGCCTTCGCCCTGTTCGCCTTGGCCTTCTCCACCCCCGCCTTCGCCCAGGTGGCGCCTTGCCTCCCGCTCATTGACATGCTCGCGAAGTGGAAGACCGAGTTCGACGAGGAGATCGTCGGCGCCGGCACCTTCACCAACAGCGACCGCGGCGTGATCGTCACCGCCGCGCCGTCCGGCAGCTTCAGCCTGTGGCTGTCCCGACCGGACGGCATGGTCTGCCTCGGCTACACCGGCGACAACTGGCGCCCCAAGCCCCAGTCACGGAAGGGCACCTGATGCGCTTCCACGTCTGCCTGGGCAACCACCGGCAGGGCGGCAGGGATAGCGTCGCCAGCCTGACCGAGTGGCTCGTCGGCGGTCTCGCCGCCCTCGGCCATGAGGTCTCCGTCTCCGACGACAGCGCCCGCACCGACGCTCTCAACATCTTCTTCGAGCACTTCTGCCCCGGCTACAGCGCCGACCTCGACAGCATCGACTATGCCATCGTCGCCACCGAATGGAGCGATGGCGGCGTCTGGAACCAGCACGAGCACCCCTACTGGGTGGAGCGCTGGGCCGGCTTCCAGGAAGTGCGCGCCCGCGCCAAGTTCACCTGGGCGCTCGTGCCCGACACCGCCAAGGCTCTTGGCGTGCCCCTCCTCGAGCTCGGCTGGCTGCCCTCCATGGAGCGCCCGCCCCTACCCGACCGCTACGACTTCTTCTTCCATGGCTCCCTGACAGAGGAGCGCATGACGATCCTGAACGAGCTGGGAAAACGCGGCCACCGGATCGCAATGCCCATGGGCTTTGCATCCGCGCCGGACCTGGAGGAACTGATCCGCTCCAGCAAGATCAACCTGAACCTGCGCACCACCACGACCTTCCCGATCCCCTCGGTCGGTCGCATCGGCAAGGTGCTGCATTGCCACCGGATGGTGGTCACCGAGTGGACGCCGCAAGCCCCGAGCCCATCGGACCTGATCCCGATGTGCCCGCAGGGCTGCGACTTCGCCGATTTCGCTGAACAATGGCTCGATGGCGTCGGTCACGCCGACAGCATCGTTGAGCTCTATCAGCAGCGGCCCATGGCCGAGTGCCTAGAGCGCATCCTCGACATCTCCCTCGGGTAACGCCTCGGGCAGGTCGAGCTTAATCGGCTCGGCCTTGAACGCCTGCCGCCACGTCTCGCCTGTCTCCTTGACCCGCAGCTTCCGCCGCTCTCGCGCTCGCTTGTTCATGGCCTGCACCCGCAGCCGCTTGGCCTCTGGGTCTTCGAGCTCTGCGCGCCTCTCCTGCTCGACCCTGGCCTTGAACCTTT
The DNA here is from genome assembly GCA_964229935.1 of Opitutales bacterium. Classification (GTDB taxonomy): domain Bacteria; phylum Verrucomicrobiota; class Verrucomicrobiia; order Opitutales; family Opitutaceae; genus ER46. The sequence continues at coordinate 22,831 of CAXRGI010000404.1, forward strand.
GCGCGCTCTTGATGCCGACCACCGTGTGCAGCCGCGTCACGGCGCGCTGAAACGCCTTGGCCGACTGCTTCCGGCCGATGATCTTGCGCAGCGCCTCCTGATTGCCGGCGTTCTCCTTCGCCCACTGAAGCACGACGCGCAATAGCGCGTCGGCCTCAGCGTAGCTGAACCACACATCGAACCAGTCGTCGCCCGTCGGCGAGCCGCGGGGCAGCCGACCGTTGAAGGTGGCGTCAGGCATCAGAACCTCGCCTCCCCTCCGAGCGCCGCGTTCGCCAGCCCCGGCCGCAGCGCCACGCCCGTCCCGTGCGGCACGGCGAAGCCCGCCGCCCGAGCATGGCCGCCACCACCGAACAGCTTGGCGATGTTGCTGACGTCAGCCCCCTCGGGCGTCGACCGCAGCGAATACTTGTCGACCTTGCCGTCGGTATACCAGCAGGCCGCAAACGCAAATTGCGGATTGTTGGTCGCCATGATGTTGCCGGCATCGCTCGCCATGAAGCCGGGCGCGTTGAGGATCGGCACCGTGTAGCCGGCGATGAGGCCGTTGTAGCTGGCCGAGGCGATGGCGTCCTCCACTTGCTTGAGGTGCTTGCGGTCGAGCGCCGCCCCCTCCTCGATGATCGTGTCGATGTCCTTCTGAGCATGGACATAAATCCGATCCCAGACGTCGAAGTCGTTGGGATACGACGTCAACACCGAGTGCAACTCGCGCGAGCCCTTGCGCTTGAACCTCCACAGGTCGCGATCCTCGACGAGCTCGACGAGCACGGGCCTCGGCATGTCGCCGAAGAAGCGATCCCACGCCAGGCCGGCACCGCTGCGCTCAAGGTCGAAGAAGACGTCGAGCTTCGGGCTAGGCCCCACAGCCAGGATCTCTGGCGATGCCGTCTTGTGGTGGTCGATGATCAGCATGCCGGAGCATTGCTCGAGCATCTTGGCCAACTCCTCGCGCTTGTAGGAGAAGTCGACCATGATCACGTAGGCACCAGTGACGTCCGGTGGCTCCTGCTGGTACTGGGCCGCAATGAACTCAGCGTCGGTGACGCCGATGTCGAGCAGGTGCTTTCGCACCACCCACGCCGCCGTGAAGCCGTCGGCGCAGTGATCGTGATAGATGCAGATGGTCTTGGCAGTCATCTTCATTTGCTCCTAGAGTTTCGTTCCCAACGGGTCAGGCTTATCCGCGTCGTCTTCCAGCACGCCGTCGAGCATCAGCTCGCCCCGCGCCATGGCCCTGGCCACGCGCGGCGACACGTAGACCCCGCCGCCGCCTGACCCTGCGAGGATCTCGCCAGTCATGGCGCAGACCACGGCCTCAGCCGAGAGCTGCACGTCTTCGCGTGTCTCCATGTAGATCGGGGCGAGCTCGTAGCCGATGGGCTTAGGCATCAAGCCCTCCCCACGGGATGGGCTGACCGCATGGCGCTCTCCCTGTGAGCGTGCTGGCTGGTGACGCGCGCCCACAGTCTCCTGTGCGACGGGTAGAGTGCGATCAGGACGCGCTCTACCCTCTCGCGCTCCCTCTTGGTCATAACGTTCTTTTGCGAGGCAAGCGCGTCAGCCCTGGCCCGGAGGCTTTTTTCCAGACCATCGACTGTCATCGCAGCGTCTTCTTCTCGCAAGCGTCGCAGCGCCGCCTCGCAGTCGTTCTTAAATTCAGCATCAAGCATCGAACGGCACCTCCCGATAGCGCACGCCGGCTTCCTGCATCAGGCCGATGGCTTCGAGCGTCGAAGCCTTCCAGCGATCCGGCACCTGGTTGAACGGCAGGCCCACCACCTCGGTGATGCCGGCCTGGATGATCTCGACGACGCAGCGCCGGCATGGCGCACCCCACAGCGGCTGACCCGGCGTGTCGCACATTAGGTACATCGAGCACCCCTTCGTCGCCGTACCGATGCGCGCTGCGTTGAGCACCGCGTTCATCTCGGCGTGGACGACTAGGCCGAGCTTGGTGTCGCGGTCGTTCAGTCGCTCGCGGGTGTCCGCGATGCCCCGCGGAAAGCCGTTGAAGCCGGCCGACCTGATCTCGCGATCCGGGCCGACGATGACCGCGCCGACCTTGGTCGACGGGTCCTTGCTCATGTGCGCCTGGAGCAGCGCGTTGCGGAGGAAGTGGTGATCCCAGCGTTCACTCATGTAAGGCTTCCTTGTTGGAGCGCCGCGATGCGCGGCACCAGGTCGTTGAGGGCTTGGCGGAGTTGATCGTTCTCTTGCCGGAGTTGGCTGTTCTCTTGGCTGAACGCTTCGCAGGTCCGCGCCGCAAGGTCGCGCTCGGCCGTCACCTGCGACAGCTCAGCTTGCAGCTTGACGATCAACCCCTGGACGTCGGTGTCGGGCTTGCGCACGACCTTCCCTGGGGTCTGCATGATATTCTTGAGATCCTCGATCGACAGCCCGCCCAGGCTGTCGATGACGATCTTGTCCCTGTCGAGCTCCAGCTCGCGCTTAACGGCCTCTCGATAGAGATCGTTCCACCTGCTCACTGTGTCCTCTCATTCGCTACCGCCGGAGGCTCTCGCCCCCGGCGGTGCTTACGATGACCCGTCATTGCCCCTACAATTTGCGGAGGGTTGGGTTTGCCCATGCCGGCCCGGTGGCGTGACACTCTGTTGGGGCCGTGCCGGTTAGGGATGACGGGCGTTTGTTACGCGGCGCGCATCGCGTCACGCCGCGGGAATGGCCTCCACCCCTTGTCGTTTCTGTGTGCTCTTGGCTTTCAGCAGGTAGTCGGCAAACGCCTCGGCCCTGAGACGATTGCGCACGATGGTCATGGCGTCGGCGAACTCGAAGCGGATCGGCTCGCCGGTGCCTGCGAGCCAAACGATGACCATTGGATATTGAGCGATCAGCTCCTCGTCGGGCGGCGCTTGCCGCCCCATGAGCCAGCAGCCGATCTTGGTGAGCCAGCTCGGTTGGAGCGTGACCGTCTCACCATGCTCGACGACGACGCAGGCGATGTGTTGCGGGTCGAGGTCGACGCCGCCGTAACCCCATGCGGCGAGGTCGAGCATCAGCGCAGCTCGCCGATGGCGTGGTAGCGGATGATCCGCTCGACCGTGAGCTCGGCTTCCTTGAGAAGGCCGGTCTCGGCCTGGGCGGCGCGCTCGGCATAGAGGTTGCGGAGCGCTGTGATGAACTCACCAGTAGACATCTGCCCCTGTGGCAAAACGCTGCCAATGGCCAGAGGCGATGCTGTTGAGTTGTCAGCGAGATTGCGGTTGGACGTGTTCAGGTCGCGAGTAAGTTTCTTGTCGCCTACACTAATGCCCTGAGCTGAGTGCCCAAGAACATCGAGTTTCTCCAGTCGCGCGAAGATTGCGCTAAGCGCTTGATCGAATGCCAATTTCGGCGCCGACATGCAGGTGCTGCACGGCATTATCCTGATCTCCATAGAGCGAGTTGTGTGGCAGATCTGTGGCGTAACCTGGGACAGTTGTGGCCAACGGCTGTGGCCAAACTGTGCCAGCGTCTAATGCTTAGGCGCCGGCTCGTTGGCCAAGTCGAGAGTATAAACCCTGGACGCTCCGGCGATCAACTGTTGATTGGCCAAGTGGCCATAGTGCTTATCCAGCATGACCAGGGACGTATGGCCAAGCAACTTCTGCACGGTGCGCAGGTCAGCCCCGTTCATGATGAGATGGCTGGCATAGGTCCGGCGCAGGTCGTGGATCACGACGTCGTCGATCCCCGTCTGATCCCGCAGGATGTTCCAGTGGTAGTAGAGGCTGTCGACGACCGTCCACTTCTTGCCGTCGCTCGACTTGAAGACGTGCCCCTCCCTATGAGGCAGCGCCTTGAGCACGGCGACTGTGTCGGGTTGGAGCGGGACGTGGCGGATGCGCTTGCCGCCCGACCCCTTGCGGCTGGTGATGGCGGCGTATGGCTCGGCACCCTCCAGGTGGAGGACGGCCTTATGCGCGCCCGGCGTGCCAGGCCACACCATGTCGATGGCCTCGCCCACCCTGGCGCCGGTCTGCAACAGGAACACGACCAGCGGGTAGATCAGCGGCGTGGCGGTGCGCGCCGTGTCGACCAAGGTCTTGATCTCGGCGATGGTCAGGAAGCGATCCCGGCCCTCGCCGCCGGGCGGCAGCGGGATGGTTGGCACCGCAGCGATCCGGCCGATCTCGGCCGCATGGCCGAACACGGCGCGGAGTTGGGTTATGTGCCGCCGGATGGTGGCCGACGCCACCCGCGGCTTGCCGTTGGCATACCACTCGGCCCGCATGTATTGGTCGACCAGAAGCGGCGACCAAGCCGCCACCTGCACCCTCCCCCACCACCGGCGGAGGCTGGCGACGATGCGCTTGGTCTTCTCCGACACGCCTTGCGGGCGTGAGAGGTAGATGTCGGCGAGGTCGTTGAAGGTGGTCTTGTCTGCGTCGAGCGGCTGGCCCAGGGCGAGCCGCTGTTGCATCTGTTCGCGCAGCTTGTTGGCTGCGGCCTTGTCTTTCGGCCCAAGGAAAGTCGCCTTACGAATGCGCTCTCCGTTATACGTTCCCTCGATGTAAAGGCGTTCGCCCCTTTGCTTGATCCTCAGCATTGCACCCTGCGTTCATTGATGACCTAACCGTAGTTAGTAAAGGTGGGTTGCCAGGTTGCGACAAGCGCTAACCTTTCCGCCGTGCCGGAAAATCCTTCCGGCGCTATTTGCGCCGGTCGCGTCGAGTGGAGTAGAGGAACGGATGCCGAAGGTGGTCATCGGGCTCCCGGAAGGTGGCCCAGCCCTTGGGCACCAAGGCCACCCGCTTATAGTCCTCGGCCGGCATGGCATCGACCGTGCTCTTGGCGAGGCTGATGATCTCGGCCCGCGTCATGCGGCCGTCGTCCAGCCCCAGGTGCTTACCGACGGCACGGACCATTCCCTTCACCGTCGACACGCTCATGGGCATGTAGTGTTCGCCGGCGGGCAGCAGCCTTTCTAGCTGCTTGCGGTTCGCTGGCGAGAGCTCGAACACTTTCGAGATCGTCTCATTCGAGGCGCCGCTCAGCACCAGCAGCAGCACGGCATGTTGCTTCGGCGTCATCGACACCAGGGCGCGTAGCACCCTGGGGTCGAGCTGCGCCTGCCTGCCGGCAGAGATCGCTTCCTTGTAGGCGTCGCGCGCCGCCTCCGCTTGAAGGCGCTTCTCTCTTTCCTCTATGAGATCGCCTTCGATACGCTTGTTGGTGACTTGCGCTTCGGCAAGAAGCGCGACGATCCTGGCCAGCTCGAGCGCCATATCGCTCGGCTGTTCAGGATCGCCTGATTTGGCTGTGTTCATGATATGTCTCCGGTTACGCAGTAGAAACGCCGAGACGCAGCAGCGTGTCGATGATGACGCCCCAGGGATCGACACGCAGATGCGGCGGGATGGTCGGTGCCACTCCCGAAGGCCCAGCCGGGATGTAGGCATTCGAGATGAAATTATTGTCGACGACGCTGCCCCTTCCGGGCTCGCAGTAGGCGACGCGAACGGCGCCAACGACGACGACCGATTGGTCCTCGAACACGTCGGCGACCGCGCCAGCCCTCGCCAGCAGGACGGCACCCCGCTGCACGCCGTTCTGCCTCTCAGCGAAGACGATGGGCGTCCCCATCGGCTGTTTGCCGAGGGTGTTCATGCGGACGTAATCGCCGATGATCGAGTAGCCGCCCTTCTTGGTGAGGTCGACCTGCTTCACCGTTCGCAGCCACCGCTTGCCGACGTACCTGCCACGGCTCGTGTTGGGGATCACCGTGCTGCTCGGGTTGTCGTCGAGCTTCAGCGTGCAGCCTTGACCGAAGACGAGGCTGAGCCGGGAGACGGCGAGCTCGGCTACGCGGAGTGTCTCCTCCTCGTTCAGGGTGCCAATGATCGGGGACCAGGTTGCATCCAGTGCGTTGCTTTGCGTGGTCATCGAATGCCCTCCATGTCGATCTTTTCGCGGGTGCGCTTGATCACTCTCTCGCACCAGTCAGCGTTCTCCGCAGCCGTGGCCAAGCCAATGGCGAGCAGAGTGGTCTGCGTCATGGGTTCGGTGGTGTCGATGGCGAGATTGATCTCGCCGCTCTTACGAATGACGATGCAGGCATCGCCGCTCTCGACGATCAACCTCTTGGTCTCACCAGTGTCGCTCATGCGCTCGCCCCTGGCCAGCGCAAGGCAACCTTATAGTGTCTCCAGTTTGCGACTGGTAGCGGGAAATTAACCACATAACCTCCGCTTATCTCTTGGGTTTTGCGTAAAATTCTACTTACTGTTGCGCCGAGAGATGATCTCGTTCGCGTAGTTGTGATGTTCGTCCACTCCGTGTAATCCAGCCGGCCACGGCCCGGTGAAGGTGATGCGCAGCTTGGCGAGCGATGCCTTGGTTCCGTCGATGACCTCGTCGGCCCGCCATCCATCGCTAGACCGGAAGCACGCCGGCCAGTTGCCACTGATGCAGGTGGCGTAGATGTATCCGGCCTCGACGTCATCGACCTTGAAGACCGTCTGCGCCGAACCGTCATGACCGGCGGCGAACCACTTGCCCCGGCTGAGCGAGGCGATGTCGACGTCGGGGTGGAGGGCGGCGGAGGGCGGCGCTTCGGTCGGGGAGGCTTCCTCCTCGACGCTCTCGGGATCGACGCTCTTGAGCAGCGGGCCGCTCTTGGCCAGCAGCCTCGGCATGTCGCGGTCGTGTGGGTAGTTCTTGTAGAGATCCTCGACATAGGCATGCAGTCCACCGAGCGCTTCGGTCAGCTTCTCGACCAGCGCCGGATCGTGCTGCTCGACCGGCTCGTCCACCACCTTGATCGGCCGCGACTCCCCCTTAAACCCATCGGGGTACGCCTTCGCCTTCTTCTCGATGACCTGCGCGATCACCTTCTCCATGGCCTGGCGCACGTCGAGCCATCCGAGGGCGATCCATACGACCTTGTGCTGGTCGAGCACCTCGGAGATGGCACGCATGCACTTGTCGACGATGGTGGCGACCGCCGCCTTCGACATGATGTGAGGCTCGGGTCCGCTGCTCGTCGCATCGTAGCGGGCACCGAGGCTGCCGACCGGATCGTTGATGGTGGCGTCGCGCAGGCCGGCGACACGGGAGTAGTCGGTGGTCTTGCTGGCGTGGCGCGGGTACTGGTAGCCGCCCCTCGGGTTGTAGGTGGCAGCCGGCTCCGGCTTCTTGGCGACGACGAGCCCTGCATCAGCGGCGCGCTTGTTGACGATTGCGTCTTTCATACTCAGCTCCTTTGGCTACGCCATGCGATGGCGTGACGAATGATGATGGCGATGACGGCGTCGCGGCTTTGGCCACTGGCCTCGCTCGCTACGCCCCACCAGAAGACATGGCTGCGGATCTTGGCCCAGCGCCTCCACCATGCGGGCACCGTGGTGGTGCGCCGCTTCGGTCTGCGGATGCGCCTAGGCACGACGGCGATCTCCCGGCTTGTTGTTCTGCTTGATCAGATTGCTCGATGGATCGAAGCGCTCACCGAGCAGGATCTTTGCAAGCTGCGTCATCGGCTCGCCGGCGAGGTCGTCGGCATTCCGAATGACCACGTACTTGTCGTAGAACCGGCTCACGCTGTCGTCGAAGATGCCGATGCCGACGACTTGCGTGCCCTCGCTCTGTATCCAGGCGACGACGTCGCGCACGTATTGCATGTGCCGCGCCTCCGCGTTGGGTCGGCCATAGGCGGTGGCGGGCGCACCGTCGGTCAGGGTGATCAGCACCTTGCGCTTCTCCTGGCGCTTACGCAGGCGCTGGTACGCCATCATGGTGGCCATCCCGTCTGGCGTGCTCGAGCTGACAGCGAAGGACGCCGCCCCCAGCGCTTCGCGACAGCGGGCGGTCGGCAAGTCGAACGGCTTGAACACGACGAGGTCGACCGCGTGGATGCGGTCGGCCATGCCGTCGTACTCGAAGTGCCTCTCCCCATCCTGGAAGCCGGTGACCTCGCAGGCGATGCCGGCCTGCTCGACGGCGAGGCAGAGGTTGATGGCCGCTTCCGCAGCGAGCTCGGCCTTTGGCCCGCACATCGAGCCGCTTCGGTCGATCATCAGGGCGACGGCCGTGTCGAAGCCGGCGACCTCGGTGCGCTGGCGATAGACGTCACGGTCACCGATGTAGGCACGCACGAGGCGACGGTTGTCGAGGCGACCTTCCTCTTGCCGCTCGTTCCAGCCGGTGAGCTGGCGGCTGAGCAGGGCACGCTCGATCTTGCGACGGATGACCGACGAGCGGGCTCCCATCACGCGCTTGTTGTAGGCATGCAATCCGTGATGCCGCATTACCGAGGGATGATCGACGCCAGGCCGCAGCTCGATGACCTCGTCGTGCTCTCGGGTGTAGTGGGTGAAGGTGTCGGGGTCGATGGTCACGCCCAGAAGCTTGGCGAAGTCCTTCTGCGGGACGTAGGTAGAGACTAGCGGGAGGGACGGCCCATGGCCGCCCGCTCCATTGCCTCCGCCGCTGTTGACCTGTCCGTCGCCAACCTCAAGAACGTCAGGACCACCGTCGTCACCAGCGCTCCCATCAGCGCCAGCACCAGCAGGCGCATTGCCCGCTTGATCGTCGCCACCTTTCTTGCCGCCGCCTTCTCCCTGGTCACTCGCGTTGCTTCCAGTATCGCCTGATCCATCGGCGTCCTCCTTCTTAGCTTCGGCCTCGCCCTTGCCCTTGCCCTTGCCCTTCTGCTTCTCGCCCTTGCCGTCTCCAGAGCTGACACCAGTCTCGGCGCCTGCCCCATTCAGCGGCTTGCGCGGCAGGGTGAAGACGTTTGGGTCCTTGATCTGGTCGTAGATCTCCTGCGCCAGCTTGGCCGTCTGCTTTGTGTTCTTGCATTTGGCCAGCTTATCGAGGCAGCCATCGGCCCAGTCCCTGATCTCCTGGTGGACGAGCCCCCAGGCGGTGGCCGTGGCGTAGCCGCCGGCGCCATTACGCAGCGAGCCACCGAGGCTTATGGTGTAGGGTCCCATGCCTCGCAGGGTGGCTTGCCCGTTTTGCATCATGGTTGGGAAGTTATTGATGAAGTCCTGAGCGACGGCGTCCGAGCAGCACGCCAGGTGATGGCGGGTGCCGGGGTAGTCCCGGATCATGCAGGTCTCGACTCGAGGGTCTTCGAGGCAGTTGAGGATCGCGCCGAACAGCGGATCGGGGTTGGCCTTGATCGCTTCTTCCCACGCCTTGCGGTCGGTGTAGCGGATGTGCGCCGTCTCATGGTCGACGTAGCCGGCGCCGATCTGCTGCTGGTCGATGTCGAGGCGCATGGTCGAAGGCAGCGCCGGCAGCACGACCATCTTGTGATCGGTGTAGGCTTGGTCGCCACGGAAGACGACCGAGATGTTCTTGTCGCCGCCGATCACCTGGGTCGTGGCGATGCAGGCATCCTCGAAGATGGCGGTCGGGACGGAGTGGCGGAGGTTGGTCAAGCGCCGAGCTCCCTGCGGATGTCGGCGAGATTGACGATCTCAGTCCCGGACAGCGGGTTGCCCATCACGATCACGAAGTTGACGTGATCGAGAAGCTCCTGAAGCTCTGCCCCCTTGTGGTCCGGGTGCGCGGTGGGGATCTGCTTGTAGATGGCGACCGCTGCATCGAGCGGCGTCTTCGCTACGACGTCGCCCGACACCCATTGCATGCGCTGGTACTTGTCGTCCCACTGGACGCAGGTGCGGAACACGATCATCCGATCATCTCCTTCTCGATGTCGAAGGCGCACAGCCCGAGCTGCACGAAGCCGAGGTTGATGCGAAGGAAGTCGGGACCGCAGCGGATGCTGAGGCCCGACCACCAGGAGAGGATGAGGTAGATGCTCACGTTCCCTCCATCAGGAGGGCGTCGTTCGCACCGAGCTCCTTGTCGAACTCGGTCCCCTCGAAGGGGACCCATGTCCACGTCATGACGTAGGCGCCGTTGCTGTCGCCCTCGGAGACGACGGCGTCGCCGTCGCACTCGACCATCGAGCGGATCTTGTCGTCACGGACGGCGCTTGCCTCCACATCCTCGATCCACTTGATGATCGCCTCGGCTTCGCCACACTCCCGACGGTCGAGCGTCGACTTAAGGTAGGCGATGCCGGCATCGCTGATGTTGACCCACATCACGCCACCACCCTGGTCACGAACTCGGTGACGACCTGCTTGTCCTGCGACACCAGCCGGCCGAGGAAGCCGGAGGTGATGGCGAACAGCAGCGGGTCGTTGTTCTTCTGGTTGGTCGCCGCACGGACCTCGACGTCGTATTCGGCAATGGCGATCAGGTCACGAGGCGTCATCACGTCGATGATCTTGCCCTCACGGAATGCGTCGCGGACCATCTTCGCCAGCGTCAGTAGGCGCTTGACGACGTCGTCTGTGACGCCCGGCGCCTTGTTCTTGATGACCCTCGCCTCCTGCTCTGGCGGGAGGTAGTCCATCTCGATCCAGGTGGAGAAGCGGTTACGCAGCGCAAGCGGCTGCGCCTTGGTGCCGACGTAGGCACCGCTCTCGTCGCCGGCCAGCTTGGTGTTGCAAGCGATGCCGAGGCGGCAAAGGGGGTGGGGTTTGACGAGGCGACCGCCGTCCTCGTTGATGAGCAGCTCGCCGGCACGCTCAGTTGCCCGGTAGAAGATCGGGATCACGTCCGGCCGGATGAAGTCGACCTCGTCGAGGTCGAGTATGCACGGCTTCTGGATGGCCTTGACCAGCACGCCGTCGATGAAGTCGGAGACGGTCTTGCCATGCGGGTCGGTGACCAGCTTGTCTCGACCGACCAGGTCGAGGCGGCCGATCTCGCTGTCGAGGTTGATGCGCTCGAACAGGAAGCCCAGGCGGGCGGCGACCTGTTCGTAGAAGCTGGTCTTGCCGGTGCCGGTGTGGCCGGTGGTGACGACGCGATGGCCCTTCTCGAAGGCGATCATGGCTCGGGCCAGGTGCTCGACGTTGAACTCGTAGAAGGGATCGACCTGCGGCAGGTACGGGTTCGGCGCATCCCATTCGAGGCAGGTGACCTCGATGTTGAGCAGCGACGAGACACGCTTGCCGGGGAAGAACACTTCCGCGGCCTTCTTCTTGACGATCTTGCAGCCGGGCATGGCGCCGTCGGCGGGCAGGTTGGTCGGCAGCGCCGGACGAGAAGCCATGCCGGCGAGCTGCACTCGGAGCTGGCTCATTTCCAACTGGACCTGCTGGAGCTCGCTGTCCTTGGTCTGGAGCAGCGCCTCCTTCTCGGTCACCCGCTGGTGGATGGTGGCCTGGTTCACGAAGGCGGCGATCAGCGGCTGGATGTCGGTGATCTTGCCGTTGGTCGCCGACGTCAGCGCCGAGTTGAGCACCGGCTTCATGGCGTCGAGGAGGGTGATCGGGCTGGTGGGCGCAGCCGGCGTTGCGACGGAGTTGCCGGCCCGGTGGTTGGCGATGGCGGCGTTGAGATCGGTGTCGCGCACCAGCTCGTCGCGCAGCGGCGCACCGAGATTGTTGGTGGCAAGGTCGAATACCTGCTGCTGGGTCTGCCGGCTCAGCGACTTGAGCAGGCGGCTGGCCGTGTCGATGGCGACCTTCACGTCGGAGAGGGTGACGTTGGCGACGGTCGGGGCAGCGCCCACGGCCATGGCGAGACGGTCGTGGATCAGGGTGAGGATCGTGTCGCGTTCGGACGTGGCCGTGGAGAGCGCCGCGCTGGCGGCGGCGATGGCGTTAACCCGGAGGGTCATCGGCTGGGCGTTGAGGAAGGCGTCGAGCAGAGCTTGAGACATAGCTTCTCCATTCAGCGGCTAGGCTGCTTCTCCCCCTCCCCCTTTGGGGGACGGCGGGCGCGCGTTGCGTGTCTAGGCGTTGCCCTTTGTGGGCATGAAGGTGAGAGGGTCGACCTTCTCACGGGTGCCGTCGGACATGACCGCGGTGGTTTGCGATGACGACTTGAGAGCGACGCCGATTAACTTGCTGAGGTGAGCGGCAACAATCGCCCTGGCTAACTGCTCGTCGCCGTCGCAGGCGGCAGTCTGGTTGATGATGGTCGTGGCGCAGAGCGTCGCCGCCATGCGGGTGAGGATTTCGCAGAAGGCGATCATCGTATCCCAGTCCTCGACCTTGTGCGCGCCGGCCGCTGCTTCCCCCTGGAGGGCGATCAGCTTGGTCATGGCGTCGAGGTTGTAGTCGCTGAACTGCATCACGCAGCCTCCTTCTTCACGTCGTGGTGAGGCAGCGCTATGCGAGCGAGCGCAATGGCACGGCGGAGCGAGCGGCGGGGACCGCCGGCTTGGCGACTGTCGAGCAGGGCTCGGCAGGCCATCTCCATGAGGTCGCCTGCGTCACGGCGCTCGGCCGGCGCCTCGATGGTCTTGACCTTGTTGCTGTAGAGATCGACGTCGTAGCCGCGCGCACCCTGCGTGACGGCGGTGTCGGTGCTGGCATCCCAGCACGCCTTGAACTCGTCTTCACCACCTTCGGCGATGGCGATGGCGCACGCCTCCTTGAAGGTCGGCGCCTTCACGCTGACGATGGCGTAGTAAGGCACCTGGTACATGAGCTCGACGGTCCAGTTGCGGAGCGCCGGCTTGACCCGCTTCGGGGCGGGGACATTGAAGCCCATGGCGGCGAGCTCCCTGTTCATGCGCTCGTCGATCTGTTCGTTGGTCTCGACGATGGGGCCGGGCGCCATGCGATCGAGCACTTCCTGGGTGATGGGCTTGGGCATTGGGACATACCTCCAGTGACGGCTAGGTTATCGCCAAGTTACGACGTGTCAAGCGACGGATGCGTATGACGCAACCCAGGTTGCGTCGCAGGCGCTCACTTCGGCACGATGTCTTCGGCGCCGGGGATTTCGTAGTGACGGAGGAAATTCCGCACCGCCTCGATGCGTGCGGCGCTGAACATCGAGAGCTGGCGGGCCTTGATGCGCTCCCACTCCTCGTCGCTCTCGACCCATTCGGGCTTGAGCCAGCCGGCGACGGTGCCGCAATGGGCGCGAACGTGGCCGGCGAGGTGCGGCACTTCCTTGCTGTGGTGCATGAGGTCGTAGCGACCGGAGTAGGTCTCGCCGTCGGCGAAGACGAGCTCGAAGTCGCACTTGTCGTAGCCGCCGTTCTTGGGCGCGGTCACGGACCAGTCAAGCAGCAGCCTGTCGGCCGCTTCCCAGGAGTGGACGGTCTCGGGCTTGTCGCATTCCTCGACGAGCCCCTCGGCGCGGGTGATGGTGATGGTGGAGACGAGGATGCGGTTGGTCATTCGGGCCTCCGGGGTTGATAGTCGTCCATGGTGACGGCGCGGATGGCGGCATTCACGACGTCGCCGTGCGGCACGATGGTCGGGTTGTGCGCGAAAAGACGCCACGCCACGCAGCACGCGCACCTTGGTTCGTAGACATCGCATTGCGGCCCCCACTCGACGTGAGTGGCGCGCAAGGCGAGCCGGCTGACGCGCGTGGTCATGCGTCCTCGCTATGCGTTGGGCTGCACGACGTGTCGCATTGCGGGCATCGGTCGTCGCAGGTGCTCGTCCACTGGTCCTGCCAGTGATGGCCGCACTTAGGGCAGTCGTAGGTGTTGATGAACTCGGGCTGTTCGTTGGGCTTGCCCAGGCCGCGGCAAGCGAAGTCAAGCGCGTGCTCGACGTCCGACCATTCGACGTCCTCGTGATTGCTGCCCGGCCCGTAGTAGGCGAGCCAGAGAGCCTCGCTGGCCTGGATGAGCGGGCCGGTGCGAGCGCACACGAGGTCAATGGCGGCGAGGTCTTCGGCGCTCTGCTTGGCAGCGGCCTCGGTGTAGGCGCCGAGGTCGGTGCGCCTGTTGACCACCTGATGGCGCGCGATCTCGATCACGCGGTTGAACGCGGCGACGAGCGGGTCGTTGTTAATGTTGGAGATGGTCATTCCACAACCCCCTTATCCAGCAGCGCGACGTCGTACTCGCCGGCTTCCAGGCGCATCATGGCGCAGACGTCGATCAGGCGGACGGTGAGGATGCGTCCGGTGCCGCGAACGTCGATGTCGATGGTCTCGTTTGTCGGAGCGTAGGCGTCGCCGACGACGACCTTGCCGCTGCTCAGGAACACGGCGACGGAATGCGCGTCGCCATCGGGGCCGGCGTACTTGGCCAGCAGGTTCATGACGATGGATGCTTTCATATCGGGAACCCCTGGTCGTAGTCGCCGGCAAGGTACTTGTCGCCGTGCTCGATGGCGTCGTCCTTGGTGCGGCATGGCATCTGGTAGATGCAGTCGTCTCCGTCGAAGCAATAGAGCCACCAGCCGGCGAAGGTTTCGGACAGCTCGGGCGATACCTCGTAGGAGCGGGCGGAGGTGATGGTGGTCATGCGGCCTTGACCTCGATGCCTTGGGTAGCGGCGCAGTCCCAGCCGCCATCGTCGTCGTGGCCCTGGCCGCGCAGGTGCCCCACCAGGTCGCGGAGCAGGGTGTCGAGACCATCGCCGGAGTTGGCGACGATCTGGTCCGGCGGATAGCCCATGTACAGGTCGCGCAGCGCCGTGGTGGCGAGCGCGAGCAGATTCGTGGTCAGATCGAGGCGTCGGACGCCCCTCCCCCACGGCAAGGTGCCGAGCGGGTCGAAGCGAGGATATGTGGCGAGCTGGTCGTCGGGATCGACCTCCAGCTCGTCGTCGAACGTGACCCACTCGCAGTTGTTGGTGCGAGCGAACGCGGCCGTGGCCAGGAAGGCGTCGCTGAGACCGACCTCCTTGAAGGCGGCTTCGTTCTCGAGGCTGGCCTCGCCGACGTAGACGTGAAACCCGAAGGGAGTTCGCATGACGCAGATCGGCATTGGCCTGGAGCCGCAAGAGATGGCCTCCAGCACCTCGACGTCGCCGGGCGTGATGTGCTGCACGGCGAGGCAGCAGAAGTCACCCATCTGCCTGAAGTCGCTCATGCCGCCCTCGCGAAGGCGACGCGGGCCTGCTCGATGGTCTGCACCACCGGCGTCGGCGGATCGGCCCAGTTGTCGTTGGCCAGGTGGCTGAGGGCGAAGCCCTCGCCGCAGAAGTGCTCGATGGCGAGCAGGTCCACGAAGACCTCGGGGATGGTGGTGTCGGGCTCCTCCATGTCGCGGAGCTGCGCCATAACGTCCACCTTGGCGGACTGGCGGTCGCGACGGGTGATCTGCCGCTGGAAGCGGCTGCGCCAGCCCGGCCGGAGGTAGCGGCCCATGCCGCAGGTGTCATCGAGCGAGAGCGACGCATACGAGAGCGTGGTCTTGGTCTTCATGCCTGGCTCCAATGGCGGCGGGTTGCGGCGGTCAGGCCGCGATTACGGATGCGCCTGCGCTTGCGGCGCTCGCGCTCCGTGTTGTCGAGGGGCAGGATGCGTGCGAGCACAAGGCCCGCCAGCAATCCGGCGATGCCGGCGACGATGGTCATGGTCATGCGATCCTCGCGTGGCGGCGCCAGTAGGCGTCGCACCTGCGCTTGTCGCCGCGGGTTTGCCAGCCCTTGCCTTCGCAGGCGAAGCAGGGGCCGGTGAAACCCTTGAAGACGCCGTTCACGACGCTCCCGGCTCCGTAGAACACGCCGGAGCCGGAGCACTTGAAGCACGCTTCCGCATGGCGGGGGCGCGGCTTGGGCTGGTTGGTCATGGGTCAGCTCGCGAAGTTGCGGTCGAGGTCAACGATGCGCTGGAGCCGGTCGAGACTGTCGCCTCGGTCGGCCAGCTCGCCGGCGAGCGTGGCGATGCGCTCGATGGCGATGGCGTCCTTGCGGAGGATCTCGTCGCGGAGCGCCTGCGAGACGCGCGAGGGCGCGTTGTCCCACATGCGCTTGCGCGACAGCGCCGTCAGGTACAGGGTCCGACGGAGCTTGGCGGTTTCCGCCATGCGCTTGACGGTGCGGAGGATGCGGTCGCCACCGGCCATGATGCCGGCGCGGCGCTGGGCGTTGGTGCTGGGCATCAGACCACCGCCTTGCGGGGCGCGTTGGTGTTGGCCGCGAACTTGCGCGCGAGCCACACGCTCTTGTGTCGGGCGAGGTCCACCGGCCGCTTGTCGGCGATGGCGTTGCGGAACTCGGTGTGCGAGCGCTCGCCCGCGGGCTTGACGACCTTGTTCCAGAAGGCGACGCTGGAGCCCTTACGCATTTGCATCTCCTGAATGCAGGTGGGTAGGAAGCGGGGCCAGGTGCTTGCGGCACCTGCGCCCCGCACTCGTTCACGACAGACCCGACTACGAGCGAGCGATCAGACGCTGGACGAAGGCGAGGATGTCCTCGCGGGAGTTCGTGGCGAGGAGGAGGTCGCCAATGGTGTTGAGGTCAGCCGGCGCCTTCGGCTCGACGAGCTTCGGGCTGGCCTTCGCGATGGCCGGGATGGCACGGCCCTGGCGCTTCGCCGCGAGCACCGCGCGGCCCTTCGCGAGGACCGCCTGCTGCTTCGGGGTCAGCGGGCCGCGAGCCTTGGCGGCGACGGCGACGGGCTGGCTGGCCGGCTGCGGCTTCGCCGCCTTCGCGATACCCAGGTCCGCGAGCTTGCAGACGCGGGTGTCCGTGTCGGGCCGGCGCGGCGACGCGAGGTTGACCTGGACGCTGTTGGCGCCGGTCGGGACCGCGACGACCGCCTTGCCGGAGAGGATCACGGCGAAGCCCGTCCCGTCCGTGAACATGCGGAGCGGGCGAACGAGCACGTCGGCCTTGGGCGTGCCGCCGATGCCGACCTGGGTGACCTGGACGACGAGCGAGGTGAGCTTGTGCTGGGACATGATGCACTCCTGATGCAGGGAAAGCCGGTGGACCGACCGGCGGCGGTTTCGGCAACCCCACTCTCCCCCTCCCCCGTTGGGGGATCGCGAGAGAGCGCTGGCGCTCGCTGATGCGGCTCCCTTTGGGAGCCGCATCCGAGAGGGTCAGTCGGCGGCGACGTCTTCGGCGTCGAGGGCGACGTAGGCCAGGAAGTCTCCGACGGCGCCCGCCAGGAGGGGGTTGGAGGCGACCACCATGGCGAGATCGGTCAGGGACTCGGCCATGTCCGTGCCCATGTCGAGGCCCTTGGCCTCGGAGCGGGCGATGTCCGCGAGGCGGGCCGCGATGTGCGAGAGCGAGTCGGCGGAAACGGCAAACGCGAGGGTTTCACGACGGGTCATGGCAAACTCCTTGGTGGGTTGTTGGTCTCATGCAGCCTCTCCCCTTCCCCTTTGGGGATTGCGCGGGCGAGAGATCAGATGGCGAACTCGGGAAGGGTCGAGCGAAGCTCGGTGCCCAGGTCAATGCGGGCGGCAATCACGGCCATGCGCTCGTCCGTGGTGCGAGCGGCGCGGGCCTTGGCGGCGATTTCGGCGGCCTGAACGGCGATGACCTCGTAGAGGTCTGCGATAGCGTCCTCGGAGAGGACCGGAAACACGACCATGGCAAGCTCCTTGGTTGGGGCTGATCGGCTCACCCCACCTCTCCCCTGTCCCCTTTGGGGACCGCGCGTTACATGCGTGGGGTGGAAAATCCGACGGAGCTAATGCCCCTTCGGGGCATGACGAGCCCTCCCAAAGCGCCAAGGGTGCGGATAATTTCCGGCAAAAAGCGCAAAGAGCGGGGGATTTTATCCCTGCACTCTCTGTACAGGCGCGCAACGGCCGCAAATCGCGCGGCGCCGGTGCCTTTGACGCGGCAGCAGATCCTGAGCCTCCGGCAGGAGGTCTACGCGGCCGTGGTAAATGCGCTCCCGCATGTCGCGGCGTCCGTCGCGGGGAACAGCGAGATTTCGCTGTCAAATCAACAGGTTGCGCTGTTTCGCACCTTGCTCGGCAAGGTCCTTCCGGACCTTCAGGCCACCTACGCCCAGGTGAACGTGCTATCCGAGCGTCTCGACCGCCTGTCTCGCGAGGAACTCGAAGCTATCGCTTCGGGGGAAATGGCACTCGGAGCCCTTAGTGAGGTCCCGGGAGACCTGGATTTGCTGAACCAAGTCAAGGACTTGGAGCCGGTGCCCCCCGAAAGTGTGGCAGTTTCCTGCCACACCCCCACCCCCCTGCTTCGAGAAGCAGGGGGGGCGGATGGTGATCCGCCCGCGCCATACCCCCCGCGTGACGTGACTCCCCTGCCTGCGGATAATTCCCAGCATTTTGAAAAACACGGCCAACCGCGAGACGCTTCATGACCGACCAAATGATCCTCGACCGCGAAGGCATGGCCGTTAAGACCAATGCCACGACCACCGATCTGGTGGCCGTCATCCGCAACCTCGACTTGAAGAACGTCCCGCCGGAGAAAAGGCGCAGGGCCATCTACGAAGCGCTCGGCCGCCTGGTCGTCTACACCTGCACGGACCCCCGCGAGCGGGCCAAGGACGGCTACCAGCAGATCGCCGGCGCCTACCTCAAGCAGACCGGCATCCTGCTCTAGCCCATGGCCGCAAGCCCCGACTACATCCCGGAGCCGCTGATCCATCCCCCCAGCCCCCGGCAGGTGGCCGCGCGCCGCCTCCTGGCCATCCAGCAGGCCGAGGAGAGCTTCCTCGGCTACGTGCGCTACATGCGGCCGGAGTACGACCTCCAGGAAGGCCACCTCGAGATCATCGACACGCTCGACCGGCTCGAGAAGGGGACGCTCCTCAACTCCGCCGGCGAGCCGATCTACCGCGTCATGACCAACGCGCCGCCGCGCTACGGCAAGACCGAGATCTGCACGCGCCTGTTCAGCTCCTACGTGCTTGGCCGCAACCGCCGCCGCGCCATCATGCAGTCGTCCTACTCGTCCGACCTGGCCAACCGCTTCGGTGGCGAGGTGCGCGACATCATCTCGACCGACGCCTACCGCCAGGTCTTTCCCCGCGTCGTGCTGCGCGAGGACATGCGCGCCAAGGACGAATGGGGCACCTCCGATGGCGGCTCCTACGTTGGCCGCGGCTTGAACGCCTCCACCGTCGGTCTCCCCGCCAACTTCCTCAACATCGACGACCCCATCAAGAACCGCGAGGAGGCCGACAGCCTCACGCGCCGCACCAAGGTCATCGAGTTCTACGTCGGCTCGCTCATCACCCGTAAGGAGAAGCTCGGCGACGCGATGCCGTTCGAGCTCGTGACCCTGACCCGCTGGCACCCCGGCGACCTGGCCGGCTACATCCAGTCCACCCCTGCCTGGAAGCGCGGCGAGTGGAAGCACATCGAGATCCGAAGCCTGGTGAAGGTGAAGACCCAGGTGCAGATCCGCCGCTCCGACCTGCCGCCGGGCGACCCTCTGTTCCTGCCGACCGACCAGGTCAGCCGCCTACCCCCAGACCTGCGCGACGTGCCCGTGGAGCAGGAGCGCTCCGTCTGGGAGGCCAAGCTCCCGCTCTCCGAGCTGCTGCACATGCGCGAGCTCAACGAGCGCGAGTTCGCCGCCCAGCACCTCCAGTCGCCCTACGTCATCGGCGGCAACGTCATCAAGGACGAGTGGTGGCAGTTCTACAAGATGGAGGAGCTCGACCCCCGGCAGGTCGCCTCGGTGGTCATCACCGTCGACACCGCCTTCAAGGTCACCGAGCAGGCCGACTACTCGGTCGCCCTGGTCGCCGCCCTGACCCACAGCGGCGACATCTATATCCTCGAAGTGGTCCGCGCGAAGCTGGAGTTCCCCGACCTCAAGCGCCGTCTGATCCAGCTCAACAGCAAGTGGCGCGGCCGTGGCCTGCGGGGCATCTATATCGAAGACAAGGCCAGCGGCCAATCAATGATCCAGGAGCTGCGCCGCCAGAGCGGCTTCTCCGTGATCCCCTACAAGGTCGTCCACGACAAGGGCACCCGCGTCGCCGCCATCACCCCCCTGATCGAGGGTGGCCGCGTCTTCCTCCCCCGCTCCGCCGACGAGCGAAGCGACCCCGTCTGGCTCGACGCCTTCGGCCAGGAATGCCGCGAGTTCCCCAATTCCGAGCACGACGACCAGGTCGACGCCCTGGCCATGGCCCTGGACGTCCTGAGCCGGACCCAGTCGAACGGCGCCGGCAGCATGCTGCTCAATGCCCCCTTCGAGACCCTGGTGCCGAGCCTCAACACCCCCCTCCTCCTGCCCAGCCACGCCCCCCGGCAGCCCGACCTCCGCACCCTGGAGGAGATGTTCCCTCCCCTCGGTTCGTGAGGACGATAATCCGACCGACCTAGGCTACCGAGCCTTATGGCCTGGTACACAAACGCCCGGATCGAGCCTGATCGCGAGGTTATCTGCGACCTCTCGAACCTGGCCCCCGCCCTCCTTGAGGGCCTCGACATCTCCGTGGCCTTGGACGACGAGCAGGAAAAGAAGCTCGTCGAGTTCGTGCGGGCCTGCTTCTCCATGTCGCACGACCGGATCTCGCAGCGTTACCCCCACTGGCAGGCCGCCGACCGCGCCCACGACGTCTATGTGCCGGCCGACGCCACGCGCTTCCGCGAGAAGATCGTCATCGCTGACACCCGCGCCATCGCGGACACCGTCCTCACCTACATCATGGCCGCGATCACCGGCCGCAATCCGATATTCCAGCTCGAGGGGCTGAACCGTCGCAGCCGCAAATCCTCCGCCATCGTCGAGCGCGTCCTGCACCAGCAGATGCGCCGCCGCGGCGACGAGATCCGCCTGGCCCAGCTTTTCCTCGACAGCATCCGCTACGGCTTCGCGCCCACCAAAATCACCTGGGACGGCAAGGCCCGCTCCAACATCCTCACCAATTTCAACCCGCGCCGCGTCTTCCCCGACCCGCGCGTCCAATGGGGCAACTGGGACGCCGCCCAGTTCATCGGCTGCTATGACTGGTACTCCTACGACAGCCTGGTTCAGACCGGCCTCTACCCGAAGCTCAAGCAATACCCGGCGCTGCGCCAGGCGCGCGACCGCCAGGGGCAGGGCTGGAAGTATCACTCATGGTCGCAGGAGAGCGGCCGCGGCCTCTCCATCGACCCCGGCCAGCGCACCGCCAACGCGCAGGCCCCGCGCTTCCATCTTGGCGACGCGCGCCCCTGCGACGAGCTCTGGGTCCGCCTCGCCGGCTACCAGCTCGGCCTGCCCGGCATCGACTGCATCTACCTGGTGATCAACGTCCTCGACGAGGACGTCGTCATCCGCTGCCAGCTCAACCCGAACGGCATGGTCTATCCGTGGACCCTCGGCACCCTCTACCAGGATCTGCACAAGACCTACGGCCAGGGCCTCTACGATCTCCTCCTCCCCCTGCACGAGCTTGCGACCTGGCTGCTGCGCAGCCGCGTCGACAACGTCCAGGCCGCCCTCAACAACCTGATCTTCGTCGATCCAGAGGCCGTCTCGGTCGTCGACCTCGTCAACCGCAACCCCTACGGCGTCGTCCGCACGCTGCCCGGCACCAAACCCGGCGACGGCATCCATATCGCCCAGGTGCCCGACGTCACCCGCGGTCACTGGCAGGACATCGGCATGCTGAGCGAGCTGAAGCAGCGCGTCTCCGCCGCCTCCGACGCCCAGCAGGGCATGCCGACCCCCGACGTGCGCACCGCCACCGAGGTCGCGCGCCTCAGTCAGCTCGGCAGCCAGCGCCTCGGCGTTATCTCAAGGGTGCTCTCGGCCTCCACCATCCGGCCGATGGCCATGCAGATGGTCCTGAACATCCAGGACGCGATCCTCCTCGACGGCTCCATCCGCGTGAACCGCGACACCGCGCCCGGCCTGCTGAGCCCGCTGATCAAGGACGACTACCTCGACTTCACCGTGGCCGACCTCCAAGGCGAGATCGACTACCTCGTGGTCGACGGCACGCTGCCCATCGAGCCGACGCGCAGCCCCGAGACGTGGATGAACATCCTGACCGTCGCCAACCAGGCCGGTCTCGGCATGGAGCTCGACCTCAAGCGCGTCGCGCTCGAAGGCATCCGCTCCATGGGCGTCAGCGACATCGACCAGTACCGCCTCACGCCCGAGCAGATGGCCGAAGGTCCGTCGCCGTCCCAGCAGATCCAGCTCATGGAGAAGATGCGCGGCGCGTCCGTGCTCCCCCAGGAGCAGATCGAAAGCCAGGTCGAGCAGGGCAATCTCGTTCCCATGGGAGAGGCCGCGTGAGCACCCCCAGCAGCACCGAGCTCGAGCAGAACCTCGCGCCGCTTGAGCGTCTCTACGTGAAGACCCTCATCGCCGAAGCCATGGCCGAACACGCCAAGGAGCACGAGCAGCTCGTCGAGAGCCTCAACATCCGGCTCCGCGCCATGAACGAAGCCCTGGCCGAGGAGCGCGCCCACATCAACAAGCTCGAGCAGCTTCTCAACATGGCACCGAATAGCCGCCGACGCCTTGGCGAGCTGATCGACGCCATCAACAGGATTGTCGGCCAATGACCGGCGTCACCCGCCCGACCGGCGAGCAGCTCCGCTTCGAGAGCACCCAGACCGGCAGCCACGTCCTCGACGATTACCTTGAGGCCGCCGAGATCGGCGGCCGCGAGCTTGGCGACCTCATGGGCGACTTGTTCGATCCGGTCACGGGCTCCTTCGTCCCCTTCACCCACCGCGGCACCTACGCCAACGGCACGCTCTACAACAAGGGCGACCTCGCCCGCACGACCGCCGCGACCGATCTGAGCAGCGAACCCGCGACCTATTGCTGCGTCGTCTCCTACACCTCGGCCGTCAGCCTCAACGCCGACATCGGCAACTGGAAGCTGGTCGCCAAGGACGGCGCCACTGGTGCCACGGGCGCAACGGGCGCAACGGGCGCCACTGGCGCTACTGGCGCTACCGGCGCCACGCCGACGGTGAAGACCACCAGCGCAACCAGCCTGACCATCGGTGCCGGCAGCTTCAGCTTCACCACGGCCGCCGCGCTCGACCTCGCCATCGGCGCCCCGATGACGCTCGCCAGCCAGGGCAACACCGCCAACTTCCTCTCCGGCCCGATCACCGCCATCACCGGCACCTCGGTCACGATCTCCGTGGCCGCCAACGACTATGGCGGCTCGGGCTCCCACTCCGACTGGAACGTCACGCTCTCCGGCGCCCGTGGCCTCAAGGGCGACACCGGCGCGACCGGCCCTGCTGGTTCGCCGCCCGACGCCACCACCTCGGTCAAGGGCATCGTCGAGCTGGCCACGAACGCCGAAGCAATCGCTGGCGTGGACACCGAGCGCGCCGTGACCCCGGCAGCGCTGGCGGCCGTGGTCGCGACGATCCCCGCGGTAACCCCGCCGATCACCTCCACCGCCTCGACCCAGACCAACGACTTCAACTTCGCCGCCGGCACGCGCTACCCTATCGCCAACGCGACGACCAAGACCGGCACCCTGCCAACCGCGCCGGCCGATGGCACCTCCGTCGAGTGGTTCGAGGCCGGCGACTTCTGGACGGCCAACGCCTTCACCGTCGCACGCGGTGGCGGCGACACCATCGAGGGGCTCGCCGAAAACCTCGTCTGCAACACCCGCTACCGCGGCCGCCTGCGACTGACCTATCGCGCTTCGGCCGCTGACTGGAGGTTTTCGTAATGAACCTGAGCGATCTTGTGAGCGGCGGCGGCTCGATTGTTCTGCCCGGCCTGAATGCGATGACGCACGTCGCCAACCGGCTCTACCCGGCGACGTCCGTTCGAGCCTTTGACGTAACCAACTCTCCCGGTGGTGTGACCGCCAACCAGATTTATTATCTGCCCCCGTGGTTCATCGGCCGTGCCGTGACCTTCACGAAGGCGTGGATGTATATTACCACCGCGTCCGGCAACGTGCGGCTCGCCTACTACAACGCCGAGACCTATGCCCGCATTGCTCAGCTTGGGAACATGGCGGTTTCCAGTACCGGCTGGTGCAATCTCAGCAGCCTATCGATGTCGCTTGCGAAGGGCGACAAGATCCGCATTGGCTTGAACTTTAGTAATGCGCCAACTCCTCTTTGGATGCGCCCGGCTGCGGCTACATCCGACAATATCAATGCATCGCTGGCAGCGGAATGGGGCCAGCCGCCATCGACTGTGTTCAACCCGTCCGGCGGTGATATCGGCGCCACTGTGACCGAATACCAGTCTCACACCTATGACGGCAGCACTACGCCGTCACCGATGGCGCCGACTGCCACGACCGCATCTATGCCGGCTGTGTGGTTCTCCAACTAACGAGGCGGCAATGCCCCAGCGCACCATTACCATCACCGAGACGAATGCCGTCACGGGCGAGACCACTCAGAGCGAAATTGTGCTAGAGGCGCCCTACAAGGTGCTCTCCCCGCTCGAGTTCTGGAACCGGCTCACCTTCACGCAGCAGTCGACGCTCATCGACCTGCGCGACGACCCGGACCCGTCGCTCGTCCGGTCCCTCATTCGCGTCTGGTGGGAGACCGCCAAGGCCGCGAGGGAGTTCCGCCACGACGACCCGAGCATGGTCGAGGGTCTCGACGTGCTGGTTTATGCCGGCGTCATGACGGCCGAAGACGCCACCGCCTTCCTGGCGAATTGGCCGCTTGTGATGGACATCTGAGGAAGACACCAGGACGCCAGGAGCATAAGGCCATTCCATGCAGATCGACACCGCCACGATCTTCTCGACCATCGGCGTCGTCCTCGTCGTGCTCGGCGCCGGCTGGCGCTACCACCTGTATTCCGAGCGGCGCCTGGCCGCCGAGGCGAAAGAGTGCATGGACCGCATCGCGGCGGCCGAAGCCAAGATCGACGCAGCTCGCATCGAGTGCATGAAGCGCGACGACCTCATGCGCATCGAGGCCGCCATTGGCGAAGTCCACAAGCGCATCGACGCCATGTTTCCCTTCGTCATGAAAGCCCTAGGCCGTGAAGCGTAGTCCCACCGAGATCGAAGCCGATATCCGCGCCATCAAAGACCTGTCGAACTCCCGCGGCTGGGCGCTGATCTGCGAGCACCTCAAGGACGAGGTCTACCGCCTCTCCGTGGCCAAGTCCCGCAACATCAACGCAACCTCCCGGCAGAGCGACATGACCGACGGTGCAATCAGCGCCACCGACGGTTTCCTCCGCGTCGATCAGGTCGTCGCCATCCGGCTCGCCAACGAATTTGCCCTCGACGCCCCGCCCATTGAAGGAGCCCCAGATGCCTAGCCTCGAAGAACTCAACGCCTCTATCCTCGGTGCCCCCGCCGGCGCTGCTGGCGGTGCCGCCCCGGCCGCAGCCGCGGCCCCCGCGGAAGGCGCCCCCGCGCCCGACGACGTCGACGAGCTCCTCAAGGGGCTGATCGACATCGACATGGGCGAGGGCCGCGGCAAGCGCCAGCTCTCGAAGAAGCAGATCGCCAGCATGATGGAGCGCTACGGCGACCTGTCGAGCATGGCCGACGAGCACTCCCCCGTCCTGGATCTGGTCGCCGAGATCCGAAAGGCGTCGCCGAACGCCACGCCGGCCGACATCGCCCAGTTCCTCGCGGCCGCTGCCTCTAACTTCAAGCCGGGTGGCGGGAAGGGGGAAGGCAATTCGGGTGGAGACAACGCCCAGCCGGCCAATGGCGGTCTGCCGACCGACGACGAGCTGACCAAGTGGGAGAAGGAGAACGCCGCCTCCCTGCCTCCCGGCTATCGCGAGCTCGGGACCCTGATCCGGCAGCTCACCGGCACGATGGGCGGCCAGCAGGAGATGCTGCGCAGGGTGCTCGAGGCCAGCGGCCAGGCGGCCCAGGCCGCGAGTGACCTGACCAACAGCGCGACCACCGTGCAGAACACGAACGCGCGTGAGCGTATCGGCATGAACCTCGACAAGGCTCAGGCTCAGCTTGGCCTCGATGACGACGACGCCAAGCCGTTCATGGCCTTTGCCCTCGACCGCGGCTACGTGCCCGAGGACTTCGGCCGCTACGACCTCACCCTCAAGGTGATGAACGACTTCAAGGCGACGAAAGCCCTGCCCGAGTTCGAGCGCCTCAAGAAGATCGCCGAGCGCCGCCAGGCTTTCGCGGGCTCGCTCGGCGCGACGCCGCAAAGCAGCGCCGCCAAGCCCGCCGCCAGCACGCCAGGCGACCAGATGTTGGCCACCCTCACCGACAACCTGATGGCCAAGCGCCAGTAGCGAAAACACCTAACTTGGTCGGAGACGCAAAATAACGGTTGCGTCTCCGACCGACCTTCCCACAACTCCGTCATATCCAAGCCTCCTACCGACCGCCTGCGGGCCGTCGAGGGAAGCCCGGACTGCAAGGCAGACCAAGCGGCAGGGCCGCAGCGGGAAGCCGAACAACAAC
Organism: Opitutales bacterium; assembly: GCA_964229935.1. GTDB lineage: Bacteria > Verrucomicrobiota > Verrucomicrobiia > Opitutales > Opitutaceae > ER46. The sequence continues at coordinate 48,856 of CAXRGI010000404.1, forward strand.
CGAGCTCAACCCCAGGCGCATTGCGCCTCCGATAGGAGATTTTCCCCATGCCGAACGGCCCCGCTGGCATCCTTGGTCTTCGTGGAACTGGTCAGTTCGCTTCTGACTTCCGCCCGACCAACTACCGCGAATACTACACGCTGCTCGAGCCGAACGGCTCGGCGCCGCTGAACGCCCTGCTCGCGATGGCGCAGAGCGAGAGCACCGACGACCCGAAGTTCAATCAGTTCCAGGACGAACTGCCGGATCGCACGCTCGTCATCGACAATGGCGGCGGCTACAACGCCGCGACCACCACCCTCCAGCTCACCTCGGGCTCGCAGATGGGCTACGTGGTCGTGGGCACGGTCATCGTGAACCCGCGCACCGGCGAGGTGATGCGAGCGACCGCCAATGGCGACACCGCCGCCTACACCGTCACCGTCACCCGCAACGTCGGCGGCACTTCGTATACCATCGACGACGTCGACGACCTGATCATCGCGGGCCATGCCGCGATTGAAGGTGGCGACACTCCGGGCGCGATCTCGTTCGACCCGACGGTGACCTACAACTACACCCAGATCTTCAAGACCGCGTTCCAGCTCACTGGCACCGCCCAGAACACCCACTTCCGCACCGGCTCGAAGGAGGTGGAATACACGAACAAGGCCCTGAAGATGCACATGACCGACATCGAGCGGGCCATGTTCTGGGGCAAGCGCACCGAGGTCAACGGCAGCACCAACCAGCCGCTGCGCTACACCGGCGGCCTGCTGACCACGCTGACGCAGGTGCTCGATGGCGACACCCAGACCAACGCGGGGGTCATCACCGAGGAGGACTTCGACGACTACCTGATCGGCACCGTCTTCGCCTTCGGCTCGAAGGAGAAGGTGATGATCGGTGGCGCCACCATCGCCGGCCACCTCCAGAAGTTCGGCAAGAACCGCTGGTCGCCGTCGACCGTCGAGAACACCTACGGCGTCAACATCACCCGCTACCAGACGATGGCGGGCAGCCTGAACTTCATGCTGCACCCGCAGTTCCGTCAGATGCCGCAGACCTCCAACCTCGCGGTCCTGCTCGACCTGCCGTATCTCCGGTATCGCCACATGGTGAACCGCGATACGCAGCTCCTGAAGGATCGCCAGGGCAACGGCACCGACGGCAAGATCCACGAGTTCATGACCGAGTGCGGCCTGGAGTTCCTCCAGAACAAGGTCCACTCGGTGATCAAGAACTGGGACGCCATCTCCGCGTAGAGGACGACGTCCCGACCGTAGAATGGCAAGGGGGGTGGGCGACCACCCCCCTTCCTTTTTGGAGCCCCCTATGACCGACCCGACCATCAAGACCGAAGTCCAGGCCAAGACCGAAGTCCAGGCTGAGGCCGCGACCAAGATCAACGCCAAGCCGGCCGCCGCGAACGCCAAGACGAAGCCGGGCGAGTTCAAGCGGCCCGCCGCGGTGTCGTCTTCTTCGAGCCACGCCACCTTCATCTCCTCCGAGAAGGAGTCGCACGCCATCGAGATCATGGTGGGCATCCGCCATGGCGAGACGATCAAGCCCGACTACACCCACGACGGCCGCCTTCGCTACCGCGTGCCGCTCGACCTGGTCGAGCGCTTCGAGCGCCACGCCCACGTCGTCAGCGGCCGCATCAAGAAGGCCCGCTAATAGGCCATGGCCGATCTTACTGCCCCTCACGTCGCCGGTGGCGGCTCGAGCTCGCCCCTGTCGGATCTGGTCCGGCAGGGGCTTGCCCTCATGGGCGACAGCTCGGCCAAGCGCAGCACGGGCGACCTTGAGCACCTGATGATCTTCTTCGCCAACCAGATCATCGACGAGGTCCGCAACCATCCCTACTGGGATGGGGTCGAGGTCGACTACTACACGAGCTCGACCGAGAAGCGCGGCATCCCCGACATGGTCATGGTGACCGGCCTCGCGGCCAAGTATGCGACGCAGCAGGCGTCCCAGAAGGCCGGCGCCCTGCTGAGCGGGCCGAGCGGCTACTACAAGACCCTCAATCGCAAGCTCTGGGAGCGCAGGTTCACGCCCGGCACCGCCATCGAGCTGAAGCCCATCGAGCAGACTGATGGCACCGTCTACGAGACCGACCTGGATCGGGCCGCACGATGACCTCCGGCGTTGAAGCCCGTCCGCTCGTCCAGGGCCAGCAGCGCATCTATTCCGGCTTTTCCGGCATGGACCGCTCCATGCCGCGCACCGCCATGGAACGTGGCGACCGCCAGACGCTGTGGACCCTGCGCAACGCCTACGTGGACTGGCGCGGCGTGGTCCGCTCCGACCCGGCGCTCGTGCGGCACCTGCCCGACGTTCAGGATCGCATCAAGTCCGTCCGCTTCTACCGCCGCGGCGGCATGGTCTGGGCCACCCAGCTCGACGGCGCCGTCCGCGTCGACAGCGACATCGGCGTCTCGCTCGACGAGGACTACGACAAGGACGCCATCGTCAACTTCGCCTACTTCCAGAAGAAGGCGGTCGCGCTCTCGCGTGGCTACCCAATGGCCTTCTTCGATGGCCGCTCCTGGTCGCAGAGCACGCTGGAGATGGCCCCAGGCTTCGGCTGCGCCATCTCGCGCCGCCTGGCCGTCTCCGGCATCGACAACGAGCCGACCGTGGTGCAGATCAGCCGCGCCGACGACATCACCGTCTTCCCCGAGAACGAGGAGCAGACGGAAAGCGAGACGCGCGCCGGCTTCATCGACATCGCCAACCAGCTCAACTCGGCCGACGAAGTCACCGGCGTCGGCGCTTTCGAGGCGAAGCGCCTGGCGATCTTCTCCGCCGACCAGACGTTCATCTACGCGGTGGACGTCAACATCAGCTCGTGGACTATCGACGAGCGCGCGAACATCCGCATCGGCTGCGCTTCGGCCGCAACCATCCGCAACGCTGGCACCGACCTGATCTTCTGCTCGCGCTACGGCGTCCACGTCATCACCCGCAATGAGCAGAACGTCATCGTCGCCATCACGCTCTCGGCGCCAATCGAGCGCGTCTACCGCAAGCTGGTCCGCGAGCTCAGCGACACGCAGCTCATGAGTGCCGTCTACGACGACGACAACGGCCTTTACCACGTCTACATCCCGCGGCCGAACGCCCTTGGCGCCGACCGCCTGACCCTCAACCTGCGCGCCGGCTACTCGAAGCCACAGTGGTCGGTCGGCGACACGTTGACCGCCGTCTGTGGCGATGCGCTCGCCGGCAGCGTGGTCATCGGCACGCCGGGTGGCCTTTACCTTCAGCTTCAGCCCGACATCGAGCTCGACATCCTCACGGACCTGGATGCCCAGCGCGGCAAGATCGACCTGCTCACGCCGATCCTCTGGCTCGGCAACAGCGAGACCGTGAAGGACGCCGAGGAGCTGACGATCCGCGCCGCCGGCGAGGGCAAGCTGTTCATCACCGCCTTCGACGAGGAAGGTGGCGAGCTCATGTCGTTCGACATCGACATCGAGGGCGCCGACGAGGAAGACGACGAGCTGCCCGACACCACGCTCGCGAACCAATACACGCTGCCCTTCGACACCCGCTTCCGTGGTCTCCAGCTCCAGATCGCCTCCGATGGCGTCGGCGCCGTCGAGATCGTCTCCATCGCCGTCAAGCTCCAGGGGAGTGCCTAGCCATGCGTTTTCGTCTCCAGAACTCCGGGTCCTACCGCGCCAGCGACCGCATCGGCGCCGAGTTCGAGAACATCGCGCGCTACCTCGTGGCCGCGGAGCGCGGCGGCAAGACCGTCGGCGAGCTGATGGCGATGATCTTCGACGCCACCGGCGAGGTCTCCGACAGCTTCATCGAGATCCGCTACGATCCGACCGACGGCCTCCAGTACCGCATCGGCGAATACGCCGACGCGCTCGAAGGCTGGGTCAACATCGCGACGCCAGAGATGGTCACCGGCCCGGCCGGCGACGACGTCGGCACGCTGCTCGGCCCCATCGTGGCTGATCGCCAGGACACCGTCGCCACCTCGGGTCAGACCATCTTCACCTACGAGTTCGGCGACGAGGACGACGTCCTCGTGTTCCGCAACGGCCTGCTCGTCGCCGAGAGCGCCTACACCAAGGATGCCGCGACCGACCGCGTGATCTTCGGCTCCGGCGTCACCCTCAACGACGTCATCACCATCTTCAAGATCCGCGCGCAGGCGATCAGCAACTACACGCGCACCGAAGCGACGGCGGCCGCCTCGCAAGTGATCTTCCCGTTCGTCCACACCGACGAGCAGACCATCCTCATCTTCAAGAACGGCATCCTCCAGCGCTCCGGCGGCGCCAACGACTACGTGCTGGACGACGACAGCGACACCATCACCTTCACCACGCCGTGCTCCTCGAATGACCTGGTCGTCGGCATCACGGTCGAGGACAACGCGGTGCGCGCCGTCTCCGGCCTCATGGTCACCGACCGATGGGTCGAGAACGGGTTCATCCCCTACCGCAAGCTCAACGTCCAGGATGGCGAGATCCCGGCCGAGAAGGTCGATGGCCTGGTCACGCTACTGGCCGACCGCGGCCGCATCTTCTTCAGCTCCACCGAGCCTTCTGGCGCGCAGGGCAGCGACCTCTGGGTCGACCTCTCGCAGAGCCCGAATGTCCTCAAGTTCTACAACGGCATCTCATGGCTATCGACGACCTCGACGGCGGTGCTGCCCGAGATCGACGTGTCGAACGCCCTCAAGGTCGTGCGCCTCAACGGCTCCGGCACCGCCTACGAGCTCGCCTCGGTCGATCTCTCCAGCGTCGTCGCCTACGACGACGTGGGCCAGGCGAACGGCGTGGCCGGTCTCGACGCCGATGCCTACGTGCCGGACGTCAATATCCTCGAGCACCTCAAGCGCGGCACGATCTGGTGGGAGAAGCTCGGCGCGGTTGCCGACGCGACCTACAACCTCGAACGCCTCTATCGCCAGAAGCTCCGCATCGACGCCGTCACCATCAAGCTGACCTCCGGCACCGCGACCATCCAGCTCGCGGTCGATGGCGTTACGGTCGGCACGACGCATTCGGCTACGTCCGCGCTTCTGACCGCCACCCTCAGCCCGACGATCACCGTCGACGCGCTGTCCGTGGCCAAGCGGCTTTCGGCCGTGGTCTCTGCCGGCGCCGCCCCGGTCGACCTCGACATCGGCATCCACTACACGCGCCTGGAGGGATAATGCCCTTTTCCACGTTCTTCCGTTTCGACCCGCGAGACGGTGCGCGCGTTCCGGTCCCGCCGGATGCCGTGCTCCCCCAGAAGCGCCCCCTTGGCTGGTTCGGCCCGCTCCAGCCGGAGCGCGACGACGCCATGGAGATCACCGACCCCGCCTGGCTCACGCCCGACGTGGTCAAGCGCATCTCGGCCTTCGGCCGCAACGGCGACAGCGAAGCCGCCAACATCTCCCCCGGCGTGGCCTCGCTCCTCAAGGCCATGGGCGGCAAGGGCAGCATCAACCCCAAGACCGGCCTGCTCGAGTTCTGGGCTGAAGGCTCAGGCGATCTGGCCGGCTCCGATCCGGGTATTAACGCCGGCATCGGCGGCACCTCGGACGGCGGCGCCGGCATGGAGGAGGGTGCGATCACCGGCACGGTCAATACCGGAAAGCTGGACCCCTCTCTCCTCGACCGCATCGGCGGCTGGCTCGCCGACAAGACCCCCCTCGACTTCTCCGCGATGCTTTCCGCCGGCAGGACGGCCTTCAACGCCATGGACGACATGGCCAAGGGGCGCCTGGACAAGGCCGTCGCGGAGGGCCGCATCAGTCCCCTCGAGGCGGCGGCCCTCATGAGCGGCCACCTCGACACCCTCCAGGTCAAAGGCGAGGGCCTGTTCGGCGAGACCACCTCCATGGGCGTCGGTCCTGGCGGCATCAACAACGGTGGCCGAGACGGTGGCGCCGGCGCCGGCCCCGAGCTCCAGGAGCAGTATCAGCAAGCTACCCCCGTGGCTGCGGCCAACACTCGCCAGGACAACGCCAACCAGCTCGCCGCCCAGAACTCCAAGTCCCTCATGGACGGTCTATTCGCGTCGAGGACGACCCGCCGCCCGACCTCGGGCAATTTCACCACAATCGCTTCTGGTGGCCGGGGGGCTTTTTCCCGCCTGGTCTCTGAAGCCTACGGAGGCGACACCATGCCCTTCTCCAGCTCCATCTCTCCCATCGGCGGGTCCGGTTTCGAGGAACTTAACCGTGGCGGCGTGGGCCGTATCGGCAAGGGTTACGGCAAGTGGGCCGAACTGCTCGGCGGCCTGGGCCGTGACGGCGACAGCATCGTCGCCCACATCAATCCCGAGGAGGCCACCCTTCTGAAGCTGCTTGGCGGTCGCGGCACTCCGAACCCGCGCACCGGCCTCCTGGAGTTCGCACCCATCGACCGCAACAGCGGCCTGGGCCGGCTGATCTTCGCGGACACCGGCGACGCCGAACTGAACAACCTGCATGCCGGCTTCTTCAGGGACTACAACGATGGCGGCATCGACGATGCGCGTCGCAGCGAGGTTGTCAGGAGCTATGAAGCTCGCCGACAGGATCGCCTTCGCAATCTCAACAACGCCCAGATCAACCGCTTCAAGCAGACCTACGCCGGGCAGAACTTCGATGGCGCGGACTACTCGCACATGATCGGCGAGGCCGACAACATCCTGGCCGCCCGCGGCCAGAGGGAGCAGTCCCTGCGTGGCGCCACCGGCATCAACACCGGCGTTGGCGCCATTGACGCGCTGCATCGCGAGTACGCCGACCGCTTCGTCGGCCTTGGCGACGCAGACTTCACCACGCTGACCAATGACATCCAGCGCCGCCGTCAGCAGCTCCTGCCGACACTCTCGGTCAACGACCTGAACCGCTACAAGAGTGCCTATGCCGGCTCCAACTACGCCAACTTGGTTGGAGAGGCGGACAGTGCGCTCTCGTCCATCAATGGCACGGACAGGTTCCTCCAGGGCGTGATCGACCGCGACAGTGGCGTGACGGGCATCGAGGGGCTGCACTCCGACTACCTGCGCGACTGGCGCGCGGCTTCGGCCGCCGACCGCGAAGGGCTCACCCGCAACTATGAGACCCGTCGCCGGGCGATGCTCCAGGGCCTCAACGACGCCGACCTCAACCGCTTCCTCGGCACCTACGGCGATCTCAACAACCTTCGCGGTGAGTTCCAGACGGAGCTTGATCGGCGCCGCACGGCCGCGGCCCCGACAACGACGAGTTGGATGTCGCAGATCACCGACGCGGCCACCATGCTTAAGCAGCTTCAAAGCACCATGGGCGGCCTTTTTCCCGCCGCCGGACCCGCTCAGGCGACCGGCTACACGCGCGATGCCTCGGTGGCCATGCCGGTGCCCCGCCGCCGCTGGCGGGTGAACCCGTACACCGGCGCGCTCGAAGCCGGCGGCAGCCCCATTTCTCGCCGAGGCTTCGGCTCCACGATCATGGTGTAACCAATGCCAGGCTGGTTCGACATCCTCACTGGCGCGGTCTCGACCGCGGGCGGCATCGCCGCCGCGAACCGCGCCGACAAGAGCAGCGACGCCTCGCTTGAGGCGATCCGCGCACAGATCCGGGCCGCCGACCGCCTGGCCGCTCTGGGCGACGAGGGTGGTGCGGCCCTGGCCGAGGCATTCAAGGCGTACATCGACAACGTCGGCCCAGGCTTCTCCGCCGATGGCTTTGAAGACGCGGCCGGTGGCATTGCGCTCGACCGCGCCCACAGCCGCAACAACATCGCAAACGCAGTCGATGGCTTCCTCGCGCGCATGTCCGGCCCTGGCGGCACGCGCAAGCAGATCCTCGGCAACGCCGCCAGCGTCGGCCCCTCGGTGCCGATGCTGACTGGAGGCAACTACAGCGACGAGATCTACAACCTCGCGGGCGATTTTCACGCGGCCTTCGACGCGCGGTCCGCGCCCGCCGTCGAGCGCCTCATGAGCATGCAGGAAGCCGACGCCATGTCGCGCGGCATGGACCGTTCGACCTATGGCATTCAGACCCGCAGGGCTGCCGCCGACCAGGTCGCGAAGCTCTCGACCGACAACATGCTGAAGGCCGTGCAGGCAGCCACGCAGCAAGTCGGACGGAACCAGGCCCTCGACATCGCCCTCAATAATGCGTCGCTCGCCTTCAACTCTGAAGCCTTCAAGCGCAACATGCTGTCGCTCAACGCCGCCTCCGACATGGAGAAGACGGTACGCAGCCTCGACCTCGAGACGATCCGCTCCGCCCTCGCCAACCTTGGCGGTGTCGACGCGCTCGTCGGCGCCGGCGAAGGCGCGAAAGCGCGCCAGATGGCCGCCGCCGACTTCGCCTCGCAGGCTCAGCTCCGTGGCCTGACACGCCAGGAGATCACCGACCTCATCACCAGCCCGACGCTGCTGCGCGCCAACCTCTATTCCGCGACCGCCAACCCGTTGCGCGGCGCGTCCACCGCCGCCCTCTACGACAGCAGCCAGTGGCAGAAGGCATCCAGCGATATGTTCACCGGCGCCGGCGGCGCCTTCCAGCGCTGGCTGGCTGAGAGCAACTCCAGGCCGCGCAATTCGGGAGTAGCACCATAATGACCGGGTTCGCCGCCCTCGCCATCGGTCTCGGACAAGCCGCTTCCGGCATCAGTCGCGGCATGGTCGCGGAGGACCAGCGCCTCCGCAATCTTCGCTCCCAGAACCTCGAAGCCTTCGCTCGCTTCCGCGAGATGTTCCCTGATGCCGACCCCTCCGAGATGATCGCGTATCGCGAGGAGCTGGCCGGCGGCATGAACTACCTCCGCAACGGCTTGCCCGGCGACGATGTCATCCAGGACCTGACCAAGCGCCAGAAGGAGCTGCGTCGGCGCGAGAAGATGGCGCATATCGCCGCCGAGGAGGCCACCAAGAAACAGATCGGCGATTTGTTCCTTGATCGCACCAAGACCATGATGCTCGGCGACGACCCAGACGACAAGGTGTTCGGCGCCATCGAGAAGATGTCCGAAGACTTCGACCCGGCGATGCAGAAGATCTACGCCGAGACCATTCGGCCGTCGCTGCCGCAGCGCCGCAAGGACTTGCAGCGCGAGCACACCGCCAGCATCATTCAGCAGATCTTCTCCATCGCTCCCGGAGCCACGGATCGCGGGCTGCTCAAGGAGATGTTTCCGAACGCTCCGGCCTACGTGATTGAAGCCTTCAACAACCGCATCCAGAGCAATATCGACGCTAAGGCGCGCGAGCAGCAGGCCCTCGAAATTCAGCGCAAAAACGCCACGCTGGCCGCTAAAGATCAAGAAATCAGAGAAGCTGATCTAAAAATCAGGCAGGAACAGTGGGTGGTGCAGCGCCGCTCTAACTTCTTCAAAGAAATCAATGAGCGTTTTGCTGGCGCCGCCATCGACGGGGACAAGCACTTCCCAGCCTACCAGAACGCGGTCCATACCCAGGCCAAGGCCATGGGCATCCCCCTTACCGAGGAGGATGTCACCTCCGGCTGGGGCGCCCTCGTGGCCGGGGCTCATGGCAACATCAAGGCGCTAGAGAGCACCCCGACGGCCAAAGCCCTGCTACAGAAGCTTCCTCTCGAGCTTCGCGGCCTCGAACAAAATCTCGAACAATCTAGGGAAACGCACCAGCGCGCAGGAGAAGCGCACCAGCGCGCAGGCATCATGCATGACCTCCAGCGCCAAGCGCAGGAGCTCAACATCAAGCAGATTGAGCGCAACCTCTCCACAGGCGTTGCCAATATCGTCAGGGACATCGCCAAGGAGGTAGATGCTCACGTCCTGCCCTACACGAAAGAGGGCCAGGATACGCGCGAGATGTATGAGAAGGTGTTCAAGAGCCGTCTGCTGTCGTATGGCATCGACATCTCGAAGCTGCCGCCGACCCTCATTGAGGACTACTACACCACGATGGCGGCTGAGGCTGCCGGCACCACCGCTCTGCAAAACCGCGCGGCCGGCATTGCGGCCGCCACCAAGGCCGAAGTTGAGTACGAAAAAGATCGCGACCAGGCGGTCAAGGGCGTCGGCCATTTTGTTGCAGCCACGCTCGAAGCGACGGTCGGAAAGTCCCACGCCGCGGCCATGGCGGAATACGCCAAGGGCGTCGCTCGCGAGTACGCCATCACGGAAGACCGCGTGGTCGATCTCCTTAATGGCATGCCCGACCTGAAAAGCTACGCCGCGCCGGACAAGTACGGCGCTTTTGCCGTGGCGCTCCGCAAGCGCGCACAGGAGCAGGGCATCCCGACCGTCACCGAGGAGCGTCAGACGAGGATGGGCAGCGCAGCGCAGCGCCACCAGACCCCGGCCTTGGGCAGCTTCATCGCCCCAGGCGCCCTCGGCACGATGCTGTCAACGGAAGCGCGCAACATCACGGAGACCATCGAACGCATTACCCGAGAGCTGAACAACGGTCGGGAGCCGCCCGCCATGCTGCGAGCGGAGTTGACCAAGCGCACCGAAGCCCTGGTCAGAGGCGCAAGCGCTGCCTCCAAAGCCTCGGACATCGGCTTGTTCGGGCCGCAAACCCGCGAGCTCGCCAAGCAGGCGAGCGAAATCTACGAAAAGGTCGGCGCTCTCGACGAGGCCCTCAAAACCAGGGCCGCCGCACCGCCCGCCCAGAAGGCGGCTGAGACGGCCAACTCGGCTGCCGCGGCCCGCTACAAGGAGGCGCTCGACATCGCCCGCCGGGTGATGGGGGGCTATCTGGCGTACACCAGCGCCGACACCGAGCGCATGGCAGAGAACATCCGCGCCGAAGCCAATGCTCGGTGGAGCCGCAGCAAGAGCGGCTACCAGCGTCCACTCGACGAGGAGCTGCTGCGCGCCCTTGAGGAAGTCCAGCTCGAGCGCAACCCCCGCC
>CAXRGI010000405.1:0-2928 GCA_964229935.1 Opitutales bacterium
GTGTGGCCATCGTCTCGCGCGATCTGCGGCTTCATGCCAGGCGTAGTCAATATCTTGTGCGGGAGGGAGATTCCACCGAACTTTTGAATCAGGCGGTTGCACGCGGCGGCATCATCGTGTCCGAAGTGCTGGCGAACCGGCTCGGCGTTCGCGAAGGCCGCTCACTGGAGATCATGACGCCGCAAGGCGCGCGATCGTTTCCTGTCGTGGCGGTGTTCTACGACTACGCCACCGACGGCGGGAAACTGGTCATGGATCGCGGACTGTATCAATCACTTTGGCAGGACGAACTGGTGACGGTTTTTCCGCTCTATCTTCAGCCGGGGACAAGTACGGAGCAGGTCCGGCAGGCGATTGCCGGCACATTACAGCAGGCGCAGGACCGGAGGCTTCCTCCGCTCATCATCAGCAATGCGGAGTTACGGAAAGAAATTCTCGACATCTTTGACCGGACATTTTTGCTGACTTACGTCCTTGAAGCGATTGCCGTGATCATCGCCATGCTCGGCATCGTGAATACGCTGGTGACCTCGGTGCTGGAGCGGCGCAGAGAGTTTGCCACGCTCCGCGCGATCGGCGGCAGCGAAGGACAAATCAGGCAATTGGTGTTGTGGGAAGCGGCATATCTCGGAGTCGTCGGAATCGCGCTGGGGGTCGTCGGCGGGGGGCTGCTCTCCCTGCTGCTCATCAAAGTGATCAACAAGCAGTCTTTTGGCTGGACGATTCAGATGATCCTGCCGTTCGGCGCGCTCGCCCAAGCCGTCGGCCTCGCGGCCGCCGCGACGCTAGTCGCCGGCTACTTCCCCGCCCGCTGGGCAGCAAGGCAGCCGGTGGTGGAGGGGCTGAGAGATGAGTAGGGTTGGTGCTAGTAGTCGGAGGGGGAAACGTGGTGCAGATAGCTAGACTCCAAAATATCCCTCAGGTGGGACGATTACCTGGAAGGGTGTTGAAGGCATATGAGGATAAGGAGCACGCGACTGCTTTCATCAGGAAGGGAGAAATCCGGCTCGGACGTGCATCCTTTTACAAAAGCACAGAGGATGGCGGGCGGAGAGATCCAGATGAAGGGGAGGCTCGATTTCGCGCTCCCGGTCCTGTTGAAACAATATCAATGAATTGCATTACAGGAAATGTCAGTGGAAGGCATGTAGAGGCAGGGTTATTAAACTACTCCGGCAGCTTTATAAATCCGGTATTTCTATTCTGTTGTTCATCTAGCAGGGTGGAACGAGCTAATCAGATCGAAAAGTTTGGTCCATTCATTGTAGAGATCTACGACACAAAGCAGCTGCTCTTGAGCTTACTATCCTCACTTAGCAGAACAGATGTTCAAGGGCGTAAAGTGATGTGGGTTGACTCTTTCAAGGTAGCGTATAAGAAGGACGAAATATTAGGCCCCCGACAAAATACTAGAATTCACACGTTCATAGGACACAAGCGGCCTGAATACTCAAGGGATCGAGAAATACGAATTGCTGTATGGCCTGCTGCCGGTTTAGTTGACACCATCCTACGCTCATTCCGCCTGTCGTTCGAACTCCATCGGACTGAGATACCCCAATGTGGAGTGCCGCCGACGGGGATTGTAAAACCGCTCAATGTAATCGAACACATCGGCTTTCGCCTGGTCTCGTGTGTGATACAGCGTCCGCGCGGTACGTTCGGTCTTTAGCGAGGAGAAGAAGCTCTCCATCGCGGCGTTGTCCCAGCAGTTGCCGGAGCGGCTCATGCTACAAGCCAGGCCCTGGTCCGCCAGGAACCGTTGGAACGGCTCGCTGGTGTACTGGCTGCCTCGATCCGAGTGATGCAACACGGCGTCGGGCTTGCCTCGCCGCCAGATGGCCATGACCAATGCATCGGTGACCAACTGGGTCGTCATCGTCGCCTGCATGGACCAGCCCACGACCCGTCGAGAGAACAGATCGACGACGGCCGCGACGTAGAGCCACCCTTCAGCCGTCCAGAGATACGTGAAGTCGGCCACCCATTTGCGGTTCGGGGCCGGGGCGTCAAACTGGCGATTGAGCACATTCGGCGACACCACGCCCGGTGACAGCGGGCCGGCCTCGGCGGGTCCCCGACGCCGTCTGGGCCGCGCCCGCAACGCCTGTTGCCGCATGAGTCGTTCGATCCGATGCAGGCCGCACCCCTCCCCCTCGGCCAGCAGGTCGTGCCACACGCGTCTCGCGCCGTAGGTCCGGTCGCTCTGCAGGAAACTCGTCCGGATCTTGGCGCCCAACACCTCGTCGCGACGGGCACGCTGGCTGCGTGGTCGCGTCAGCCACGCATAGAACCCACCCCGCGAGACACCGAGCGCCTCGCATAACCACGCCGTCGGCCAGTTCCCCCGGTGCTTCACGATGAACCCGCACTTCACAGCGACTCCTTCGCGAAGTAGGCCGCGGCTTTTTTTAGAATGTCCCGCTCCGCCTTGAGCTTGACCACCTCGCGTCGGAGGCGCTCGATCTCCAGCTGATCCGGTTTCATCTGGCCCTGACCGGGGAAGGCCTGCTGCGGGTCGGTAGTCCCCTCCCGCACCCATCGGCGCAACACCGTGCCGTGCACGCCCAAATCCCGCGCAGCTTGGGCTACCGTCACACCTCGTTCTCGAACCAGTTTCACCGCCTCAACCTTGAACTCTCGCGTAAACTTGCGTCGCTCCATGGCGCACCTCCAGTTTCATTGATACACCTAACTTGGTGTCTTTGAAACCGGCAGCAGGCCAAGGCGTATCCCCGAGGAAGTCTTCGAGGTTCACAGGCTTAAGGTAGACGCGAGAGCAGCCAGCTTCTGGTCGCCCCAGTTTTTCAAACTCGGCGTTAGCCACCGTAGCCAAAGTGAAATTCATATTTTCGACGAGCGACCGCTTCGCTTCTTCGAGGTACCCGATAAGTGACGCGAACTGAGCGTCTGATGTTTGCGCAAGTG
>CAXRGI010000406.1:0-4978 GCA_964229935.1 Opitutales bacterium
TCGAGCTTGTCCATGACCGCACGCTGCCCGCGCGTCCGCGCGCTTGGCAAGCCGCTTCACCTTCGCGGCGCGGCTGGGCCGCTCCGCGAGGGATGAGGGAAAGCGAGAGGGAGTGAGGGGATGCAGATACCGAACCTCCCGATTTCCAACGGATCCGCGTGAATCCGCGTCCATCCGTGGTTGCCCACCGCGGAGCGATACGGGAGCGCATCACGAACCCCATCGCTTGGAACAGAAGCACGGGAAGTTCGGGGAGACCTGACGCCGGTTCCTCATCCGCGACATCAGCGAAATCCGCGGTCAAAGCCGCGGAGCGATTCGGAAACGCCTTCGGCCGTCACAGTTTCAGCACGATCCGCGGCGGGCGGCCGCGGCTACACCAAGCCGCTGCCATTCGTGTCCCTTCGTGTCCATTCGTGGTTCACCCGCTCGTGAGGGACCAAGGGCACAACAGACCAAAGGACCAAGGGACCGGATCCGTGTGAATCCGCGTCCATCCGTGGCTGCCCACCGTGGAGCGATACGGGAGCGCATCACGAACCCCATCGTTTGGAACAGAAGACCGGGAAGTTCGGAAAGGCCTGCCGCCGCTTCCTCATCCGCGACATCGGCGAAATCCGCGGTCAAAGCCGCGGAGCCGTTCGGGAGAGCCTTCGGCCGTCTCGGTTTCAGCACGATCCGCGGCGGGCTCGCCCGCCGAAGCCTTGGCGAAGGAGGGCGGGCGGCTACACCAAGCCGCTCCCGTTCGTGTCCCTTCGTGTCCATTCGTGGTTCACCCCACGCGGTGCAATTTAGCGCTCCCTGAAAGCGCCGCCCCGAGCCCTACCCCGCGCTCGCCCTTTCCTGTCCTCCACTAGCTTCCGCTGCCGGAACCGGGAGTAAGCGCTTTGATCCGCCTCCGGGAATGGCGAGGGAGCCTTTGTCCGGCGACACGAGTGGCACGACGGAGGTCAACACTACGGGCGTGCTCTATGGTGATGCTCACCGGGCGGCCGTGCACGTCGAGATCCACCACCACATCGCGGGTGATCTCCCGGGTGGACACGACTCTGGCGGAGGAGAACTCGAGCAGGGCGGTGTCGGTGTCGGAAAAGTAGGTGACTTTCACGGGCGGGCGTTTCGGTCGAAGAAGGCGTTGTGAATGGTTTCACCGTCCGCGAGAAGCACAACGCGCAAAACGCGTCCGCCGGCGGCCGGAATACGGCGCCAGCGGCGGAGACGTCCGTCGGACTGGACTTCCTCGCGTTCGGGGTGCCGCGACGCCAACAGGATCCATTCGTCCAGAATGGCAGCCCGGTCGGGCCGCAGACGCATGTGTCGGAAATAGGTGGTGCACTTCATCGCGCCCGCACGGCGGACGGCGGGAGCGAACGACTGAGCGAGCGGCCCTTACAGAGCTCGTTGTACCCGAAAAAAGGAGCGCTGCGACAGGCCAGCCGCCAAGCTCCTCATCCGCGACATCCGACCAAGGGTACAACGGTCCAGAGGACCAAGGGACCGGATCCGCGTGAATCCGCGTCCATCGGTGGTTTCCACCCCACGGAGCGATGCGGGAGCGCATCACGATCAGCCGAGCTTGGAACAGAAGCGGGGGAAGTTCGGCGAGGCTTACCGCCGCTTCCTCATCCGCGACATCGGCGAAATCCGCGGTCAAAAATCGCTCCGAGGAAACCTCAGATTTCGCAGATGACTCAGATGACGAATCCCGACTCTTGCTGGTGCTTCAGCAAACCTATCGGAAACGCCTTCGGCCGTCACAGTTTCAGCACGATCCGCGGCGGGCGGCCGCGGCTACACCAGGCCGCTCCCATTCGTGTGCCTTCGTGTCCATTCGTGGTTCCCTCTCTCGTGAGGGTCCGAGGGCACAACGGACCACAAGACCGGATCCGTGTGAATCCGTGTCCATCCGTGGTTGCCACCCCGCGGAGCGATTCAGGAGCGCATCACGAGCCACGTCGCTTGGAACAGAAGCACAGGAAGTTCGGGAAGGCCTATCGCCGCCCGCTCATCCTGCGGCCGCGCTCCGCGGCCGCGGGTGGAATTGCCACTTGCCAGCAACCAGCGCCCCCGCGACGCTGACCCTTCGTTTCCTCGTCGAGCCTTCAACCGCTCCGTCGGATGCGAACCCCGCGAACCGCCCGCGCCTCCGCGCCGGATCGCCTCAAACACAAACACACAAAGACATGTCAGCTAATGAAAAGTCAGGCGCGCCGACCCCGGCCCCCGCCGACTTGTCCGCCCCGGCCTCCGGGTCCGCGGACTCCGCCGCCCCCCAGGCGGCCCCCGCCAGCAGCCCCGCACCGGCCTTCGGCTCGTTCGGAAGCACTCGCGGTTCGGGTCTGGCCCGTGGCAAACGCCCGGCCTCCAGCGCCCCCGCCAGCAGCCCGGCCACTCCGGCCGGTTACAAACCCAGCTCCCTCGAGGTGATCACCCCGAAGAGCGAGTACCGCAATCCGTTCACTGGGGAAACCTCCGTGGGCGCGCCTCCCTCGGCCGAACCCGTGGCTCCCGCTCCGGCTCCGGCCGCCGCGGCTCCGGCCCCGGTGGCGGCACCGGCTCCGGCACCTTCGCCTGCTCCCGTCGCACCCGCGGCCCCGGAAGCCAAGTCGGAGATCAATATCCTGCCGCCGGAATCCACCCGTCGGTCGGAGGTTCGCTGGGAAGCCCCCGGCGCCGCTCCGCGCCGCGAGGACCGCGGCACGTTCCAGCCGCGCGATCGGCGGGAACGCCGCGAGGGCGGCCCGCGCGAGCCGCGGCGTGACGAGGGCCGCTTCGAGCCGCGCGAACCGCGGCGCGAGGAGCCCCGTCTCGAGCCCCGCGAACACGCCCCGCACCGTGTCTCCGAACGCAAGGAGGAAGCCCCCCGGAAATCCGGCGGTTTCTTCGGCTGGCTGAAGGGCCTTTTCGGCAAGAAGGACAAGTCCGCCGACCGCGGCGAAGGCGATCAGCGTCGCCACCGCGGCGGTCGCGGGCACGGCGGCCAGCGCGACGATTCGCGCGGTCCGCGTCCCGAAGGCCAGCAGGGCCACGGCGAGGGCGATCAGGGCGGTCAGCGCCGTCGCCGTCGTCGCGGCGGTCGCGGCCGTCGTCGGGATGGCGACCGGGGTCCGCGCCCCGAAGGCCAGCAGGGTGGCGGCGCGATCTGATCGACCGCACCGCTTCTGCCTTGCGCACGGCCGGACCGGCCGCGCAACTCACGGGCGCCCGCCTCCGCGGGCGCCTTTCTTTTTTCACCGCGCTCCATGGCTGATCTGATCGTCAACGGCGGCAAGCCGCTCTCGGGTGTCATCAAGCCTTCCGGCAACAAGAACTCGATGTTGCCGATCCTGTGCGCGACGCTGCTCACGGACGAACCGGTGACGCTGCTGAACGTCCCCGCGATCACCGACGTCGAGAAGCTGGTGCGCTTCTTCCAGGAACAGGGCTCGCGGGTGAACTGGGACCAGCCGGCCGGCCGCATGGACATCGACCACCGCGGCTTCAACCCGCGGCGCCTGCGCGGCGAGGTCCCGGCCGGGATGCGCTCCTCCGTCCTGCTTTTCGCGCCGCTCCTCCAGCGCATGCGGCGGCTGACGTTCCCCTCCAACGCCAAGGGCTGCTCCCTCGGTATCCGCGAGCTGGATCCCCACTTGGAGATCCTCGAAAAACTCGGAGCCACCGTGAGCCGCGAGAACGGTCTCACCCTCCGCTTGGCCAAACGGTTCCGCGCCGCGCGCCACTGGCCGGACTACATGTCGGTGACGGCGACGGAGAACTTCGTGATGGCCGCCGCCCTCGCGCGCGGCACCTCCACTCTGGTCAACGCCGCCAGCGAGCCGCACGTGCAGGACCTCTGCCAGGTGCTGGCCGGGATGGGCGCGCGGATCTCCGGTATCGGCACGAGCCAGCTTGTGGTCGAGGGCGTCGACCGCCTGCGTGGCGGCACTTTCACCATCAGCACCGACCACCACGAGGTGGTCACCTTCCTCGCGCTCGGCGCGATCACCGGTGGCGACGTGCGCGTGCGCGACTCGCTGCCGCACCATTTCGACCTGATGACGCGCGCCTTCGCCAAGCTGGGCGTCACCGTGGAGCACGAGGGCACCACCGCACGCGTGCGGGCCCGTCAGCCGCTGCAGATCGAGACGCCATTCACACCCAACCTGCTGCCGAAGATCGAGGCCGCCCCCTGGCCGTACTTCCCCGTCGATCTCCTGCCCTGCATGATCGCCCTCTCCGTTCGCGCGAAGGGCGCGATTCAATTCTGGAACAAGGTCTACGAGGGCGGGTTCACGTGGATGCCCGAGCTCGCCAAGTTCGGCGCGCACATCGTGGTCAGCGACCCCCACCGGGTGATCATCTTCGGAGACCGCCCGCTCCGGCCCGCGGTCGTGGACGCGCCGTACATCAGCCGCGCCGCCGTGGGACTCTATATGGTCGCGGCCAGCATCCCGGGAAGATCCATCGTGAAGAACGCCGACACCATCCGCCGCGCGCATCCGCGCTTCGTGGAGAACCTCCGCGGCCTCGGCGCTGACGTCGAATGGCGCGAATGATCACCGCCCCCACCCGAGGAATCCCGTGAGCCCGCCCCGGAAGGATAAATCCGAAGCCACGCCGGCGCCCGCCGCCGCCACCGGCCTTGGCTACATCACCAACACGCTTTCCGCACCCGTCTCGCCGGCGGAGGCGGCGCTGCGCCCCCTGTCGTTCGGCGACTTCACCGGGCAGCCCAAGACGGTCGAGCGCCTGCAGGTCATGGTCGGCGCCGCGCGCCGCCGCGGCGAACCGCTCAATCACGTGCTGCTTTCCGGCCCGCCCGGTCTCGGCAAGACCACCCTCGCCTTCATCCTGGGCCAGGAACTCGGCCGCAACGTGCGCGTCACCTCGGGTCCGGTGATCGAGAAAGCCGGCGACCTCGCGGGACTGCTAACCAATCTCGAGGAAGGTGA
This sequence comes from Opitutales bacterium, assembly GCA_964229935.1. Classification (GTDB taxonomy): domain Bacteria; phylum Verrucomicrobiota; class Verrucomicrobiia; order Opitutales; family Opitutaceae; genus ER46. Next base: position 4,932 of record CAXRGI010000406.1, read on the forward strand.
CATCCTCTTCATCGACGAGATCCACCGCATCCCGAAGACGGTCGAGG
>CAXRGI010000407.1:0-2261 GCA_964229935.1 Opitutales bacterium
CGCGGAAAACCACTGAGCTCGCGGTTTGGTGGTTTGAACCATCTGTGCCATCCGAGTGATCGGTGGTTAAAAATCAGTGAGTTTCACCACGGAGACACGGAGGGAAGAAGGACGTTGGCGACCGGTGAGACTGGGGAGACATACGAGAAGATGAGGCGCTCGATCGGTGTTGATCCCTGCGGGAAAGCCATGCTCTTCCCCGGGACGCGTTTCATGAGCCGAATCCTCCTCGCGACCCTGTTAGCCGCCTCTCCGGTGATCGCGCGTGCCGCCGACCTGCCCGCGCCGGGCGTGGTGACGCTCGTCGGGGATCGTCTGGTCGAATGCGTGGCGGGCGACCTGCCGGTCGTGGTCACGGTGCCCCACGGCGGTCGCCTCACGCCCGAGGGTTACGCGCGGCGAGAAAAAGGGGTGCGGGATATGGATGTGAACACCCAGGAACTCGGCCGCGCCCTCGCGGCCGAGTTGACGCGCCGCACCGGCGGCCACGCCGGGATGGTGATCAGCCTCCTCCACCGCTCCCGGCTGGATCCCAACCGTGAGATCGTCGAGGCGGCCGGCGGTCACGCCCCCGCCGAGGCCGTTTGGCGCGCGTTCCACGGGGCGATCGAATCGGCGCTGGCCGCCGCCGTGGCGCGGCATGGTTTCGCGTTCCTGATCGACCTCCACGGGCACGCCCACCCGATCGCGCGGCTGGAGCTGGGCTACGGGCTCGGCGCGCCCCAGTTGAACGTGGACGACGCCACGTTCGACCGCTCCCAGGTGATCGGCATCTCGACCCTGCGCGACCTGCATGCAGCCCGGGGCGGCGGCGCGGCGGCGCTGCTCCGCGGGCCGCGCAGCATCGGCGCGCTGTTGGCGGAACGGGGATTCCGTGCGGTCCCGAGCCCCGCGGAACCCGGCCCCGGCGCCAACCCGTTCTTTTCGGGCGGCTACATCGTGCGCCGGCACGCCGCTGAACCCGCGACCACCAAGGTGGACGGGTTGCAGATCGAGTGCCCGCGCCCCGGCGTGCGCGACACGGCCGAAAACCACCAACGTTTCGCCCGCGCCGCGACCGACGCGCTGCTGGTTTTTCTGCAGGAGCAGTACGCGTGGCGCCCGGTCCGCCGGTCCTGAGGTCCGCGCGCAAAACCCGGCGCAACCTCCCCGCATGCCCCCCGTCGTCCTCTCTGAAACGGAATGGCGCGCCCGCCAAGCCGCGCACGCCGAACGCGTGCGACGCTGGACCGAACCTCATCGTGAACGCGCCGGGCGCAGCGAGAAGCATCCCGTGCTCGACTTCCTTTTCACTTACTACGCGTTCCGCCCGGCGTGGCTCGAACGCTGGCACCCGGGGCCTGAGGTCGCGCTCACCGGAGACGGGGCGCGGGAGTTTCTCCGCTGGCCCGAGTACCGCGAGACCCGCGCGGAGGGCCGGTCCGTGGTGATGCTCGATCCCGGCGCGCTGCCGGCGCACCGCCGGGAATTCGTCGGCTGGCTGCGTGGTCTGCTCGCGGCGATGCAGACGCGGCCGCCGTTCTTCGGCTGCTTCGGCCTGCACGAATGGGCGATGGTCTACCGGCAGACCCCCGCTGAGACGCGGCACAACGCGTGGCCGCTGCGTTTCTCCCCGGACGAGACTGCGCGCGTGGTGGAGTCGGCCGCGGTCACGTGCTCGCACTGCGACGCGTTCCGTTTCTTCACCGCACCGGCGCGTCCGCTCAACCGGCTGCAGCCGACGCGCGTCGGGACCGCTACGCTGGAGCAGCGCGGCTGCCTGCACGCCAACATGGATCTCTACAAGTGGGCCTTCAAACTCGCCCCGTTCACGCCGGCCGAGCTCACGGCCGACGGCTTTGAATTAGCCGTGGCCATCCGCGAGATCGACATGCGCGCCAGCCCGTACGACCTGCGCGAGCTGGGGTTCGAGCCGATCGCGATCGAGACGCCGGCGGGACGCGCCGAGTACGAGCGGCACCAGCGGACCTTCGCCGCGCGCGGGGAACCGCTGCGCGCGCGGCTCATCGCGCTCTGTGACCAGCTGCTCGCGGCCGCGCCTACACCCGCTCCAGCTTGATGGGGTAGGTCTGGCCCGAGGCGAATTGCGCGACGTAGAGGCTGCCGTCGTCGTCGACCACCAGATCGTGCGGATGGGTGAACACCGGCTCGCGGCTGCGCATGCGCCGCAGGCGGCCGGCGTCATCGTACTCCGGCCCCGTGCCGGCAACGTTGGAGAGCACGCGCAAATCACCGTCCAACACCGAGACGAAGCCGCGGCT
>CAXRGI010000408.1:0-7243 GCA_964229935.1 Opitutales bacterium
CTTCTCACGGCGTTGGTGTTACCGCCGACGGCTCAACTGGCAAAAGGCGCCGAGCCCGCCCAACCGCCGGAACCCGGACGCGGCCCCGAGTCGGGAATACTCCCAAGCGCCGAGCCAACCCGTCTCGAAACGGAGTCGGCGGGCGTCCACGGCCAGCTCCCGGTGGCGCCCGAGGTGGTTTCGGCCGACACCCGAGGCGATCTCGTGTACTCGATTGTGGCGGAGCCCTTGCACGGCCGGGTGGGTCTCGCGGCCGCGGAGGAAGGCGCGGATCTCTTTCGAACCAAGCGTTCCCGGCTGGGCTACTTCGCGTACCGGCCGGAGCAGGGATTCACCGGAGAGGACTCGTTCGTCTACACCGTGCGCAACGAGACCACCGGGCTGGTTTTCCAAGGCAAGGTGGTGATCGCCGTGAAACCGCCCCCGGCCGTGGTGTTGCAGAAATTCGAGGTCGGTGCGGATCGCGTGCGCGCCACACGGATGCGCTCGGTGGCGCTGACAACGCGCCCCAATACACCCGTCTCCGCGAAACTGCCCGGGCACGCGGAATCCTTGTCACCCGCGGATCTGGCAGGGGCCGCCGAGCCCCGGATCGCCTACCGGCTGGATGCGCAGGCGAAGCCGCGGCACGGGACCGCGCGGCTTGACCCCGCGAGCGGCCAACTGACCTACGCTCCCGATCCGGGTTACATCGGCGAGGACCGCCTCGGCTATTACACGGTCGATGAGAACAACCCTCACCTCGGCGCGGCCAACGAGGTCGTGATCGTGGTCGAACCCGTCCGTAATCCACGGCGGCTCGAGGTGGATCGCAGCCGGGGTCGGCCCGTCGATCTCATCTTCGTCATCAACAATTCGCCCTCGATGGCCGCCCACCAAGGCCGGATCGCGGCCAACCTCGGGCGCTTCCGGCAGCTCTTCCATGCCCGCGAGCTCGATTACCGCATCGGCGTGCTGACGACCGACTTCGTGAACCTTGACCCGGAGCTGCGGCCGGAGCAGCAGCGGCTTTTCAAGGAGGTGCGGTCGGCGCGGATTGACGCGGCGGGCCGGCCGGTGACCGACGCGCGCGGGCGCCCGCAGCCCGTGACAAAAACGGTGGCCAGCAACGGCGCGCTCGTGACGCTGCCCATCCTACCTCAGCCGTGGGTGACCCCAGCCACGCCCGACGGCATTTTCGCGGAACTCGTGAAGGTCGGGACCAACGGCGCCAGCAACCGCACCGCGTTCACGGCGGTGTACAACTTCGTCGCCGACGCCCAGCAGGGGCGGCATGCCTTTCTCCGGCCCGACGCTCCGACCATCGTGGTGTTCTTCATGGACGAGGAGGAGACGCGGATGGCGCGGTGGAACGAGGGCTCCGCCGGGGACGCCCGGGCGGAGTGGATCGAGGACGGACGCCTGCCCGACCTGCTGCGGCGCCACAACGCCCGCCACCCGAAGGCGCCGCAGACGCTCGATGGTTACATCAACCAATGGGTCTTGCGGCCCTTCATCATCGTGAAGGGCAACCGTCGCGGCGCGGTGGAGATGCACGCGGTGGTGGCGCCCGACAATATTTCCCACCGGCGCGCCGCCGAGCTGACCGGAGGCACCGTGCTGAATATCCGCGATGATTTTTCGGCGCCGCTCGCCGCGCTGGGCGATCGGATCGCGGACACGGTGGCGGTGGCGTTGGAGCCGGTTTCAGCCAACGCGACATTCCATGCCACGAGCCTGAAGGTGCGCGTGGCCGGCCGGGAGGTGCCGGCCGACCCTCGCGACGGCTTCAGCTACGACGCGCAGACGCACAGCGTGCGATTCCAGGGTGCGGCCAAGCGTCAAGCGGACCGGGCTCGGATCGAGATCACCTACGACGAGCACCTTTGAACCGGAGCGTTCAGCCGGGCCCGAGCGCCTTCTCGACGGAGCAGGAGCAGCTCCAAGAAAACCAGCGGGCTCAGGGAACCTCGTAGATCTCGAGCAGGGCCGTGCCGGAGGATGCGGAGTTGGCGCCCACCTGGATCGTGTAGACCCCGGCCGGCAGGGTCGCGAGAACGGCGGCGTCCTTGCTGCCCGCGGGCAGCGCGAACGCGCCAGACCGCAGCGCGGCGGCGGCGAGATCCGGCAGACTCGAGACCCAGTTGTCGTTTCCACCCAGCAGCTGACCGGCGCTGTCGTAGAGGGAGATGGAGGGATCAGCCACGGTGTTAGCGGCCCCGAATTGCGCCATCGCGGGACCGACACCGCGCAAGAGCACGCGGGCACCGGCGCCACCATCGAGCACGAAACCGCTGATGAGTGCACCGGAACCGGCCGCGGCGGGGCCGCGGCTGGACACATTGACCAGCCGAGCGCCATCGCCCGAGCCGGCGTCATAGATTTCGACGAGCGCGACACCGGAGCGGGCGGCCGCCGCGCTTCCCACCTGCACGGTGTAGACGCCGGGGGAAAGCGTCACGAGCGCCGCGCTGTCGGCGCTGCCCGCGGCAAACGGGAAAGCTCCGGTGCGCGTGGCGGCGGAGCCCGCCTCGCGGCTCCATCCCTCGGTGCCCGCGATCAGCGCGCCACCCGAGCCGTAAACCTGCAGTGAGGTCGCGGTGAGCGCACCCTCGACCCCGAAGGCGCCCAGCGCAGGACCGGCACCGCGCACCAGCACCGGCCGCGGCTCCGTACCAGCGATCGCGAAACCGAGGATCAGCGGGTTGCCGGGCGAGACCTCGCCGCGGGTGGAAAGATTGACCAGCCGTGCGGCGCGGGAATCAGCGGCCCGCGAGGTGTCGCCAACCGTGATGGAGACCGTGCCCTCGCCCGGGACCGCGGTCGTGAGGGAGCGCGGGATGATCCCGGTCGCGATATCGACGCCCGGTTGGGCGGCGGCCTGCGCCGGAGTGGAGGTGCTGTTCGCCGGAATGCCCAGGCCGGGCACCGGGCTCGCGTAATTGAACTCGCGGATCACCTCGTAGAGGCCGGAGGCGACTCCCGCGACCGAAGGCGTGATCGCGCGCGCGCGAATGTAGAAGACCGCGTTGGCGGGCAGGTTTGCTCCCGCGACCTGCCAGTTGGCGGTGCCCGGCGCGCGGACTCCTTCCCCGAGCCGGGTCCACGACGCGCGGTCCGAGGAGATCTCAAAGACCACACTGGAAATTTCCCCGATCGCCCCGGAACGGTTGAGCAGCACGGAGCCGCGGTTGGCGGCGACGCCCAAAGCCTGGGCGCCCGCGGCCGGCGCCGAGAGCCGGGCGATTCCCGGCCGGGCCACGCCGCCCACCGAGCTGAAGGACCCGCCGATCATCAGACGCCCATCCGCCTGCAGCGCGAGCGCGGTTACCGCGCCGTTCGGGCCCGGGGCGAAAGCGTTATCCGCTGATCCGTTCGCGTTCAGTCGCACGAGGCGCGACGGGCTTCCCGCGACAAGTACCTTACCGTCGGCCTGCAGCGCCATCGCCATCGCACTGCCGGCAGGGGCGGAGAACGAAGAGTCGGCGGACCCGTCGGCGTTAAGACGGGCGATCCCGGCCTGGTTGACGGCGTAAAGCACCCGGCCGTCGGCCTGCACGGCAAGCGCGGTGACCGGCCCATTCACACTCGCGGAGAAGGATGCGTCGGCAGCGCCGGCGGCAGTGAGGCGGGTGATGCCGCCGGTGTGGCCGACCAGAACGCGCCCATCGGGCTGGAGCGCCAAGGAGCGCACGGTGGAAGGAACGGAGGCGTTGTAGGAGGCGTCGAAGGTGCCATCGGCATTGAACCGGGCGAGGCGCTGGCGGGTGACGCCGAGGATGCTCGTGAAGGCTCCGCCGACGATCGTCCGCCCATCCGAAAGGGCCAGCAGCGCGTGCACCGCGCCATCGGGACGCGGCTGGAACGAGGTCGTGACCGATCCGTTGTCGTTCAGCATCGCAAGATTCCGGGCGGCCACGCCGCCGATGCCGGCGAAACTTCCACCCACGAGGATCGAGCCGTTGAGCTGGAGATCGGTGAAGCTGCCGCCCACGAGCACCGTGCCGTCGGGACGGGCGGCGACCACTCCAATGGAGCCGCGGATGTCTGGATTGAAATTGAGATCGACGGCGCCGCCGGTGTCGACGCGGGCGAGGCGGTTGCGACCCACCGGCGCCCCGGTGCCACCGGGCTGGAGCGTGGTGAACGCGCCGCCGAGGAGCACGAAGCCGTCGGATTGGACGGCGAGCGTCGTCACCGTGCCGTTGGGGTTGGGATTGAAGGACTGGTCCACCGCGCCGTCGCTGTTGATACGCGCGAGGTTGTTGCGGAGCACCAGCGCGCCTCCGGCGGACGGCTGCAGGGAGGTGAAGGAGCCGCCGAGCAGGAACTGGCCGTTGGTGAGGGCGACGACCGCGTTGACCGGGCCGCTCGCGTTGGGGTTGAAGTTCTGGTCGGGCGTGCCGTCCGAGTTGAGGCGGGCGACGTAGTTGCGCGTCACGGGCGTCGAGGTGGCGTTGGGCACCAGGCTGTTAAAGGAGCCGACCGCCACCACCTTGCCGTCGGCCTGAAGGGCAAGGCCGCTGACGGACGCGCTGGGCGAGGGATTGTAGTTGGCGTCGATCGTACCGTCCTCGTTCACGCGCGCCAGGTAGTTGCGGGCGACGCTGGTCGAGGTGAGGTTCGGCGTGAAGCTGGTGAAGTCGCCTCCGACGACGAACTTGCCGTCGGCCTGGCGTATGATGGTGGCGATGCGGGCGTTGGCGCCCGGGTCGAAGGTCACATCCAGCGAGCCATTGTCATCGATGCGCGCCATGCGGTTCCGCGCGGTGCCGGCGACGGTGGTGAACGATCCCGTCACGACGATGCGCCCGTCGGGCTGCACGATGATGCCGGTGACCGCCCCGTTGGGCGCGGGGGTGAAGGAGGCGTCGAGCGATCCGTCGGCGCGGAAACGGGCGAGGTTTCCACCGGCCGCGTTGCCCAGATTGGCGAAGGAGCCGCCGACAAGGAGCCGGCCTTCGCGGTCGATCGCGACGGCCGCGATCTCGCCGCTCAGCCGCGCACCCGCCGCAGCGAAAGCCGCGCGCAGGGTGCCGTTGGCGTTCAACCAGGCGAACCCGGAGAGCTGCGTGGGAACGGGTGCGCCCGAGGTGCGGACGACGACCGCGTGCACCGGGCCATCGGTCGCGAGCACCGGGCTGAAGTCGGGATCGGGTGTGCCCTCGGCGCGGAAGCGCGCGATGTTCGTGCTCTTCGCGCCACCCAGATCGGCGAAACTGCCGACCGCCACCACGCGTCCGTCGGGTTGCACGGCCAGCGCGTTCACGACCGCGCCGGAAGCGCCGCCAGCGGAGGAGTCGAACCCGGCATCGACCTGACCGGAAGACAGGAGCCGCGCGAAATCGCGGCGGACGACCCGCGATGCGGCGCCGACCGGTTGCAGCGAGGTGAAGGTGCCGCCGATCAGCAGGCGACCGTCGGACTGCAGGCGCAGGGAGTCGACGCGGTTGCCGGCCTGTTCGCTGAGATCGAGGTTGAAGGAGGCGTCGACGGTGCCGTCGGTGTTCAGACGCGCCGCGTATTTGCGGAGGGTCCAATCGGCGGCGCCGTTGGGCTGCAGGGTGGTGAACGCCCCGCCGATGACGAGCCGCCCGTCGGACTGCAGCACGGAGGTCAGCACGTTGCCGTTGGCGTTGGGATTGTAGGCGAAGTCGAGGTTGCCCTCCGGTGTGAACCGCGCGAGCCGGTTGCGCACCGGCACAATATCGGTCGAGCGCCCGTTCGCGTCCGTCGTCTTGTCGAGTTTGCCGTCGGTACCGACCGCCGTGGAGAAGGCGCCGCCGGCCACCACCTTGCCGTCCGACTGCAGCTGCAGGGTGCTGACCTGGCCGTTGAGCGTCGGATTGAAGGCGTCGTCGAGCTTGCCGTCCGAGCCACTGATGCGGGCGATGAAATTTCGCGAGACGAACGAGGCGTTGATGTTCCCGAAGGCTCCCGGACGGAGGGCGCTGAACAGGCCGCCGAGGATGATCTTGCCGTCGCTCTGGACCACCAACGCGGAAACCGTGGAATTGGGGTTGGGGTCGAAGGCGGAATCAATCGTGCCGTCGGCGTTGAGGCGCACGAGATTGGCGCGTGCCTCCGGTGTCGAGGAGCGGCCCGGGGTGACGAAGTTGAACGTGCCGCCGACGAGGATCTTGCCGTCGCTCTGCAGGACCAGGGTACCCACCTGCCCGTCGAAGTGCGGATAGAACTCGGAGTCGATCGTGCCGTTGACGTTGAGTCGCGCGAGGTGGCGCCGGGTCTCCCCGCCGATCTCGGTGAAAGCCCCGCCGACGAGCACCTTGCCGTCGGGCTGCAGCGCGAGCGCGTAGGCGCGTCCGTTGAACACCGGGGCGTAGGACGGATCAACGGTGCCGTCGGCGTTCAACCGCGCGACGTAGTTGCGGGTCAACCCGGCGATGCTGGTGAACGTGCCCGCCACCACGATTTTTCCGTCGGCCTGCGTCACGGAAGCTAGGATGCGACCACCCGCGTCGAGCTCGAAGGAGGCGTCAAGGGAACCATCGGCGGCGAGACGCGCGAGGCGGTTGCGCACGACGGCCGAGGAGGACCCGGCCGGCGTGGCGCGGGTGAACGAACCACCGATCACGAGCTTGCCGTCGGCCTGCTGAACGACGGCGTTGACCGCACCGTTCAGCGTCGGCGCGAAACCGTTGTCGAGGGATCCATCGGGGTTGAAGCGCGCCACGAAACCGCGGCTCACCGAAGTGGCCCCGCGGCCCCATACCGCGGAGAACGCGCCGCCGATCACGATCAGGCCGTCGGACTGGACCATCACCGAAGACACCGAGCCGTCGGCGCGCGGGTAGAATTCGGAGTCGAGCGTGCCGTCGAGGTTGAGCCGGGCGACACGGGAGCGACCCGCCGGGTTGACGTCGGTCGGCGGCTGCACCGTCGTGAAATAGCCGGCGAGCAGGACTTTGCCGTCCCGCTGCACTGCGAGGCTCGTCACGCCGTTGTTGGCGTTGGGGTTGAAGGACGAATCAACGGTGCCCGAAGGGTTGAGGCGGGCGACGCGATTGCGCGTCACGGGCGCGGACTCCCCGGCCGGCTGGAACGAAGTGAACCCGCCGCCGACGAGGATCCGGTTCTCCACGTGCAGCGCGAGGGCGAGGACCATCGCGTTGGGGTTCGGGTTAAAGGCGGCATCCAGCGTGCCGTCGGCGTTGAAACGCGCCAGGTAGTTGCGCGTCACGGGCGCGGCGGCGCCGGCGGGCTGGACCGTGGTGAAGGAGCCACCGGCCACGATCCGGTTGTC
>CAXRGI010000409.1:0-11708 GCA_964229935.1 Opitutales bacterium
GACACACGGCGGAGGCAAACGGGCGGGCACCCGGGGCTTCCTCCATTCCGCGCCGGTGCAACCAAAGCCACGCCTCGAAGAACGATACCGCCAGAAGCATCAGCAGCGGCTGCCCGTTCACCGCGACGGTTGCCTGCCAGACGGGAAACGAGACGAGCAATCCGAGCGCGGTCAGCAGGGCCGCGCGGTTTCCAAACAGGCGTCCCGCGAGCCTCGCCGATCTCCAGATGACGAGCCAGAGCAGCGCGACGTTCAGCGCCAGCAGGAAGTAATCGGGAGCAAATCCCTCGGGCGGGGCCGGTGGGGTCGCAAACCATCGCTCCCGGGTCGTTGCCGGCACCAGCGCGAACGCCGCGCCCACCACGAGCGGGTAAAGTGGAGCGTGGTGCAGCTCGGGGTAGGCGATGGAGGGGTCGAACCCTACGCCCCTCGCCTTCAGCACCGCCGCGGTCTGCGGGAAATTCACCCCGGTCGAGAAACCGGAGCCCGCCGCCAGCCGCCTGCCGGTCTCGGCCTGGATCAAAGTCGCCTCCGTCTGCGGCCCCCGGAACTGTGTCCAACCGACCCGCAGCGACAGGACCAAGGCGAGCGCGAGGAAAGCCGCCCGGCGCAGCCAGCGCGCTCCGGCCCCGGCGTCAAGCCAGTGGATCAGCTCCTGCGCGGTGCGCGGGCGGCTCATGAATGTGAAACGGACCGCGGGGCCGCGGGGCGGATACGAGCGCGGCTCACCGGTCGACGACGTCGAGTTCCGGCCACTGCGCTATCTTGCGGTGCAACGTCCGGCGACTCACGCCCATCAATTCCGCGGCCTTGGTGCGGTTGCCTCGCGCCGTGAGCAGGGCCTCGCGCAGCAAACGCTTCTCGTTCTCCTCGACCGACAGGGAATTGCCCGCCGACGACATCGACGAGACGGCACCCACCGCCATCGAGGTTGTCGGCGTCTCACCGCGAAACTTGGGTTCGAGATCGTACTCGGAGAGGGATCCCCCGCGGCGCAGCACCACCGCGTTCTCACAAAAATTGCGCAACTCGCGGATGTTTCCCGGCCACCCGTAGGCCTGCAGCGTGCGCAGCGCGCCGGGCTCGATCGTCAGCGGGGCCACGCCGTTTTCCTGGGAGAAGACGCGGATGAAGTGCGCGAGGAGCAACGGAACGTCATCGGCGCGTTCCCGCAATGGGGGCATCCGCAGACGCACCACGTTGAGCCGGAAAAAAAGATCCTCCCGGAACTTTCCGGTCCGAACCTCGTGCTCGAGATCACGATTGGTCGCGGCGACGAGACGCACGTCGAGCTCGATGGGGCGCGTGCCGCCGACGCGCTCGATCGACTTGGTCTCAAGGAAGCGCAACAGCTTCACCTGGGTGGATTGGGAGATCTCACCGATCTCATCGAGGAAGAGCGTGCCTGCATCCGCCGACTCGAAACGCCCCAGTCTCCGCTCGGTGGCGCCGGTGAAGGCCCCGCGCTCGTGCCCGAAGAGCTCGCTTTCCAGCAGGTTGTCCGAAAGCGCCGCGCAATGCACGGCGACGAACGGCCCGCGGGACCGGGGACTGGATTGATGCACCGCCTGCGCGATCAGCTCCTTGCCGGTGCCGGATTCACCTTCGATCAGGATCGTGGCGCGCGAGGCCGCCACCAACCGCATCTTGTCCAGCACCGCCTTGAGGGGAGCGGAGGCGCCAATGATGCCATCCAATTTGAACTTCTCGTCCAGCCGCTCGTGCAGCTGCTGGACCTCGACCTCGAGCGTGCGGGTCTTCAACGCCCGCTGCATCAGCACCTCCAGGCGCTCGATGTTCACGGGCTTCGTGAGGAAATCCACCGCGCCCCGCTTCATCGCCTCGACCGCCGTCTCGATATTCCCGTAGGCGGTCATCATGAGGACCGCCGGGCGGTTCGAAAGCGCCAAAGCCTTGTCGATCACCTTCAGGCCCGACTTCCCCGGCATCCGAAGGTCAGTCAGGACGATGTCGAAAGGTTGCGCGTCGAGCAGGTTGAAGGCCTCGTCGGCGCTCGCCGCCACCGAAACATCGTAGGTCTCGGCAAGCGCCTGCTGGAGCCCTTCGCGGGTGTGTTTCTCGTCGTCGACGATCAGCACGCTGGGAACCATGGCTTTATGAACCGATCCGTCGCACGACGGGTCAACGGGAAAGCTGGTGCACTCCGGAAGTCGCCCCGGTTCAGTTCAGAAGCAGATGCTGCACCCGCAGCGCCGTCCCCGCGCTCTCGGCGTTGCGCCCGGCGGCTATCCGGACGCGGAAAACGTGTCGGCCGGGAGAAAGGCCGCCGTCCAGCATCACGACCCAAGGCAGGTGGAGGTTTTTGCTCCAACGCGTGAAGGTATCCACCGGCCGAAAAGGCCCGCCGTCCACACTCCACTCCAGTGTGCCGGCGTCGGGTCCCGATGTGATGAACAAGCCCGCCCCCCTGCCCTCCAGCTCGAACTCAAACTCGGCCCCCGGCTCCTCGCCGACCAAGGCGGGAACGTCGACGAAGCCCGCCCGCACTCCTTTAGGCGCCACGGCGGGTCGCCACGAGGGCTCCAATCGGAAGCCGCGGACAATCCGCACCGAAGACGGTGCGACCATCCGCGCGTTGAAGTAACTGCCCGGATCCAAGGGAGCGTCGGGGAGGTTATGGGGCCGGGGCTTACCCGCGTTTTTCGCGGCGGCATCGAGCATCCGCGCGATGCTGTCAGCATAGACGACATGCCCGAAGGGCGAAGGGTGCAGATTACGGAAGTCGCCGTCCCAGGTGAATTGCCCCGCGGCGATCCGCTCCGTGACCTCCCGTGCGAGATCGATCGACGGGTTGCCGTAGGCGGCCGCAACCCGCTCGTGCTGCCGCACCACTACCGGTACCCGACCCGCACTGTGTTCCGTCAGGTGCTCCGGCATGACGAAGTGGAGATGAACGATGTCGGTGCGGGCGTTGACCAGACGGGCGTGCCGCACGACGCCCTCCATGCCGCGGAGCATGAGGTCCGCACGGTCGGGCATATTGGAGGCGTCGTTGACCGCCGCCTCGACGAACAAAAGGTCCACCGGGCCGCGGGACAGCACGTCACGCTCAAGCCGGAAGGCGTGCGGCACCGAGCCGAGCGAGCCGATGCCGGCACCGATGAATTCAAACTTGGTTTCCGGAAAGCGCCGCTGGAGGTCCGCCATCACGCGCTCGCGCCAGCCCGACATCGCCGTGATGGACCCGCCGAGGAACGCCACCCGCCCAGCCTTGGTGCGCGAGAACGTGTCGAAAGCATTCCCCAACCCGTCACGCAGCTCGAAATAGTCGGCACCCCGAGGCAGATCCGCGGAACGGTAAGAGGGCGGCCCCGCGGGAGGCGTGGCGGGCGCAGCGCCAAACACAGCACCAGCCACGACAAGGGCGCCAAGGATAGCCGCACAAACCTGCCGGCACGATGCAGAGCGATGCACGGGGAAAATCGGCGGCGGGAACCTCACGGCAACCACGGAAACCGCGCGGCGTCGGGCCGCCGTTTCTCCCGTTGCGCGGTCATGAACTCCTTCGCCTCCTCCGTCATGTAGTAGAGCATGGTGGCGTTGCCGGCGAGTTCCTGGATACCGGCCTGGCCGTCGAGCTCCGCGTTGAAGGCGCTCTTGAGCATGCGGATCGCAAGCGGGCTCTTGCCCAGGATCTCGCGCGCCCACTTCAATCCCTCGTTCTCGAGCTCCGCCACCGGCACCACGGCGTTCACCAGCCCCATGCGCAGCGCTTCCGAAGCGTCGTACTGCCGGCACAGGAACCAGATCTCCCGCGCCCGCTTCTGGCCGACCACCCGCGCGAGGTAGCTGGAACCGAAACCGCCATCGAAGCTGCCCATCCGCGGGCCGACCTGCCCGAAAATGCCATTGTCGGCGGAAATCGTGAGGTCGCACACCACATGGAGGACATGACCGCCCCCGATCGCGTACCCGGCGACGAGCGCGATCACCACCTTGGGCATCGAGCGGATCAGCTTCTGCAGTTCGAGCACGTTGAGCCGCGGCATTCCGCCGGCGTCGATGTAACCGGCATGGCCGCGGACGCTCTGGTCGCCGCCGGCGCAGAAGGCATACTTGCCATCGGAGTGCGGACCAGCCCCGGTCAGCAGTACGACGCCGATCGCCGGGTCCTCGCGCGCGTCGATGAACGCATCGATCATCTCCGTAACGGTCAGCGGACGGAAAGCGTTCCGTTTCTCCGGCCGGTTGATCGTCACTTTGGCGATGCCGCCGGCTTTGTGATAGAGGATGTCCGTGTAGGCCTTGGCGACCTTCCAGTCGGGAGTCATGGCGGCGGAGCGTGGAGCCTTGCGCGGCGCTTGTCACGCGCGCCGGCGGGTCCGCCCCGGGGAAAAGCAAGCTGTTTTCCCGCCACACGGGGAAACAGCTTGGACCGCGGGTCGTTTCCGCGACACTCCCCGCCCATCCATGAGCAGCAACGGGCAAACGTCCCGCGGCACCGCCGCGCAGCTGGCGCTCGGACTCGGCGCGCTTGGCGTCGTGTTCGGGGACATCGGCACGAGCCCGCTCTACACGATCCGCGAGTGTCTCCACGCGCTGCCGCCGGCCGAGCACAAGGCCGCGGTCCTGGGCGTTCTGTCCCTCGTTTTCTGGTCCCTGATCCTCGTCGTCAGCGTGAAATACACGATCTTCGTCCTCCGCGCCGACAACCGCGGCGAAGGCGGGATTTTTGCGCTGCTTTCTCTGGGGCGCCTCGAGCCCGCCACGAGGATCGGCCTCAACACGGGCACGCTGGTGGTTCTGGCCGGTGCGGCGATGCTGTGCGGCGAGGCCGTGATCACACCGGCGATTACTGTGCTGAGCGCGGTGGAGGGCGTGAAGGAGGTCTGGTCGGGAGCGGACGCGATTGTCGTGCCGGCCGCGTGCGTGATCCTCGGCGGACTTTTCGCGTTTCAAAGCCGCGGAACCAAGGTCATCGGCTGGTACTTCGGCCCCGTGATGCTGCTCTGGTTCCTCGTTCTGGGCATCCTCGGTCTTTGGCGGGTGCTGGAGAATCCCACCGTACTCCAGGCTTTGGATCCGCGGGCGGGGCTGGCGCTGATCGCGGGGCATCCCGCGGAGGCCTCGGTGCTGCTCGGGTCGGTCGTGCTCGCGTTTACCGGTGTAGAGGCGCTTTACGCGGACATGGGCCATTTCGGGCGTCGCGCGATTACCCTGGCCTGGTACGTGGTCGTGCTGCCCGGCCTGGTGCTGAACTACTTTGGTCAAGGAGCCTTTTTCCTTTCCGGACGCGGCTCCGCGACAAACCCGTTCCTGGCCATCGCTCCCGAGGGGCCGGTGCGCTACGGACTCCTGGTGCTCTCCATGCTGGCCGCCGTGATCGCCAGCCAGGCGCTCATTTCCGGCGCCTTCTCCCTGATGCGGCAGGCGATCCAGCTGGGCTATTTCCCACGCCTGATGGTGCGCCACACGAACCCCGACCAGCGCGGACAGATCTTCCTGCCCTTGGTGAACGTTTCGCTCGCCCTCGGATCGATCGCCACCGTGCTGGGTTTCAAGTCCAGCTCGGCGCTCGCCGCCGCCTACGGCATAGCGGTGACGGGCACGATGATCGTCACCACGGTGGCGCTCTACTTTGTCATGCGCCGCGCCTGGTCTTGGCCGCTCTGGCGCACGCTGCCGCTCTGCGCGTTTTTCCTCTTTCTGGACGCGGTTTTCTTCCTGTCCAATCTGCACAAATTCAGTGACGGCGGATGGCTGCCGCTCGTGATCGCGGGCGGGGTGCTGGCGGTCATGGCGACGTGGAAACTCGGCAAATCGGAGATTTTCCGCCGCGTCTACGCCAACGAAATCACAGAAGACGAACTCTGCCGCATCGCCTCTAGCCGCCACATCATGCGGGTGCGGGGAACGGGTGTCTTCATGGCCGGCAATCCGTCGGGCACTCCGCTGGTCCTGCTGCATCACGTGAAGGCCAACAAGGTCCTCCACGAGACGGTCGTTCTGCTCAGCATTCTAACCGAGGAAGTGCCCTATGTCTCCGCGGCCGCCCGACTTGAAGTGCGGGAGATCGGCGAAGGCATCTGGCGCGCCGTCGCGCGATACGGCTACATGGAGTCGCCCAACGTCACCGCCTTGATCGAAGAGATCCGCGAACGCGGCGTGCCGCTGCGGGCCTCGGAGGCCACCTACTACTTCAATCGTGAGATGGTGATCACCGGCGGCGATTCGAGGATGTGGGAGTGGCAGAAACACCTCTATGGGTTTCTGAGCCGCAACGCGCGCCAGGCGCGCGACTATTACCACCTGCCCCCGATGCAAATCATCGAGGTCGGTCTGCCCATCCAGCTCTGAGCGCACGTGGCGGCACCGCCGTCGCACTGCTCCGCGCCAACTCAGATGGCGGGAGGGCTTGGATTTCCCATAAGCTGGAAGCCGGACCGCTTGTTTCTTCAGCGCCCTAGGGGAAGGCATCCGATGCCACCCGCTGCGGTCCGCTTCCACTTGCCAAGCAACGGGATAAAACCACGTTCCCGACAAAAAGGCATGACCGTTTCCCCACGACCACCAGCCCGCCCCGCCATCACCACCGGAGTCATTCTCGCGCTCCTGCTCGGGGCCCGCGCTGCGGCGACCGTCGACTTCACCCGCGAGGTGCAACCTATCCTCGCCGAGTATTGCTTCCATTGCCATGGTCCCGATGACAAGGACCGCAAGGCAGGCTATCGAATCGATGTGCGCGATCCGGCGCTGAAGGGCGGGCGTTCCGATCTTCCCGGCATCGTGCCGGGCAAGCCGGAAGCGAGCGAGATCATCGCGCGGATCTTCTCCACCGACAGCGAGGAGGTCATGCCCCCGCCAAAGGAGAACAAACCCCTCACCCCCGCGCAAAAGGAGACCTTGAAGCGCTGGGTACAGGAGGGCGCGCCTTACGCGCAGCACTGGGCTTTCATTCCGCCGACCAAGACTCCGCCTCCAGCCTCCACGCCCACGAACTCCAGCGCCGCTCCCAACGCCATCGATGCGTTCGTCGAGGCCAAGCTTCGCGCCGCGAAGGTATCCCCATCCGCGCCAGCGGATCCCGCGATCCTCTGCCGCCGGATCCATCTCGACCTGATCGGGCTGCCCCCCTCACCCAAGGACGTCGCGGAATTCGTCGCGGGCGCCGCGGCTTCCGGCCTGCCCGCGGCGGTTGAGTCTTTGTCCAAGCGCCTGATGGCCGACTCCCGATTCGGGGAGCGCTGGGCCCGCGTGTGGCTCGACGTCGCCCGCTACGCCGACAGCAACGGGTTTGAGAAGGATCTACCCCGCGAGCAATGGGCCTGGCGCGATTGGGTCATCAACGCCTTCAACCGCGATCAGCCGTACGACCAGTTTATCATCGAGCAACTGGCAGGGGACCTGATCCCGGGCGCGTCGCAGGACCAGATCATCGCGACCGGCTTCCTCCGGAACGGAATGGTCAACGAGGAGGGCGCCATCATCCCGGAGCAGTTCCGCATCGAGGGGATGTTCGACCGGATGGATTGCGTCGGGAAAGCCGTCATGGGCCTCAGTCTGCAGTGCGCGCAATGCCACACCCACAAATTTGATCCGATCACCCACGACGAGTACTTCGGCATCTACGCCTTCCTCAACAACACCTACGAGGCCCAGTCCTGGGTCCGCAGCCCGGAGAAGCGGCAGGAAATTGATCGCCTGCACTCCGACCTGCGCGGTGTCGATGAGCGCTCCAAGCAGGCCCTTTCCCAGTGGCGCGAGCAACTTTCGGCTTGGGAAGCCGGAATTGTCTCCCGGCAGGTCAAATGGACTCCACTCGAGCCCTACGAACTGGCCAGCACCAGCGGGCTCAACCACCCGGTGCAGCTGCCCGACAAGTCCATCCTCACGCTGGGTCACCCAACCACCCGCGGGGACATCTTCGTGCTCGCGAAGCCCGAGTTGAACGGAGTGACCGGGTTGCAGCTTGAGGCGCTCACGCATGGAGATCTCGAGTTCAACGGACCCGGACGCAGCAAGTACGGCACCTGGGCGCTGACCGAACTCGAAGTAAGCACGCAGGCTCCGGACAGCGACAAGTGGGAGAAGGTAGCACTCCGCAACGCCACCGCGGATTTCGCCGAATCCGTCCGCGGCCTCGAGGAGGAGTGGAAGGCCGGCTTCGACAAGGAGCGCAAACGAATCGTGGGCCCGGCGGAGTTCATGATCGATGGATCCAACGACACCGCTTGGCGGGCCGACCGCGGGCCGGGACGGAGAAACTCACCCTCGGTCGCCGTGGTGCAGTTTGTCGAACCGCTGAATCTGCCCGCCGGAACCAAGCTCAAGGTGCTGCTGCGGATGCACCACAGCGGGGACGATAACGGGCGTCACAACACCGCTCTCGGCTGCTGCCGGATCTCCCTCACCAATGCCCCGGATCCGAAAGCGGAACCCGTCGACTACGGCGCCGTGCTGGCCCTCGCCACCCCCGAGGAAAAACGCACCGAGGAGCAGCGGACCGCGATCTTCCGCGCCTGGCGATCCACGGTGGCCGACGCGAAGAAGTTCAACTCCGAGGCCGAAACGCTTTGGAAAAAATATCCGGGAGCCGTCACCTCGGTCCTCCATCTGGCCGAACGAGGTGGTGTGCAGAACCGGGCCACTCACCTACTGGACCGCGGTGTCTGGGATAAACCCAAGCACGAGGTGCCACCCCACGTGCCTGCCGCGCTGAATCCCTGGCCGGATGGCGCGCCCAAGGACCGGCTCCAATTCGCCCGCTGGCTGGTCTCGCCCCAATCACCGCTCGCGGCGCGAGTCGCGGTGAACCGCGTGTGGCAGGCGATCTTCGGAACCGGCCTCGTGGAAACACCGGAGGATTTCGGCACGCGCACGCCGGTGCCGGAGCATCACCAGCTACTAGACTGGCTCGCGGTCGATTTCATGGAGAACTGCTGGAGCCACAAACACCTCATCCGCACGATAATCTCGAGCCGGACTTACCAACAAAGCTCCACGGCCACTCCGGAGCTCTTGGAACGCGACCCCGCCAACCGCCTGCTGGCACGTGGTCCCCGTTTCCGCGGCGAGGCGGAGGTGGTGCGCGACACCGCGCTGGCGATCGCCGGACTGCTTCATCCCAAGGTGGGCGGTCCCAGTATTTTCCCACCCGTGCCCGAGAACGTCCTGGCCTACAACTACGTGCGGCCGACGTATTGGAATCCGCCGCAGGACGCGGAACGCTACCGCCGCAGCCTCTACCTTTTCCGCAAGCGGTCGATGCCCGACCCGATGCTCAGCGCCTTCGACGCACCTAACGGTGACTTCGCGTGCGCCCGTCGTCCGCGCTCCAACACCCCCCTTGCCGCCCTCACCAGCCTCAACGAGCCCGTTTTCGTCGAGGCCGCCCAAGCCCTCGCCCTCCGCATCTGGCGCGAGGGTGGTACGACCGACGAAAGTCGGGCCGATTATGCTTATCGACTCTGCACTTCCCGCGGCGCACGGCCGGCCGAGATCGCCGCGCTCCGGCGTCTGCTGGACGACAAGCGCGCCCGGATCCGCTCCGGTGAGTTGCAGGCCAGTGACATCGCCTTCTCGGCGTTCACCAAGACCTCGGATCTCCCGCCCGACGCCACCCCCGCCGAACTCGCCGCCTGGGCCATCGTGGCGCGCGTGTTGCTCAACCTCGACGAAACCCTGACGAAATCCTGATCCCATGACTCCCTCCGCTGAACTTCGCGCCGCGCGCGCGCGGCTCCTCTCCCGCCGCTGGTTTCTGCAGGATTGCGGCGTGGGCATCGCCGGCCTGGCCCTCAGCTCGCTCCTGGCGCGTGACGCGCAGGCCAAGGCCAAGGGACCCGCGAATCCGCTCGCCGTGCGCCAGCCGCATTTCACGCCGAAGGCCAAGCGGGTCATCTACATGTTCATGGCCGGGGCCCCGAGTCATCTGGAGCTCTTCGACCACAAGCCGGAACTGCAGAAACGCGACGGACAGCTCCCGCCCGCCGACCTGCTCAAGGATTACCGGGCCGCGTTCATCAACCCCAACTCCGCCCTGCTCGGGCCGAAGTACCAATTCGCCCCCCACGGGAAGGCCGGGATCTCGTTTTCCGAGCTCATCCCCAACATCGCCGGTATCGCCGACGACCTCTGTGTCATTCGCAGCATGCAGACCGAGGCCGTGAATCACGCCCCCGGGCAGATCATGATGAACACCGGTTCGCAGCAGTTCGGCCGGCCGAGCTTCGGCTCCTGGACTCTCTACGGCCTGGGCTCGGAGAGCGAATCGCTCCCCGGCTACGTCGTGCTCACCAGCGCGAAGGGAACCAGCGGCGGCGCGAGCAATTACGGCTGCGGCTTCCTGCCGACCGTGTACGGAGGCATCCCCTTTCGCGGCACCGGCGATCCCGTCCTGTACCTTTCCAACCCGGCCGGCTTCGACGCCCGGACCCAGCGGGCCTCGCTCGACACCTTGAACGAGCTCAACGAGCTCGCCCGTGTCGACACGGGCGACCCCGAGGTCGCAGCGCGCATCCAGAGCTACGAGATGGCCTACCAGCTCCAGACCTCTGCCCCCGAGCTCATGGACCTCTCGTCGGAGCCCGCGCACGTGCTGGAGGCCTATGGCATCACCGACGTCAAACAGTCCAATTACGCGCGAAATTGCCTGCTCGCCCGGCGCCTGATCGAGCGAGGGGTCCGTTTCGTCCAACTCTTCCACGAGGCTTGGGACCAGCACGGCGACCTGACCAAGGCCATCAAGAAGAACTGCGAGGACACCGACCGCGCCAGCGCGGCGCTGGTGAAGGACCTCAAACAGCGCGGCCTGCTCGACGACACGCTGGTCGTCTGGGGCGGCGAGTTTGGCCGCACCCCGATGGTCCAAGGCGGGAACGACGGCCGCGACCACCACAACCGCTGTTTCACGATGTGGCTCGCGGGCGGTGGTCTGAAGAAGGGCCATGTCCACGGTGAAACCGACGACCTCGGCTTCAACGTCGTGCGCGACCCGGTCCACGTCCACGACCTCAACGCCACCCTGCTCCATCTGCTCGGACTCGAACACACGCGACTCACCTATCGTTTCCAAGGACGCGACTTCCGTCTCACCGACGTGCATGGGCATGTCGTGAAGGACATCATCGCTTGAACCGGCGCCCCACGCGCGGTTCCACGGTTGACGTCCCGGCCGCGCCCAGCACGGTCGGGGCCGGCAGCGCCACGGAGGAGTGGCTGAGTGGTTTAAGGCACCTGACTTGAAATCAGACGTGGGCGTCAGCTCACCGGGGGTTCGAATCCCTCCTCCTCCGCCAGCCTCCGCCAAGTCCCGCGGCGGCTGGACTGGTGGAATCTAGGATCTACGGAACTTCACCAAACCCATCCGGCGGTCAGCGGCGCACCGGGACATCGTTGCGCTGCGGCGTGCCGGCGGTGGTGCGTCCCTCGGAGATGAAGCGCTCCCGGAGTGCGAGCATATCACGGACGCGTTCCGGGTGTTTTTCGGCGAGGTCGATCCTTTCGCCGAGGTCGTCCCCGAGGTGGTAGAGCTGGGGCTTCGGCAGGCAGACGAGCTTCCACGGGCCGTCGCGCAACGCCTGCGTGCCATTGACGCCGCAGCTGATCGCATGCCGTCGGACAGACGTCGCCGTCCCGCGCAAAAGGGGTAGCAGGCTCACGCTGTCC
The DNA here is from genome assembly GCA_964229935.1 of Opitutales bacterium. Taxonomy (GTDB): domain Bacteria; phylum Verrucomicrobiota; class Verrucomicrobiia; order Opitutales; family Opitutaceae; genus ER46. The sequence goes on from CAXRGI010000409.1 coordinate 11,629, forward strand.
TCCCCGGCGTTATCCGGGATCGGAACCCCGAGCAGTTCAGCCACCGTGGCGAAGAGATCGGCCTGATGCACCAACGCGTC
>CAXRGI010000410.1:0-2507 GCA_964229935.1 Opitutales bacterium
GGCTCCGCCGGGATCGATCCCGACGGGTCCGCGGGATCACCCGCGGCTACATCGGATGGCCTGCCGAAGGCGACGGCGAGGGATTGGGACGCCTAGAAGAATCCTTCCACGTCTTCCCGGCCCGCCCAACCCGTCCTACGCCGAATCCCCGGGTTCCCGATATCCAGATTTCAGCCTGTCTCTGTGCCTCGGTGTCTCCGTGGTGAAAGGTTCGTCAACGCGTTCCGCGCTTCGCCGACCATGTTCGTGGCGACGCCCTCGAGGCAGGACCGAGCGATCCACCGAAGCGGACCGCGTGGCGTTTTACTCCGTCCGGAACGCCACGTCGTTGGAGGCGAGGCGCAACGACGCCGGCGGGCGCGCGGAGTTGAGCTGAAGGACAAGGGTGTTGAGCCCGGGGCGCGCCGTGACGGTGAACGTCTCGCCGGGGCGCACGATGTCGCCGTTGAGCCACACGCCGGTCGCCTCGCCGGAAAGCGTGAACGTGACGGTGCCGCCGCGTGCCGAATCGAATTGGGTGGCCGCGAAAAGCCCGCGGCTGTTGCCCCGCTGCCCGAACGATCTCTCGACCTCGGAACCGGGCAGCGCGCCGCCCGTGAGCGAGAGCACGGTCGCCCAGCCCGGCAGCGTGAAGTCGCCGGCGACGACGCGCTCGGATCCGAGGTGCTGGTTGCCGCTGGTGATGAGATAGAGTTTCCACAGCCGCGCTACGCCACCGCGCGCAGCGTCGAACTCACCCGGTTTGCCGAGCTGCGTGAGAAAGCGGAACAGATCGAGCCGCTCCTCGGGCAGCAGCGAGTCGAGCAGACCCGCCGGCATGAGCGATCCCACGCTCGTGCGGCGCGCGATCGACTTAGCCGGAATGGAGACGGTCTGGTTGGCGGCGTCGCGCAGGAGGATCTCGGTCTCCGTCTCGCGCGTGATCATGCCGTTGAACTCACGGCCGTCGGCGGTGGAGAGCAGCACGGAGTGGTAGCCTTCCTTGATCTTGGCGTTCGGGTACAACAGCGCCTCGACCAAGTAGTCGGCCGGCGCCGACGCGCCGATGCTGGTGAGATCGGGGCCGAGTTTGCCGCCTGCACCCCCGATGGCGTGACACGCGACGCACGCCAATTCCTCGCGCCGGTAAAGCGCCTCGCCCCGCGCGGGGTCGCCCTTGGCGAGGGCCTCCTGCGCGAGCGCTCGCATCTCCTCCGCCGAAAGCTGCGCGCCGGCGACCGACAGGCCGGCGGCCTTGAGCAATACCGGCACGAGCGCCTGGTGCTGCGTGCCCTCGCGCGCGGGACGCAGACCGGCCCGCGCGGCCGCCGAAGGTAAATCGGCCTTTGGCAGTTCCGCGGCAAGTTTGGCGCTGAAGCCGCGGATGCCGAGCAGCCCGCGCCAGAGCGCCTGGGCCTCCGCTTCACCAGTGGTCGCGCGCAGCGTCGCAATGACCGCCGGCAGCGCCGCGTTGGCGTTGAGCGCGGCGAGCACCACCACCGCTTCCCGCCGCACCTCGGGAGCGACGGGCGAATCGGCCGCGACCAATTTCGTGAGCGCGGCGACGACCGCATTGCCGCCGATGTCGCGCAGTGCCGCGAAAACCACCGCCCGCTCCTCTCCGGCGGCGAGCGAGGTGAGGCGGGAAACCAACGCGGTCGCCTTCCACGCGCCGGCGAGCTGGACCGCGGCGCGGCGGATAGCGGCGTCGGAGGAATCGAGTAGCGCACCCAGTCCCGTCGCCTCGACCTCCGGTTTGGTGCTGCGCAGGCGCGCCGCATCGGTGAGGGCGGTCAGGCCGCGGACCGCAGAGGCGCCCTTCAGCGTGCCACCGATGACGAGATCGTGCAGGCGGCGCAGTTCCGCCGGACCGCCCGCGGACCCGATCAGTTCGATCCACGGCCCGGAGCCGTCAGGGGGGACACCCTGACGCGAAACAAGCTGCGCGACGGCGCCGGCGGCGAGCGCGGGCTCGACGGCCTTGAGGCCGAACTCGAGTTGCTTCTCGCGTCCGGCGATACGCCACGCGCCGGACTGCACGGCGTCGAGCCACGGACTGGCTAGCTCATTGATCGTGAGCCACACCGCGTAGTCGAGAAAGGGGTCCATCGGACGATCGAGCGCGGACAGCGCGAGCTCGGCGGCGCGCGCCGAACCCTGGCGGCCGAGGGCTCGGACGGCCTCCAAGCGCACGCGTGGGTGCGCATCAGCGACGAGTTTCTCCAGCCGCGGCAAGGCGCCCTCGGCGGGAAGCGCACGGACGGCTGCGGCCCGGACGCGCGGATCGGCCGCGGCCAGCAGGCCGGCGCTATCCGCGGGGTTCGCGTTGAAAGCCTGCCGCAACCAAAGGGCCTGCAGCTTGGCGGGCTCGGTGGTCTGGCGGACGACCCAAGCATCCAAGTCGGGAGTGACCGCAGCGGCGCCGCGCTCCACGAGCACGCGGCGGGATTGTTCCTGCTCAAAGCCATTGGGTCCCGCGAGGCGGTCGAGCAGCTCGCGATTGGCAAGCCGCGTGAGATCGGTGCGGG
>CAXRGI010000411.1:0-5044 GCA_964229935.1 Opitutales bacterium
TCGGGGGAAGCGGCGGTGTTGGCGCCACGGTCCCCCACATTATCGGCGGCAAGCAGCTGCACCTCGGCATCCTCACTGGTCTGGCCGATTGCCGTCGCCAGCAATTGGGGTCCGGATTCACTGAACGACGCCTGGCGGCCGCGATTGTCCGTCGCCCCGATGGCGAAAACATACCTGCTGCCCGAATACCCATCCCATCCGGCGTGGTCCCCTGAATCCCGCCCGTTGCCCGCCGCCACAAAGTAAAGCACGCCGCGACCGCCACGACCGGTGGTGACTCCGGCCCGCAATGCGGCCAGCGCCGCGGTATCCGGCCCGGACACCGTCTCGGCGTCGTCATTCGGCCCCCAGCTGTTGCTCGAGATCTGGATAACATCGGTACGCCAAGCGAACGCAGCGGCCTCCTGGATGTCGGTCGCAGAATCGCCGGTGGCGCCCTCTCCGAGCAGACGGATGCCAATCAGGCGCGCCAAGGGGGCGGCGCCTGTGATGCCAATGCCGTTGTTGCCCCGGGCCGCGATGAAACCCGCGCAAATGGTACCGTGGTTGGCCTTGGCCGGCGGCGTCGGATCAGAAGTGTCATTCAGCACGTCGCGGTGCAGCGCGGCCTCCGCCACATTTGGAGCGAGATCCGGATGCCTCAGTTCAAGGCCGTCATCAACGACGGCCACAGTGACGCCCGCACCGCTAGCGGACGGCCAGAGTCCCTCGATATTCAGGTCTTCCCCAGCCGTGCCACCGCCCTGCCCGGTGTTTTTAAAATAGACCTGCTGGCCGTAGAGCGGGTCGTTGGGTGCGGCTCGCTTGACCCGCCAACGGGTGAACTGCGGCTCGACGGAATTCCCCGCCGACTCCAGGGCCCGAGCGGCCGCCAACATCACGTAGGGCGACGCGTAGTCGAGCACCCAAAGCTCGTCCGAAAGGGACGCGTACCCCCGCGCACCGGTATTGCCCGCGGCGATCCCCGCCGCGCCGGCATTCGCACCGATCAGCAGCAGCCGCCCCGTCGCAACGAAGCGTGCTGCGCTGTCTCCTTCGCGACCGACTTCGTAAAACACCGGGCCGATGTCATCCGGCTGAGCCGCTGCGGAAAATCCGCCCGCCGCGCTCTGTGCCCTGGCGCGACTCGTCTCCAGCCACTGCGCCGGCATAGTTCCGCTGGGTAGGCGGAGGATCCGGTGTTGCGCATCGGCTGCCGCCAACTGCACGCCGGCGAGCAAAGCCGCCGCATCCGCTCCGCGTCGCGGGAGGGCTACTTCCCCGGCCGCCAGAATGAGCAGGCGGGGCTGGCCGTTCACGCGGAAGGTCACGCGGCCTTTTTCCGACAATTCCTGCGCGGCCGTGGCCGGCGTCAGCCCGCGCAAGGGAGCCCCCGCGAGAGGCAAGTCCAGCACCAGGAAAACGAGGCCCAGCAAGCTGAGTGAAAACGCGAAACGTAAGCGGAGGGACGTGTTGGCCATGGGAGCGGTAGCAAGCTGGAACACGGCTACAGCCGTTTCCACCCGCAAGGTAAAACAAGCTCAGGCTAAGCGCTTGCGATAGCCGCAGAAGCGGCCGGCGCCCCGAGATCTGTCTCAAGACCGCAACCAGGAGCGCAACGGGGAGCTACCAACTCAACCCGACTGAGATTCTTCTCCCGTCTTACCATAGCCGTTATGGTCACGATGCCCTTCGGCTTCGCGCTAAAGGAAGCCCGAATGTTCGTCGATGAACGCCCGCGGATCCGATGCCCGGAATCCGCATCCGTTCCGAATAACTTTGGCCCGTCATCCCCCCGAACGCCCGACCTTCCGCCGTGACATCGCAGGGGTCGCGGGCTCACTCGGGGTCGTGATCGGAAATATCCGCCGGCTGGTTCCTTTGCTTCTCCTCCTGCTTTCGGCGCTTGCCGGCTATGCCGCGATCGGCGTCGACCTGCAGATGCCGCTCGGCAACCCGGCCGGCGCATCGACCGATCCCGCCGACCCCCGGCGTTTTCTGCTCCGCCGCGCGCAGTACGCGCTGGAGTACAACGACACCACGCGCACCGCCAACTGGGTGAGTTGGAGCCTGGGGCTGGCCGACCTCGGCGCCAGCGGCCGCGGTGACTTCGCCGCCGATCCCGGGCTGCCGGCCAACCTCACGCGGGTGCAACCGGAGGATTACTCCGGCTCGGGCTTCGACCGCGGACACCTTTGCCCCTCGGGAGACCGCACGGTCACCGTCGCCGACAACCAAGCGACGTTCTACATGACCAACATCCTGCCGCAGACGCCCGACCACAACCAGGGCGTCTGGGCGAGCTTCGAGACCTATTGCCGCTCGCTCGCCGGGCTCGGCAACGAGATCCTCGTCATCTCCGGGCCGGCGGGTTTCGGCGCGGAGCGGCTGCCGGGCGGAATCGCCGTGCCGGCCCACGTCTGGAAAATCGCCGTGGTGGTTCCGCCGGGTCCGGGCTCCGCGTTGTCCCGCATCACCGCCACCACGCGCGTGATCGCGATCAAGGTGCCCAACATCCCCGGCATCCGCACCAACCCATGGCAGCAGTACCTCACCTCGGTGGCGCGGCTGCAGACCGACACCGGCTTCACGTTTTTCTCCGAGTTGCCGCCCGAGACCGCCGCCGCGCTGCGGGCCAAGGTCGACGAGCCATCGACGGCGGGCGCGCCCCGCATCACCACGCAGCCGGCCAGCCAAGCGGCCGCACTCGGGGGCGCGGCCACCTTCACCGTCATCGCGTCGGGCACCCCGCCGCTCACGTACCAGTGGACCTTCAACGGCGCCGAACTGCCCGGCGCCACCAACGCGACCCTCGTCGTGCGGGACCTCCAACCCGCGCAACTCGGCGCCTACGCGGCGACCGTGGCCAACGCCGACGGCGCGGTCGTGACCACCACCGCCGCTCTCAATCTCGCCTCCGGCGCGGGATCGCTGTTCTGGGACTACTCCGCCGCGACCGCCACCGGCGGCCTGCCGCGCGACATCGGCGGCGGGCTCGTTTCCCAGCAGAACAACAACGGCACCACGGCGCTGCTCACCAACGCCTCGGTCTCGTCCGGCTACCCGGGGGCGTCCGGCGGCAACAACGCCGGCGCCGCCGCGCGCACCGGACCGCTCAACCGCGCCGCCGGCTCCGGCTCGGCCTACTTTGAATTCACGCTCGAGGTGCCGGCCGGCCGCCGTCTGGTTGTCTCATCGCTGAGCTTCGGCTCCCGCAGCACGGCCACCGGACCGCAGGCTTTCACGGTTTTCACCAGCGCCGATGACTTCGCGCGCCCGCTGTCCTCTGGCGCGCTCGCCAACAACAGCGTGTGGAGCCTCATCACGCCGGAGTTTCCCGCGTTCGCCGCGGAACCGGGCCGCGCCGTCACTTTCCGCATCCACGGCCACAACGGCTCGGGCAACGCGGGTGTCGGCACCGCCAACTGGCGCATCGACGACCTGCGCGTCGGCGTGAACGCGGCCCCGGCTCCCTTCGCCCCGGTCGTGACCCGGCTACCCGCGGCTGCGACCATCGTCGCCGGAGGCGAAATGGTGCTCTCCGTCACGGCCGCCGGCGAACCGGCCCCGACTTTCCAGTGGCTGCGCGACGGCGTCGCGATCCCGGGCGCGACCGCCGCGACCTTGCGCCTCGCCGCCGCGACCCCGGAACGCTCCGGCGCCTATGCCGTCGAGGTGAGCAACGCCGCCGGGAAAGTGACCACGCCACCCGCCGCGGTGCGCGTGCTGCGCCGCGGACACGCGGGCACCTATTTCGGTCGGCTTGATCCTCCCGCGGGGCCCGGAACCTTCGCGCTCGTCGTGCAGCCCGACAACACGGCGCATTTCCTCGCCGCGACCACCTCCGGCCAGCGCGCCTGGTTCGGCCGCGCGATCGCCGTCAGCGAGGACGGAACGTTCCGCTTCGGCGCGTCGGAACTTTCCGGAGACAACTCGGGGTCGACCGCGACGGTGAACGGGGCGATCGCGACGGACGGCACCATCGCGGCCGACGTGTCGGGTGGCGCGCTCGGCGGGAGCAAGCTGATCGGTGAAAGGACGCCGGCGGGCGGCCCGGCGAACACCGCCGGGTTTTATCTGGCCGGAGCCGCCGGCCAGGCCGGCGTGCTCTACGCCGCGGTCGCCACTTCAGGCCGGATACTGACCGCGACGACCGGCGGGACGCGCATCTCGGTCGCGGAGGGAACGCTATCCCCTGCCGGCACCGCCACGCTCAGTCCGATCACGGCAGGACAAGCGCTCGCGGTGACCGTGGCTGCGGGTAGGCTCGTCGCCACGCCGACGGGATCCGGAGGCGCGCCGACTTTCGTCGGGGCGGCGATGGGAACATCCGCCGTCACCGCGCAGCGGCTCGTGAACCTTTCCAGTCGCGCCGCCGCGTCGGCCGGCGAGGAGGTGGTCATCGCCGGATTTGTGGTCTCCGGTCCGGAATCCAAACCGGTGCTCATCCGCGCGATCGGGCCGGGACTGCGGGATTTCGGCGTGACCTCGGCGTTGCCCGCGCCGCGGCTGGAGCTGCTGCGCGGCGACACGAGGCTGGCAACCAATGCCGCGTGGGGGACCGCGCCCGGATCCGGGGAAATCCCCGCGGTCGCTGCCCGGGCCGGCGCGTTCGCCCTCACGGCGGGCAGCGGCGACGCCGTGATCGTGACCACGCTGCCGCCGGGCGGCTACACCGCGGTCGCCTCCGCCGCCGACGGCCGCGCCGGGGTGTGCCTCATCGAGGTCTACGATCTGGCTCCCGAGTCCCCCGACCAACGGCTCGTGAACCTCTCCACGCGAGCGGTCGCGGGCGCAGGGGAGTCCACGCTGACCGCAGGCCTTGTCGTTCGGGGAACGGATCCCAAGCGCATCCTGATCCGTGCGGCCGGCCCCGCGTTGGGACAATTCGGCGTCACCGGCTTTCTCGCGCGTCCGGAGCTGACGCTCCTCGACGGAGGACGCCCCATCGCGATCAACTCCGGCTGGAGCACCACGAACGATTCCGCCGCGATCGCCGAGACCGCAGTCCGCACCGGGGCGTTTCCCTTCGCGCCGGGCAGCGCCGACGCGGCGATCCTGATCA